>DATFQI010000218.1:0-15669 GCA_035264365.1 Solirubrobacteraceae bacterium
CGAGCACCGGCCGGTTTTCGGCCAGCGCCTCGCGCACTACGTAGGCGTAGGCCTCGAAGTGCGACGGTACCGCCACGGTGTGGTGGGCACCGATCAGCGCCGGCAGCTCCGGGTGCGGCACCGCTCCCAGGAACGTTACGCCCTTGCCACCGAGCCCCTCCAGGTATGCGCGCATCGAGTCGCCGCCGGGGGCCGTCTGGGTGTCGCCGCCGGCGAGCGTCAGCTCGACCGTCCCCGACGGCTGTGCGAGCACAGCGCGCATGAGCTCCTCGACCCCCTTGAGGCGCTGCAGGCGGCCGATATAGAGCAGCCGGAGCGGGCCGTCCGCGGGCGGCGGCGCGTCGTCTGCCGCCGGACGCAGCGCGAGCGGCATCGGCGCGATCACGGCCGGGGCCAGCTCCTCGTAGCGCTCCCGGTAGGCCGCCAGCGCGCGCTCGCCGGGCGCCATGATCGCGTCCGCGAAGGCCAGCGAGTGCCGCTCCAGCGCCATCACGGTGCGCGCCGCGATCGACTCCAGCGGCCGGTCGTCGAGCGCCTGCGTGAGCTCCCACGTCGTGTGCAGCCGGACCGCCACGACGGTCTCCGCCAGCGCCGGGTGGCCGGTCCGGCGCGCGTCGACGGTCGCCGCCGCGGCGCCGCCGTAGTCCTCGAACTCGACCACGTCGACCCTCACGCGCTCGGCCAGCTCGCGCACCGCCTCCCAGCAGGCCAGGCTCCACGCGTGCTGGTGCGACCACAGCGGCGTGAGGTCGCCGTCGGGCTCGCGCACCCACGCCCACTCGACGCCGTCGACGGCCACGCCCTCGTGGCCGGCCGCGGCCAGCTCGGCGTGCTTGGAGCGCAGGCGGCTCGAGGTGAGGACCGTCACCTGCCGGCCGGCAGCGGCCAGCATCCGCGCCGCATCGGCGACGTAGCGGGCGATCCCGCCGCCCTCGACGAGCGGCCAGACCTCGTTGGTGACCAGGACGACGTGCATTCCGAGCGGAACCCTACGGTGCCAGAATGGCCACGGCGTGCGCCGCCTGAGAAGCATCTCCCTGACCCCGCAGCAGTACTTCCTCGTGGCGAGCGTCGCGCTGGGCACGCTGGTCCTGATCGTCTTCACCGGCGCTGCTGTGCGCGTCACCGGCTCCGGGCTCGGCTGCCCGGACTGGCCCAACTGCTACGAGGACGGGCGCCTGACGCCGGAGCTCGGCACCCACTCCTACATCGAGTTCGGCAACCGGATGCTGACCAGCATCGTCGGCATCAGCGCGGTCGCCGCGCTCGTGTTCGCGTTCGCGCGCAAGCCGTTCCGCCGCGACCTGGCGGTGCTGGCGGCGCTGCTGCCGCTCGGCGTGCTCGGGCAGGCCGTGATGGGCGGGCTGACCGTGCTCTACGGGCTGGCCCCCGGCTGGGTGATGGCCCACTTCGCGCTCTCCATGGTGATCCTCGTCGCCGCCGGCGCGCTCGTGTGGCGCGCGCGGCCGGCGTGGGAGCCGGGCGAGCGCGCCGGCGACCTCGTGGTGGCGCGCTGGGTCTGGGCGCTGTTCGCGCTCGCCGGGGTGACGCTGTTCGCCGGCACCGCCGCGACCGCCGCCGGGCCGCACGCCGGCGGCTCGGGCACCGGCGACGTGGTCGATCGGCTGGCGTTCAAGGGCGCCGACACGGTCGGCTGGCTGATCGACCGCCACGGCGCGCTCGCCGCCGCGCTCGGCGTGCTCGCGATCGCCTGCTGGTGGGTCGCCCGCCGTCACGGCGCCGACGCCGCGCTCGTGCACCGGCTGGCGCGGGTGTGCGTCCTGATGGCCTTCCAGGGCGTGCTCGGGCTCGTGCAGTACCAGCTCGAGGTGCCGGCCGAGATGGTCTGGGTGCACGTCGGGCTGGCGACGCTGCTGTGGGTCGGGATCGTGCTCGCGGCGGTCCAGGCCGGCTCGCCCGTGCGGGCGGCTACGCCTGCTGCTCGCCGGGAGGCCCGGCGCTCTGCCCCGGTAGCGCCGTAGTGAAGTTCTCGCGGACGAGCGCGGCGGCGCGCTCGTGGTCGGCGGCCTCGAGCGCGTCGGTGATCGCGGCGTGCTGCGCGGCGGAGCCCTCGCGCCGCTCGGCCGTCGAGAAGTACTGGCGCTCGTAGGCGATCAACTGCTCGCGCATCGGGCGCACCACGGCGAGCAGGTCCGGGTTGCCGCAGTTCTCCGTCAGCCGCTCGTGGAAGAGGTCGTCGGCGCGCGCCCCCTCCACGGCGTCCTGCGCCTCCACCAGGCGGGCGTTGGCGTCGCGCAGGCGCGCGATCGCCTGCGCGTCGTAGGGCGGCGCGTGGAGGATGGCGGTCGCCTCGAGCATCAGGACGGAGGGGTAGAGCTCCTCCACCTCGCGCGCGGCGATCTCCTCCGGCTCGGAATCGGAGTCCACGCTCCGATTGTCTCAGGCGCGCACGGCGTTCGCCACGAGCCCGGCGTAGCGGCGCCACTCCGCGGGATCGCGGTTGCCGTCGGCGCGCAACATCTGCGCGGTGCCGGCGAACAGCACCTTCACGTCGCGGCTCGTCACGCCCTCGCGCATCCGGCCGGCGGCCTGTGCGCGCGCCATCAGCGCGTCCATCGCCTCATGCATGGCCTCGCGCGCGGCCACGACCTCCGGCAGCACCGACTCGTGCGAGAGCCCGGCCGAGAACGTGCAGTCGCCCGCCTGGCGCTCGGCCGCGTCCACCAGCAGGTCGACGAACGCCTCCCACGCGTCCGGGCGCTCGGCCGCGGCCTGCGCGGTCTCGGTGAACCAGCGCAGCCGCTCGACCAGCACCGCGCCGATCAGGTGCTCCTTGGTCGGGAAGCAGCGGTAGACCGTGCCCTTGCCGACGCCGGCGCGCGCGGCGATCTCCGGCACGCCCGCCTCGGCGCCCTTCTCCGCCACCACCTCGGTCGCAGCCGCCAGCACGCGCTCGGCGTTGCGGACGGCGTCGGCGCGGGTGCGCGGGGCGGTGGCGCTCATCGCTCGGCGAGCGCCGGCTCGCGGGGGATCGGCGATCGTGCCGCGACCGGCGCTTGGTCGCCCACGCGCGGGATCGCGAGCGAGACGAGCGCGGCCACGGCGGCGATGCCGGCCGAGACCAGGAACGCGGTCGTGTAGCCGTCGTCGGACGGGAGCACGGCGCCGGCGATCACGCTGCCGGTCAGGATCGCGGCCGAGATCTGCGAGCCCAGCGACGCGCCGACCGAGCGCACGAGCGTGTTGAAGCCCGTGGCCTCGCCGGTCTCCGACATCGGCACCGCGTCGAAGATCAGGTTCGGCATCGCGGCGAACGCGAGCCCGATGCCGATCGAGAGCACGATGTTCCAGGCGATCATCGCGCCCTGCGTGCCGTGGTCGAGGCCCATCGCGGCCAGCGCGGCGGCGGAGATGAAGGCGCCGAGGGCGAGCGGCAGCTTGCCCCCGAAACGGCGCACGAGCACGCCGGCGAACGGCCCGGCGACGAGCATCATCAGCGCGCCGGGGAGCATCAGCAGGCCGGCGCCGGTGGCGTCGAGGCCGAACCCGTAGCCGGTCGACTCGGGCGACTCCGCGAGCTGCGGGATCAGGATGAAGGAGCCGAACATGCCGAAGCCGACCAGCAGCGTCGCGATGTTCGTCATCAGCACGGGCGGGCGGGCGAGCAGCGCGACGTCGGCCAGCGGCTGCTCGGTGCGCTTCTGCAGCGCCACCCAGCCGGCCAGGACGGCGACGCCGGCCGCGAGCAGCAGGAGCGTGCGCGCGCTGCCCCAGCCCCATTCGTTGGCGCGCGCGATCGCGAGCAGCGGCAGGGTGAGGCCGAGCGCGAGCACGAGGGCGCCGCGGACGTCGATCCGCCCCGGCGAGCGGTTCGGCGACTCGGGGATCAGCACCTGGGTCAGCACGGCGGCGACGGCGGCCATCGCGGCGCCGAGCCAGAAGATCCAGTGGTAGGACGCGTTGTCGACCAGCACGCCGCCGAGGATCAGGCCCGCGCCGCCGCCGATGCCGAACGTGGCGGAGATCAGGCCGATGCTCGAGGAGACCCGCTCGCGCGGGAACTCGTCGCGGATGATCGCGAAGCAGAGCGGGAAGATGCCGCCGCCGGCCCCCTGCAGGACGCGGCCGGCGACCAGCAGCTCGAGCGAGTGCGCCAGCGCCGAGACGATCGACCCTCCGGCGAACACCGACAGCGAGATCACCAGCAGCCGGCGCTTGCCGAACATGTCGCCCAGCCGGCCGAAGATCGGTGTGCAGACCGCGGCCGCGAGCAGGTAGCCGGTGAGCGTCCAGGCGACGCCGCTGGCGTCGGTGTCGAGCTCGCGGGCGAGCACGCCGAGGGCGGGGATCAAGGTGGTCTGGGCGAGCGCGAACGCCAGCGCGGCGACGCTCAGGATCAGCAGCGACCGCATCGGGTGCGGCCGCTCGGCGAGGGCCGGAGTCACGTGGGGAGGAGCCTTTCGGGGAGGAAACGGACCGAGGGGTCCGGATCGTAGCAACGATCCGGACCCTTGGGTCCACTTCCCGCGGCTATCGTCGCGATCCGATGCGCGCCTACTTCAACTCGGACAACTACGCCCCCGTCCTGCCCGAGGTCATGGAAGCGCTGGCCGCCGTCAACGCCGGGCACGAGCCCGCCTACGGCTACGACTCCGTGACCCAGCGGGTCGAGGCCCTGCTGCGGCGCGAGTTCGGCGGGCAGGCGCACGCCTTCCTCGTGTTCAACGGCACCGGCGCGAACGTCGTCGGCCTGCGCGCGCTGCTGCAGCCGTGGCAGGGCGTGGTGTGCGCGGAGAGCGCGCACCTCAACGTCGATGAGGGCGGCGCGCCGGAGCGCATGGGCGGCATCAAGCTGCTCACGGTCCCGGCCCCGGACGGCAAGCTCACGCCCGAGCTCGTCGCGCGGTGGATCGTGCGGATCGGCGACGAGCACGCGATCCAGCCTGGCGTCGTCTCCGTGACCCAGTCGACCGAGCTCGGCACGCTCTACACGCCCGAGGAGCTGCGCGCGCTCGCCGACCACGCGCATGCGCACGACATGCGCTTGCACATCGACGGTGCGCGGCTGACCAACGCGGCCGCCGCACTCGGCGTGCCGCTGCGCGCGATCAGCACCGACGTCGGCGCCGATGCCGTCTCCTTCGGCGGCACCAAGGCCGGGCTGATGTTCGGCGAGGCGGTCGTGCTGCTCGGCGGCGGGCCCGAGCCCGCGCTGCCCTACCTGCGCAAGCAGTCGATGCAGCTCGCCTCGAAGATGCGCTACGTCGCCGCCGGCTTCGAGGCGCTGCTCGCCGACGAGCTGTGGCGCCGCGCGGCCGGCCACGCGAACGCGATGGCGGCACGGCTCGCGGCCGCCCTGGAGGCCGTCGAGGGCGTGCGCATCACCCAGCGCGTGCAGGCCAACGTCGTCTTCGCGGTGCTCCCGCCTGGTGCCGGCGAGCGCCTGCAGCGCGAGTGGGGCTTCTACACCTGGGACGAGCTGGCGGGCGAGGTGCGCTGGATGTGCTCGCACGACACGCGCGCGGAGGACGTCGACGCGTTCGCCGCCGCGATCCGCGACGCGGTCGCATGACCGGCATCAGCCTCGACCGGCTCGACGCCGCGATCGAGGTGGTCGGGCTCGACGGGTTCGACATCGGCGCGGCGCGCGAGCCGCACCGGCACGACTACCACGAGCTCGTCTGGGTCCGGGAGGGCGAGGGCGAGCACCGGCTCGACGGCGAGCCGGTTCCGGTGCGGCCGCTCACGCTGACGGTGATCGGCCGCGGGCAGGTGCATGTCTTCGCGGCCGCCCGCGGGCTGCGCGGCGCGGTCGTGCGCTTCGGCGACGAGCTCGTCTACGGCGGAGCCGAGCGGCGGGCCGCGCCGGGCTGGCTGCTCGCCGGGCGCGGCGGACGCACGGTGCGGGTGCCCGCCGGTGACGCCGACGCGCTCGACGGCGTGATCGCCGCGCTCGCCGCCGAGGCCGCTCTGCCGCCCGACGCGCGCGCCGCGGAGCTCTGCCACCACCTGATCGCGGTGCTGCTGCTGTGGACGGAGCGCTGGTACGACGCGTCGCGCAGCGAGGCGCGCGAGCCCGATGACGCCGACGTCCAGCTCCAGCGCCGCTTCGCGCGGCTGCTCGAGCGCGACTTCGCCCGCCACCATGACGCGGGCTACTACGCGGACGCGCTCGCCGTCCCGCCGGCCGCGCTCTCGCGCGCGCTCAGCGAGGTGACGGGCCGCACGACCAAGGAGCTCGTCACCGACCGCGTGATGCTCGAGGCCGCGCGGTTGCTGCGCTTCACGGACCTCGGCGTCGGCGAGGTCGCCCACCGCGCCGGCTTCTCCGACCCGCTCTACTTCTCGCGAGCGTTCAAGCGCCACACCGGAGACGCGCCCACGGACTACCGCCGCAAGAAACGTGCCTGACACCTTTCTTGCGCGGAGTCCATGCATCCGTGCGGTTCGTCCATGTGAACCGCAGCGCGACGCCCCATGCTGCAAGAAACGTGTCTGACACCTTTCTTGCACAGCTGCGCCTCGGCCCCGTCCACCTGACCGTCACGGACCTCGACCGGTCCGTGAGCTTCTACCAGGACGCGATCGGGCTCCGGCAGCACTCGCGCGACGGCGACGTGGCTGCGCTCGGCGCCGGCGGCGAGGACCTGCTGGTGCTCCACGAGGCCCCGTTCGCGAAGCCCGCCGGCCGCCACGCCGGGCTCTACCACGTCGCGCTGCTGCACCCGAGCCGGGAGGAGCTGGCGCGGGCGCTCGTGCGGCTGGCGAACACCCGCACCTACATCGAGGGCGCCTCCGACCACGGCATCTCGGAGGCGATCTACCTGCCCGACCCCGACGGCAACGGGCTCGAGCTCGCCGCCGACCGCCCGCGCGAGGCGTGGCCGGCGAACTGGGGAGAGCTGCGCCCGCAGCCGCTCGACATGCACGGCCTGATCGCACTCGTCGCCACCGAGGAGCCCAGCCGCCACGCCGACCCCGGGCTGACCGTCGGCCATCTCCACCTGCACGTGGGCGACGTCGAGCTCGGGCTCGCGTTCTACCGCGACGTGCTCGGCTTCGAGCTGCAGGCGCTGCTGCCGAGCGCCGCGTTCGTGTCGGCCGGCGGCTACCACCACCACCTCGGCTTCAACGTCTGGCGCGGCACGGGCGTGCCGCCGGCGCCGCCCGGCACGGTCGGCCTGCGCGAGTGGACCGCCGTCCTCCCGCAGGACGCGCTCGAGACGGCGCTCGCGCGGCTCGACGGGGCCGGCGTGCCCCGCGACGGCGAGCTGACCCTGGATCCCTGGGGCAACGCGCTCCGCTTCGTGGCCGCGTGACGGCCCTCGCCCAGGCACCCCTCGGCCGCCGGATGCGGCTGCGCCTCGCGCTGATCCTCGGCGGGCTGACGGCGTTCGCGCCGCTGTCGATCGACATGTACCTGCCGGGCCTGCCGGCGCTCGGCGACGACCTGTCGGCGGGCGCGTCCTCCGTCCAGCTCACGCTGACGGCCTGCATGGCCGGGCTCGCGGTCGGCCAGCTCGTCGCGGGCCCGCTGAGCGACAAGCTCGGCCGCCGGCCGCCGCTGCTGGCCGGCGTCGCCGGCTACACGCTCGCCTCCGCGCTGTGCGCGATCGCGCCGACCGTCTGGGCGCTGGCCGGCCTGCGCTTCGTGCAGGGCGCCACGGGCGCCGCGGGGATCGTGATCGCCCGCGCGATCGTGCGCGACACGCACGAGGGCACCGCGCTCGTGCGCTTCTTCTCCATGCTGATGCTCGTCACCGGCCTCGCGCCGATCCTCGCGCCCGTGATCGGCGGCCAGGTGCTCGAGCTGACGACCTGGCGCGGCATCTTCCTCGTGCTCTCCGGCATCGGCGCGCTGCTGTTCGCCGCCGCGCTCTACGGGCTGCGGGAGACGCTGCCGCCCGCGCGGCGCCGCGACGACGGCGTGCGCGGGACCATGCGGACGATGGGCGCGCTGCTGCGCGACCGCCACTTCGTCGGCTTCGCGCTCGCCGGCGCGCTGTCGTTCGGCGCGCTGTTCACCTACGTCGCGGGCTCGCCGTTCGTGCTCCAGGACCTCTACGGCGCCTCGCCGCAGGCGTTCTCGGCGATCTTCGCGATCAACAGCATCGGCATCGTCTCGTTCGGCCAGCTCAACGGCCGCCTCGCCGGTCGCGTGGCTCCGATGACGATGCTGCGGATCGGCGTGACCGCGATGGCGGTCGCGGGCTGCGCCGTCTTCGCCGTGATCCTGATCGGCTCGCTGCCGCTGATCGCCCTGCTCGTGCCGCTGTGGGTGCTGGTCGCGAACATGGGCCTCGTCTTCCCGAACACGACGGCGCTCGCGCTGGCCGGCCATCCCGAGGCCGCCGGCAGCGCGTCGGCGCTGCTCGGCGTCCTGCAGTTCGTGGTCGGCGCGCTCGCGGCCCCGATCGCGGGCATCGCCGGCACCGGGACGGCGGTCCCGATGGGCGCGGGGATCGCCGCGCTCGCGCTGCTCTCGCTCCTGACGCTGCGGCTCAGCGTCCGTCCGGCGGCGCCTCGCTGAGCAGGTCGTCGAGGTCGAGATCGTCGAAGAGCGGCCGGATCCGGCCGTCCTCGTCGAGCGGCCACTGCTCCACCGGCCGGTCCCAGGCGAGCTCGAGGTCGTTGCCGTCGGGATCGGAGATGTAGATCGCCTCGTGCGTGCCGTGGTCGGAGAGCTGGCGCAGCGGGTGCCCGACCTCCTGCAGCCGGCGCACCGCGTCGGCGAGGCCCGCGCGGGTCGGGTAGTTGAGCGCGACGTGGTGCAGGCCCGCGACGCCGTCGGGCTGCGGACCGCCGCCGGCCGACTTCCAGGTGTTGAAGCCGAGGTGGTGGTGATAGCCGCCGGCGGAGACGAACAGGATGTCCCCGGTCGTCCCCCAGCCGGGGACGCCGCGCGCCTCGGCGACGACGTCGAAGCCGAGCACGCCGCAGTAGAAGGCCTTCACGCGGTCGATGTCGCTGGTGCGGAGGTGGACGTGCCCGATCCGCACGCCTGGGTCGATGGGGCGCGGAGCCGCCTCGGCCGGCTCGACGCTGCCCTGCTCGCGAATGCTCATGGACCCATCCTGCCATCCTGGATCGCATGCGTCTGAGCGTGCTCGACCAGTCCCCGATCCCGGAGGGTCAGACCGGCTCGCAGGCCCTGCGCAACACGCTCGACCTCGCGCGCGCGGCCGACCGCCTCGGCTACCACCGCTACTGGGTCGCCGAGCACCACGGCGGCGGGATGCTGGCCGGCCCGGCGCCGGAGGTGCTGATCGGCCCGATCGCCTCCGTCACGGAGCGCATCCGCGTCGGCAGCGGCGGCGTGATGCTGCCGCACTACAGCCCGCTCAAGGTGGCCGAGAGCTTCAGCCTGCTGAGCGGCCTGTTCCCGGGCCGGATCGACCTCGGGATCGGCCGCGCGTCGGGCACCGACCCGGTCACGACGCACGTGCTCCAGCGCGACCGCCGCCAGGCGCCGCCCGACGACTTCTTCGAGCAGCTCGCCGAGCTGCTCGCCTACCTCGAGGACCGCTTCCCCGACGACCACCCGCTGAAGCGGCTGACCGCGCTGCCCGGCCTGCCCGAGTCGCCGGAGACGTGGCTGCTCGGCTCCTCGCCGCAGAGTGCGATCTGGGCGGCCGACCTCGGGATGCCGTACGCGTTCGCGGACTTCATCAACTCCGACGGGGGCGTCGAGATCGCGCGCCTGTACCGCGAGCGCTTCGCCGACTCCGAGCGCCTCCTGACGCCGCGCACCGCGGTCGCCGTGTGGGCGATCGCCGCAGAGACCGGCGAGGAGGCGGAGCGGCTGGCGTACTCGTCGCGGATGGCGATGGCGATGCTGCGGCGCGGCCGGCTGATCGCGGTGCCGCCGGTCGAGAAGGCGGAGCGCTTCCTCAAGGGCGAGGGGCTGCTCGACAAGCCGGCCGGCCGCCGGCTCGTGCTGGGCACGCCGGACGAGGTGCGCGCGGAGATCGAGCAGGTCGCCGCCGACTACCACGCCGACGAGGTGATCGTGGTCTCGATCACCTTCGGTCACGAGGCCCGCCGGCGCTCCTACGAGCTGATCGCCGAGGCCTTCGCGCTCGGGGCGTCGCGGCCGCTCGCGGCCTAGTTGCAGACCCGGCAGCGGCCGGTATGGCAGGTGCAGCCGACGGTCTGCGGATTGCGCGTCGCCGGCCCGCTGCGGGCGAGCCACTCGCGCGCGAGCGCGTCGGTCCGGTCGTCGCTGCCGGGCCAGCAGGCCTCGCGCAGGCGCGCGGTCAGCACGACGGTCTCGGCGTGCGTGCGCACCGACAGCGAGGTCAGCAGCCCCGCGACGAGCGTGTGATCAAAAGGCTCCGGCATCCTCAGATCGGGTTACCCGCTCCGCCGGAGCACCTACCTCAGCCTCTGCGGCGCCCGAGCAGGAAGCCGACCAGCGCCGCGAGCCCGAGCGCCACGGCGAGCCCCTTCGGCTCCTTCAGCCGCCCCATCACGACGGCGCCCGCGACGTCGGTGGCCGACAGCTCCGCGGACGCGGCGGGCTTGGGCGGCGGCGGGGGAGGCGTGGCCGCGCTCGGGGCGGGCGCGCCGGCCGCGGCGCTCGGGGCGGGTCCACCGGCCGCGGCGCTCGGGGCGGGGCCGCCTCCGGCCGCGGCGCTCGGCGCGACGGCCGCCGCCGGCGCGGGCTCCGCCGCCGGCCCGGACAGCATCGCGGCGAGGTTCTCGGAGAACTGGTCGACGATCCGCGCGGAGACGTCCTGGATGATCCCGCGGCCCATCGAGGCCACGCGGCCGCTGAGCTGCACGTCGGTGGCGATCGTGCCCTGGGTGCGGCCGTCGGTGCCGGTCAGCGTCATCACGACGTTCGAGTTCACGGTGCCCTGCCCGCGCGCCTCGCGGGCCTTCGCGCGCATCACCGCCCGGTGCGCGGCCTCGTCCTTCTCGACGATCTCGACGTCGCCCGTGTACGTCATCGACATCGGCCCGACCTTGACCTTGATCGCGACTTTGTAGGCGTCGTCGCCCGTCTGCTCGAGGACCTCCGCGCCGGGCACGCACGGTGCCACGCGCTGCACGTCGAGCAGCGCGGCGTAGACCTCGTCGATCGGGGCGGGGACGTCGAACTGGTTCTCGAACTCCATGGCGACATCGTCGCAGCACCGAGCGCGCCGCGCTGACCGCCCCGTGAGGCAGGTTTTCGCCCCCTGGACACCCCTTTCGCCGCAGGGTAGGGTCGGCGCCTTGACCACTGGAGGAGATGGTCTGTGATGGTGATCGCCTCCACCGGCTGGACGGTGGGGATCATCCTCGGCGTCGTCGTGATCCTGGTGGCCGCGGCGATCCTCATCACGATCGTCTCGCTGGCCGCACGGATCGCCAAGCAGGCGAGGACCGCCGAGGAGGCCGTGGAGGCCGTTCGCGCCCAGACCGACGGGCTCGGAGGCATCGCGCGGATCAACGACTCCGGCGTGCGCGTGCTGCATGCCGCGCGCGCGCTGCGCAAGGTGGCGGTCGGGAGATGAGCGGCAACGACTCCTGGACGCTGGCGCTCGTCATCGGGCTGGTGGCGGCGCTCGTCGTCGTGGTCCTGCTCGTCCTGCTGCTGCAGTCGATCGGCCGGATCCGCCGCTCGGTCTCCGGCCTGCTCGAGGTCGCCGGCCAGGTCGGGGCGAACACGGCGCACATCCCGCAGCTCGAGGCGACCGCCCCCGTGCTCGCGAAGATCGTCGACGAGGCAGTGGTGCAGGACGGCTACATGAGCGCCCTCACGGACGGCTACGGGACGCCGACATGAGCACGGACACGCTCACCGTCCTGACCGTCGTGCTCGCCGTGGTCGTGATCGCGGTGCTGGCGGTCGCGCTGGTCCTGATCCGGCGCGGCCTTGCGGAGATCTCCGCCGGGCTCGGCACGCTGCACTCCGCGCTCGAGGACGTGGAGGCCCAGCACCTGCGCCCGCTCGAGGGCGCGGTGAGGGCGATCAACGCGCAGTGCGACACGATCCTCGGCGCGCTGCCCGCGATCGCGCGCAAGGCTGCAGTCGTCGCCGAGCGGAGGCCGCGCTGATGCTGTGGGTCGCCGCGATCGTGCTGCTGGTCGTCGTCGTGCCCGTCGTCGTGATCCTGCTCAACGGCGTGCTGCAGGCAGCGCGCAGCATCGTGCCGTCGGTCGAAGGGATCGCGGCGGTGGCGGCCGCCGGCTCCAAGGACCTCGACGCCGTGCCGCTGCTGCTCACCACCCAGTCGCAGATCGAGCAGACGGTGGCCGGGCTCGCCGACTACGGCGGCTCGCTCGACGTGATCGTCGATGACGCGGAGCCGGCGCGATGAGCGCGGTCGGCGCCGTCTTCCTCGTCGCGGTCCTGCTGATCGTGCTCGCGCTCGTCTACTTCCTCGTGTCGACGATCCTCGCGCTGCGCAAGATCACCTCCGGGCTCGACACGGTGATCGCCGGCGTCGGCGAGATCGTGGAGAAGAGCGCGCCGGTCAACGACGTCGTGAGCTCGATCAACGGCCAGCTCGACGCGGGCGTCGAACTGCTCGAGGGGCTGCTCGTCAAGAAGGCGGGCCTGACCGACGCTATGGGTCTGGTCGAGGGGCTCTATCCGGGCTCGGCCGCGGCCGGCCTGCGCGCCTTCCCCGAGAGCGCGGACGTCGAGGCGCCGCGGATCGGCGAGGTCTACACGAAGGGCACGCTCACGCTGGCGCGGCTCGGGCGCGAGGCGCCGATCGCGGCCCTGAGCCCGAGCGGCGCCGTCCTGCGCAACGTGGCCGGCGGCAGCCTCGCCGCGCGCCTGCTGTACCCGAGCGTCCGTCACCAGTCGCCGGAGAAGCTGCCGGTCTCGCCGGTGATCGGCACCGGCGCCCCCGAGCAGTACGAGCGCCGCGAGGACATCGGAGCGCCTCGCAGACGGCTCCCGACCAAGCCGTCCTGATCGCGAGAGGAGCACGGTTGCAGACCCCCGCGCCATTCGAGTACGAGCGTGCGACCAGCGTCGACGGAGCGATCGCGACGCTCGAGCGTCTCGGCCCCGAGGCGCGCGTCATCGCCGGCGGCCACAGCCTGCTGCCGATGATGAAGCTGCGGCTCGCCAGCCCCGAGCACCTGGTCGACATCAACGACCTCGCCGAGCTCGCCTACATCCGCGAGCAGGACGGCGAGATCCGCATCGGCGCGCTCACCCGCCACGTCGACCTGCTCCGCTCGGAGCTGCTCGCCCGTCACTTCCCGCTGTTCGCCGACGCCGAGCAGGTGATCGCCGACCCCGTCGTGCGCAACCGCGGCACGATCGGCGGCTCGCTGTGCCAGGCCGATGCGGCCGAGGACCTCTCGGCGGTCTGCGCCGCGGTCAAGGCCGATGTGGTGATTCGTGGCAGCGGCGGCGAGCGCGTGGTCGCGATGTCGGACTTCCACGTCGGCCCGTACACGACGGCGGTCGACGACGGGGAGCTGCTGACCGAGGTGCGGCTGAAGCTGAGGTCTGGAGCCGGAAGCGCGCACGAGAAGGTCGAGCGCCGCGCCGGCGACTGGGCGATCGCGGCCGCCTCGGCGGCGCTGTGGATCGAGGGCCGCACGATCGCCGACGCGGGCATCGCCCTCAGCGCGGTCGGCATCACGACCATCCACCTGACCCGCGCCGAGGACCTGCTGCGCGGGCAGACGCCCTCGGAGGAGCTGTTCGCCCAGGCCGGGCAGATCGCGTCGGAGGACTGCTCGCCGAGCGCCGATGGCCGCGGGCCGGTCGACTACAAGCGCCATCTCGCCGGGGTGCTGACGGTGCGTGCGCTGCGCCGCGCGGCCGACCGCGCGACCCACCAGGAGGACCGGACGTGAACGTGTCGATGACCGTCAACGGCGCGCAGGTCTCGCACGACGTCGAGCCGCGCCAGCTGCTCGTGCACTTCCTGCGCGAGACGCTCGACCTGACCGGCACGCACTGGGGCTGCGACACCTCCAACTGCGGCGCCTGCGTGGTCCTGCTCGACGGCAAGCCGGTGAAGTCGTGCACGATCCTCGCGGCGATGGCCGCCGGCCACGAGGTCCGCACGGTCGAGTCGCTCGAGGTCGACGGCAAGCTCGATCCGGTCCAGCAGGGCTTCCACGAGATGCACGCGCTGCAGTGCGGGTTCTGCACGCCGGGGATGCAGATGACCGTGCGGGCGCTGCTCGACGAGAACCCCGATCCGACCGAGCAGGAGATCCGCGTGGCGATCTCCGGCGGCATCTGCCGCTGCACGGGCTACAAGAACATCGTCGGCGCGACCCGCTGGGCCGCCGAGCACCAGGAGGCGTGACCATGGCCGTCGCACCAGCAGCGGACCGCCCGATCGGCTTCGGCCGCCTCAAGCGCAAGGAGGACGCGCGCTTCATCCGCGGCCAGGGCACCTACCTCGACGACATCAAGCTGCCCGGGATGGTCTACGGCGCGGTGCTGCGCTCCCCGTACGCGCACGCGCGGATCGTCTCGATCGACACCTCGGAGGCGCTGGCGCACCCGAACGTCGCCGCCGTGATCACCGCCAAGGACCTCGAGACGCTCGGCCTGGCGTGGATGCCGACGATCTCCTACGACACGCAGGCCGTGCTCGCCGGCGACAAGGTGCGCTTCCAGGGCCAGGAGGTCGCGTTCGTGATCGCGACCGACCAGTACTCCGCCAACGACGCGCTCGCGCTGATCGACGTCGAGTACGACCCGCTCCCCGCCGTCGTGAACGCGCGCAAGGCGCTCGACGCGGACGCGCCGCTGATCCGGGACGACAAGACCGGCCAGCGCGACAACCTCGCGAGCCCGACCTGGGAGGCCGGCGACGAGGCGGCGGCCGACAAGGCGTTCGCCGAGGCGGACACCGTCGTCACGCGCGACATCATCTACCCGCGCTGCCACCCGGCGCCGCTGGAGACGTGCGGGATCATCGCCGACTTCAACCCGACGACCGGGCAGCTCGACATCTACAACGGCAACCAGGCGCCGCACGCGCACCGCACGGTCTACGCGCACGTCGCGGGGCTCGCCGAGCACATGATCCGGATCAGGTGCAACGACATCGGCGGCGGCTTCGGCAACAAGGTGCCGGTCTATCCCGGCTACGTGTGCGCGATCGCCGGCTCGATCGTCGCCGGCGTGCCGGTCAAGTGGGTAGAGGACCGCACCGGCAACCTGACGTCGACCGGCTTCGCACGCGACTACATCATGCGCGCGGAGATGTGCTCCAAGGACGGCAAGATCACCGGGCTGCGCGTCGACGCGATCGCGGACCACGGCGCCTTCGACTCCACCGCGCAGCCGACGAAGTTCCCCGCCGGGTTCTTCCACATCGTGTGCGGCTCCTACGACCTCGACGCCGCGCACGTGAAGGTCAAGGCCGTCTACAGCAACAAGGCGCCCGGCGGCGTCGCCTACCGCTGCTCGTTCCGCATCACCGAGGCGGTCTACCTCGTCGAGCGCATGGTCGACGCGCTCGCGCTCGAGATGAAGGTCGACCCGATCGAGCTGCGCATGCGCTCGTTCATCCGCCCCGAGCAGTTCCCCTACGAGACGACGACCGGCTGGACCTACGACTCGGGCGAGTACGCGGAGACGATGAAGGTCGCCATGCGGATCGCCGGCTACGAGGAGCTGCGTGCCGAGCAGGCGGAGAAGCGTGCCCGGGGCGAGCTGATGGGCATCGGCGTGTCGTTCTTCACCGAGGGCGTGGGCGCCGGGCCGCGCAAGCACATGGACATCCTCGG
>DATFQI010000219.1:0-5485 GCA_035264365.1 Solirubrobacteraceae bacterium
AGTACGTCGAGCACCGCGTCCGCGCCGGCGTGCTCGAGCAGGGCACCGTCGACGTGCTGACCGAGACCGGCGTCGCCGACCGCCTGCACCGCGAGGGCATGGTCCACCGCGGGATCGAGCTGCGCTTCGGCGGCGAGCGGCACCGGATCGCGCTGTCGGACCTGGCGGGCGGACGGGCGATCACCGTCTACGGCCAGCAGGAGGTTGTCAAGGACCTGATCGCGGCGCGCCTGGAGGCAGGGTTGCCGCTCGAGTTCGAGGCCGGCGCGACCGCGATCGACCCCGAGCGGGGCGTGATCCGCTACGGCGACGGCGGCGACGAGCTGCGCTGCACGATCGTGGCCGGCTGCGACGGCTTCCACGGGGTCGCCCGCGCCGCGGTCCCGGAGGGCGAGCTGTCGGCCTACGAGCGCGAGTACCCCTTCGCCTGGCTCGGGATCCTGGCGCGCGCCGCGCCGTCGTCGGAGGAGCTGATCTACACCCACCACGACCGCGGCTTCGCGCTGCACTCGATGCGCTCGCACGAGGTCACCCGCAACTACCTCCAGGTCCCGCCCGACGAGCGGATCGAGGACTGGCCGGACGAGCGCATCTGGGAGGAGCTGCAGACCCGGATGGCGCTCGCCGACGGGAGCTTCGCGCTCGACGAGGGCGAGATCTTCGAGAAGGGGGTCGCGCCGATGCGCTCCTTCGTCGCCGAGCCGATGCGCTGCGGCCGCCTGTTACTGGCCGGCGACGCCGCCCACATCGTGCCGGCCACCGGCGCCAAGGGGCTCAACCTGGCGGTCGCCGACGTGCGCGTGCTCGCGCGCGGGCTGCGCGGGTTCTTCGAGCACGGCGACGAGAGCGGGCTCGACGGCTACTCCGAGCGCTGCCTGCGCCGCGTCTGGCGCGTGCAGCACTTCTCGTGGTGGATGACGCAGATGCTGCACCGGTTGACCGGCGACCCGTTCGAGGCCCGCCTGCAGCGCTCGCAGCTCGACTACGTCGTGCGCTCCCAGGCAGCTGCGACCACGCTGGCCGAGAACTACGTGGGGCTGGAGCTCGAGGATGTTTGACGGCCTGCTCGCGCGCGGGCGGGTCCCGGAGGCGGTGTCCGATGCGGCATGGCTGCGCGCGATGCTCGCCGCCGAGGCGGCGCTCGCGCGGGCGCGCGGGCTGGATGCCAAGGTCGCGGACGCGATCGCGGCCGCGGCCTCCGACCCGCGGCTCGACCCGCGCACGCTCGGCGCGCGCGCCGCCGAGAGCGGCAACCCGGTGGTGCCGCTGGTGGCCGCGTTGCGCGAGATCGCGGGGCCGGAGGTGCACCGCGGCGCCACCAGCCAGGACATCCTCGACACCGCGGCGATGCTGGTCGCCGCCGACGCGCTGGTGATCCTCCGCGAGGACCTCGGCGCCGCCGCCGGCGCGGCCGCGCGGCTCGCCGCGCAGCACCGGGCCACGCCGATGATCGGGCGCACGCTGCTCCAGCAGGCGATGCCGACCACGTTCGGCCTCAAGGCGGCGGGCTGGATGCGCGGGCTCGACGCGGGCCTCGAGCGGCTGGCCGGGTTCCGCCCGGTCGCCCAGCTGGCCGGGCCGGCGGGCACGCTCGACGCGATCGGGCCTGACGTGCTGCGGCGCTACTGCGAGCTGCTCGGGCTCGACGAGCCCGTGCTGCCGTGGCACACGGAGCGCTCCCGGATCGGCGAGCTCGGCAGCGCGCTCGGGATCGCCTGCGGCGCGATCGCCAAGGTGGCCGGCGACGTCGTGCTGCTCGCCCAGACCGAGGTCGGCGAGGTCACCGAGGCCGCGCCCGGCGGCTCCTCGTCGATGCCGCACAAGCGCAACCCGGTCGCGGCCGTGTCGGCGCGGGCCTGCGCGAGGCAGGCGCCGGGCCTGGTCGCGACGCTGCTGGCCTCGATGGAGCAGGAGCACGAGCGCGCCGCCGGCGCCTGGCACGCCGAGTGGGCGCCGCTGCGGGCGCTGCTCGTCGCCAGCGGCTCCGCCGCCGTGTGGCTGCGCGCGTGCCTGGAGGGACTGGAGGTCGACGTGGCGCGCATGCGTGCCAATCTCCCGGCCGAAGCCGAGCTCGGGGGCGCGGTCGCGAGTGCCGGGGCGCTCGTCGACCGCGCGCTCTCCCGCCGGCCGGGGGCGTAGCCCGCGGCGGACGTCAACTGCTCTGGGTGGGGAAGGTGGGGAGCGCTCGGCGCTGCCGGATTGCACCGAGCGTGCAGTTGTTCACGCATAGACGTAGAAAGTGCACGCTCGCGTTCGGAGTGGCCGGCGCGGGCGGCTCCCTCGCTCCCCTACCCAGCCGCCGTTGACGTTCGCTCAGCCCTCGTACACCCGAACGAGCGACTCCGCGACGCAGACCGGCTTGTCACCGCCCTCGCGCTCGAAGGTCAGCTCCATGATCATCTGCGCGCCGCCGGAGATCTCGGAGAGCTCCGCGAGCCGGGCGCGCATGCGGACCTGGGAGTCGACGGGGACCGGCGCCGGGAAGCGCACCTTGTTGAGGCCATAGTTGATCGCCATCGCGAAGCCGTCCATCTTCAGGATCTGCTCGTTGAAGCGCGGCGCCAGCGAGAGCGTGAAGTAGCCGTGGGCGATCGTACCGCCGAACGGCGTGTCCTTCGCTCGCTCCGGATCGACGTGGATCCACTGGTGGTCGCCGGTGACGTCGGCGAAGGCGTCGATGTCAGCCTGCGTGATCCGGTGCCAGTCGGAGACGCCCAGCTCCTCGCCCTCGGCCTGCTTGAGCTCGTCGAGCCCGGTGATGGTTCGCATGACGGGAACCTTTGCACGCACTATGTTCCGCTGCCTGTTGCCCTGCGGGACGGAACCCTCACCCGGCGCGCGCGCCCTGGAGGCGGCGCGGCTGATCAGCCAGTTCGTCGGTGACCTCTGCGTGGTCGCGCTGGCCTCCGAGGACCGGCGGTCGTTCGGCCCGTTCGCCGTCGAGTCGCGCAACGAGCAGATGACGGCGCTGATGCGGGCGGCAGTCGACTCCTCCAACCGGGAGCGCGCCGCCTGGCCGCTCGCCGAACGCGCGCTCGTCAGCGGCGAGCCCGTGGTGATCGACCGGATCCGGCCCGGCGAGCTGCAGGGGATCGTCAACCCGGCGATGGACGCCTACCTCGGCCGCTTCGGCATGAGCGCGATGGCGTTCGTGGCGATGCGCGGCGAGCGCGGCAGCCGCGGCGTCGTCGGGATGGGCCGCGGGCCGGGGCGCCCCGCGTACACGCGCGACGAGCTCGAGGCGGTGCAGCGGATCGCCGACGCGGTCGCCGACGACACCGAGGGCGAGCCCGGAGACCTGCTGCCGCTGCTGCTGATCGACGGCGCGATCGGCGCCGCCGGCCAGGCCGAGCGGCGCTTCTCGGCGCTCGTCGAGCGCCTGCCGGCGATCGTCTACGAGGCCGAGCCGGGCGCGGAGGGGCTGTGGCTGTACGTGTCGGGCTTCGTCGAGACGCTGCTCGGCTACAGGCCCGAGGAGTGGATGGCCGACCCGACGCTGTGGGCGCGCTCGCTGCACGAAGAGGACCGCGACGCCGTGCTCGCCGCCGAGGACCGCCTGACCGCGGGCGAGCGGATCGCCGTCGAGTACCGCATGCACGCCCGCGACGGCAGCGTCGTGTGGGTGCGTGACGAGTCGGCGCGCGTGCTCGACGAGCAGGGGCGGCTGCTGGTCGAGGGGCTGCTCACGGACATCACCGAGCGCAAGGCCGCCGAGGCGCGCGTGCAGCACCTCGCCGACCACGACGCGCTCACCGATCTGCTCAACCGCCGCCGCTTCCTCGAGGAGCTCGAGCTCGAGGTCGCCGCGACGAAGCGCGGGATGCGCTCGAGCGCCGCGATCGTGCTCGACGTTGACGGCTTCAAGTTCGTCAACGACTCGCTCGGCCACCAGGCCGGCGACGAGCTGATCCGCAAGGTCGCGCGCACGCTCGCCGGCCGCCTGCGGACCAGCGACGCGATCGCGCGGCTCGGCGGCGACGAGTTCGCCTGCCTGCTGCGCGGCGCCGACGCCGACGTGGCCGACGCGGTGGCGGCGGAGTTGATCGGCACGCTGCGCGAGCTCGAGCTCGTGGCCGGAGAGAAGACGGTCCGCGTGACCGCGAGCGCGGGGATCGCCGCGCTCGACGCCGCCGAGGGGAGGACCGCCGAGGCGGTGCTCGCGGCGGCCGACACGGCGATGTACGAGGCCAAGCGCACCGGCCGCGACCGCGTGGTGCGCTTCACGGACACGCTGCGCGGGGAGCTCGAGCGCGGCCGCTCGTGGGTGACGCGGCTGCGCGACGCGCTCGAGCACGATCGCTTCGAGCTGCTCGCCCAGCCGGTGCTTGGCCTGCGCTCGCGCGAGATCGAGCTCTACGAGCTGCTGCTGCGACTGCGCGACGAGGACGGCGAGCTGTGCGGGCCCGAGGCGTTCATGGGCGTGGCCGACCGCTTCGACCTCACCGAGGCGATCGACCGCTGGGTGCTGCGGCGTGCGCTGGCCCTCCAGCGCGAGCCCGCCGGCGCCGGGCTGTGCCTGGCCGTCAACCTGTCGCCGCGCTCGATCGGCCCGGCGGTGATCGAGCTGCTCGAGCGCGAGATCGCGGACGCCGGCGGCGGGCCGACGTCGCTCATCGTCGAGATCAAGGAGACGGCCGCGATCGCGGACCTCCAGCAGGCGCGCACCTTCGCCGAGGCGCTCGAGCGGCTCGGCCTGCGGATGTCGCTCGACGACTTCGGCGCCGGCCTCGGCTCGTTCTCCTCCCTGCGCGCGCTGCCGATCGACTACCTCAAGATCGACGGCCAGTTCGTCGGCGGACTGGCCGGCAACCCGGTCGACCGCGAGATCGTCAAGGCGATCGTCGCGCTGGCGCGCGCCGCCGGGCGGCGCACCGTGGCAGAGTTCGTCTCCGACCAGGAGACGCTCGAGCTGCTCGCGGAGCTCGGCGTCGATCTCGCGCAGGGCTTCCACGTCGGCCGCCCGCGACCGCTGGAGGAGCTCTAGATGGACCCGTTCGAGAACGCGCTGCTCGTCACCGATGCCCCGCACCTGCTCTATCGCGGGTTCTTCGCGCTGCCCGACTCGATCAAGGGCGCCGACGGGCACCCGGTCAACGCGCTGCTGGGCTCGGTCAACCAGACGCTGTGGGTCGTCGAGCGCTACAAGCCGCGCGCGGTGGTGATGTGCTTCGGCCAGGAGTCGGCGGACTACCGCGTCGAGGCGTTCCCCGCCTACCACGCCGACCGCCCGCCGATGCCCGACCCGCTCGAGCACCAGTGGGAGCGGGCGCCCGCGTTCTACGAGGCGCTCGGTTGGTCCGTGATGAGCCACGGGGAGCTCGAGGCCGACGACCTGATGCACTCGCTGTGCGTCGCCGAGGTCGAGGCGGGCGGGAAGGCCTACATCCTCACGGGCGACCGCGACATGTTCCAGTGCGCGACCGACGACGTGCACGTCCTGATGCAGCGGGCCCGTCAGGAAGGCCCCGACGACATGGGTCCGGCC
>DATFQI010000220.1:0-23075 GCA_035264365.1 Solirubrobacteraceae bacterium
GGGTAGTTGAAGACGGCCGTGACGAGGAAGTCGATCGTCGCGGCCCCGCCCATCACGGCCTGGCCGATGTGGACCAGGTCGGTCGCGCCCGTGCCGATCACGTGCACCCCGAGCAGGCGCCGGTCGTCGAGCGAGACGAGCAGCTTGAGCATGCCGTCCTCGTCGCCGCTCATCAGGCCGCGCGCCAGCTCGTGCCAGCGCGCGACGCCCGCCACGTACGGGACGGCGGCGTCGGTCAGCTCCTCCTCGGTGCGCCCGACCATGCCGATCTCCGGGATCGCGTAGACGCCCGTCGGCACGAGCTCGGGCAGCTCGTGCACCGGCTCGCCGAACGCGTGCAGCGCGGCGATCCGGCCCTGCTCCATCGCGGTCGCGGCGAGCCCGCCGCCGGCCACGTCGCCGACCGCGAAGATGTGCTCGACGGCCGTGCGGTGGTCGGGCCCGGCGGCGATCCGCCCGCGCCGGTCGGTCTCCAGACCGGCCTTCTCGAGCCCCAGGTCGTCCGTGTCGCCCTGGCGCCCGACCGCGTAGAGCACGGTCTCGGAGGCCAGCTCCTTTCCGGAGGCGAGCCGCACGCGCGCGCCACCGTCGCCGGCCTCGACGGCCTCGACCTGCTCGCGCAGCCGGAACGTGACGTTGGAGCGGCGCAGCAGGTACTGGAACGCCTCGCCGATCTCGCCGTCGAGGAACTTGAGCACGCGGTCGCGCTGGTCGACGACTGTGACCTTGGTCCCGAGCGCGCCGAACATCGAGGCGTACTCGACGCCGATGACGCCCGCGCCGACGACCGTCATCGTGCGCGGCACGCGGCGCTCGAGCTTGAGCAGCCCGTCGGAGTCGATGATCGTGCGGTCGTCGAAGGCCACCGTGTCGGGCCGCGCCGGCCGCGTCCCGACGGCGATCACGATCCGCTCGGCGCGCACGAGCTCGCCGCCGGTGCGCACCGTGTGCGGGTCGACGAAGACGGCGTCGCCGGGCAGCAGCCCGACGTGGTTGCGCCGGAACTGCTCGCGCACGACCGCCGTCTCGGCGGCCACGACGCGCGCCGTCCGGTCGAGCAGCTCGCGCACGGCCTGGCGCTCGGACTCCTCCAAGCGCGTCGGGTCGAGCACGTCGAGCGGGCGCTGCGCCAGCTGGCTGAGCACCGCCTGGCGCAGCGTCTTGGACGGGATCGTCCCGGTGTGGATCGAGACGCCGCCCAGCCGGTCGCGGCGCTCGGCGACGGCGACCCGCTTGCCGAGCTTGGCGGCCTGGATCGCGGCGCGCTGGCCGCTGGGGCCGGAGCCGATGACCAGCAGGTCGAGCTCCATTGCGCGGGACCGTACCCAGTCGCGCGCGGCCCGGCTAACGGCCGCGCCGAAATCGGACCAGCGCCTCGCGGTCGCTGCCGCCGGAGACGGTGACGGCGAGCACCGGGCCGACGCCGCGCGCGTAGAACTTGAACTCCAGCACCTTCGGCTCCAGGGGGTTGTCCTCGCGGGTCATCAACACGCCGCGGAAGTGCCCGAACGGCACGCCCGCCTGCTCGCGGCGGCTCACGACCTTCGCGCGGTCCTCCGCGTGGCCCGCGTAGTGCTCCTGGCGGTAGCGCAGGCCGGGCCGGGGCCGTGCGGGCATGATCACGCCCGCCTCGGCGCCGTCGACGCCGGCCTCGAAGGAGCCCTCGCGTGACACGACCCGGCCGTGCTCGTACTCCGCCGTGGCCTCCCCGAGGTACCAGACGTTGCCCGCGCGATCCTGCGCGTAGTAGTCGTCGGTGATCTCGACGGGCTCGCCGGCGTCGGTCGCGACGTCGCGCACCACGCGCGCCGTGACGCCGTTGGCGATCCGCTTCGTGCGGTGCGTGACGGTGACGACGACGCGCCGGCGGCCGCCGCTCGCGTCGGTCTCGCGGTAGATCCAGCGGCTCCCGGGACGCATCGGCCACCAGGGGTTGGTGATCCGGGTGGAGAAGTCCGCCGGGTCGAGCACCACGTGCTCGCCGCCACGGGGGAGACGATCGGCCGGCGCGGCGGGCGCAGCCGCAGGCGCGGCGCCGCTGCCGGCGGCGGCGGCCGCGAAGGCCGCCGCCAACGCCTTACTGATCGTCGGTCTCGCCATCGCCGTCGGACTGCTCATGCGCGGAGTCGGCCTTGTCGGCCCTGGCGTCGAGGACGGCGAAGCTCTTGTCGAGCTGGACGTCGACCTGGCTGCCGTCGGCCTTCGTGACCTCGACCTCGTAGTAGCTCTCCTCGTCGCCGGCCTCGGTCTCGGTCACCTTGCCGCCGCCGGTCGCCTTCAGGGCGGCCTCGCTGGCGCGGTCGAGCGCGCTGCCGGTGATCGCGCGGTCGCCGCCGCGGTCCTCGCGGTCGCCGTTGCCGGTCGCGCCGGCGATCGCCGCGCCGCCGCCGGCCGCCGCCGCGAGCACGCCGCCGGCGATCAGCAGGGTCTTGAGCTTGGTCTTCATGCGGTGCCTCCTTCGGTGGGGATGGGCGCACCGTATGGGCGCGGGCTTGGATCCTCCTGAGACGGCAAGCGCAGGCGCACGGCCGAGCCGGCGGCCAGCTCGGCTTTGCCGCCGTGGGCCTCCGCGATCGCTCGCACGATCGCCAGACCGAGCCCGGCGCCGCCGCGCGTGCGTGCCTCGTCGCCACGGGCGAAGCGCTCGAACGCGCGCGGACGCAGCTCCGGCGGCGGCCCGGCGCCCTCGTCGGCGATCTCCAGCTCCACGTCCGCGCCCGCCCGCCGCGCGCTGAGCGTGATCGCGCCGGCGCCGTGGCGCAGCGCGTTGTCGACGAGGTTGCCGAGGGCCTGCGAGAGCCGCAGCTCGTCGCCGCGGACGACCAGGTCCGGCTCCGCCTCGACGCGCAGCTCGCGGCCGCGCTCGCGCGCCCGCGCCGAGAAGCGCGTGCTGATGCGCTCGAGCAGCTCGGCCGCGTCGAGCGGCTCCGGGCGCACGGCCAGCGCGCCGTCGCCGCTGCGGGCGAGCACCAGCAGGTCCTCGGCGAGCTGGGCGAGCCGGTCGCACTCCTCGACCGCCGCCGTGAGCGCCTCGCGCAGGTCCGGATCCGCCGGTGCGCGCCGCAGCGCGGCCTCCAGCTCGGCCTTGATCACGGCCACCGGCGTGCGCAGCTCGTGGCTGGCGTCGGCGACGAAGCGGCGCTCGCGCGCGTAGGAGCCGCGCAGCCGGTCGAGCATCGCGTTGAGCGTCTCGCCGAGGCGGCGGATCTCGTCGCGCGCCGCCGGCAGCGGCAGCGGCTCGGCCTCGCCCTCGAGCGAGACCTCCTCGGCGCGGCGCCGTATCCGCTCCACCGGGCGCAGCCCGGCCGCCGCCAGCCCGTAGCCGAGCAGCGCGACCACGATCGCCGCGGCCGGCGCACCGAGCGCGAACGCGCCCGCCAGCGCGGACAGGGTCTCGTCGCGGTCGTCGAGCGACTGCCCGACCACGATCACCTCGTCGCCCTCGCCCACGGCGAGCACGCGGGCGGTCCCGTCGATGCCCTCCAGCTCGCGCTCGAGCTCGACGTCCTCGCCGGCCGCGGCGCGCGCGATCTCCCGGCCGGTGAGGGCCGAGGCCGGGCTGCCGTCGGTGCGAGCGAGCACCGGACCGTCGGCCGCGATCAGCTGGGCGAAGCCGTCCTCGGGGTCGCCGGCCGAGCCGGCCTCCACGCGGCCCGAGGCCGCGATAGCGGCCGCCCGGGCCTCCAGCGCCGAGTCGACGCCCTCGCTCAGGTCGTCCGCCAGCCGCAGGTAGACGAACAGCCCGACCCCACCGAGGACGAGCATCATCGCCAGCGCCATCAGCACCGCGAGCCGGACGCGGATCGGCACCCGGCTCATCCGCCGCCGTCCTTGCGCAGGCGATAGCCGACGCCGCGCACGGTCTCGATCGCGCGCGCTCCGATCTTCTGGCGCAGGTAGCGGACGTAGACCTCGACGACGTTCGAGCGCTGCTCGTAGCCCGCGTCCCAGGCGGCCTCGAGCAGCTGGCCCTGCGTGAGCACCTGCCCTGGGCGGCGCATGAACGCCTCCAGGAGGGTGAACTCGCGCGCGGAGAGATCGATCGCCGTGCCGCCTCGCGCGACCTCGCGGGTCGCGGGGTCCAGCCGCAGCGGGCCCGCCTCCAGCACCGCCGGCCGCTCGCCCGCTCCGCGGCGGGCGAGCGCGCGCAGCCGGGCGGTCAGCTCCGCGAGCGAGAACGGCTTGGTCATGTAGTCGTCCGCGCCGCCGTCGAGCCCGCGCACGCGGTCCTCCACCGCATCGCGCGCAGTGAGCATCAGCACCGGCACCCAGTGCGCGCGCTCGCGCAGGCGCCGGCAGGTCTCGACCCCGTCCATCCCCGGCAGCATCACGTCGAGCACGACCGCCTCGTACTCGATCGCGCCGACGCGGGCGAGCGCCTCGGTCCCGTCGGCCACGAGGTCGACGATCAGGCCCTCGTAGCGCAGCCCGCGGGCGATGGCCGCGGCCATCCGCGCGTCGTCCTCGACCACGAGCACTCGCATGCTGCTCCCATCATGAGCGCGAACCTTGGAGGCCGCTGAGAGCGTGCGGGCCCTACAGTCTCAGGGGCGATGTTCGACTCCCTCTCCGAGAAGCTCCAGGGCACGCTCGCCGGCGTGCGCCAGCGCGGCGCCCTGACCGAGGAGGACATCTCCCGCGCGATGCGCGAGATCCGCCTCGCGCTGCTGGAGGCGGACGTCAACTTCAAGGTCGTCAAGCAGTTCACGAGCACGGTCAAGGAGCGCGCGCGCGGGATCGAGGTGCAGCGCCAGCTCAACCCGGGCCAGCAGGTCGTCAAGATCGTCAACGAGGAGCTGACCGCGCTGATGGGGGGCGCGTCGGCCGGGCTGAGCTTCTCGCCGCGCCCGCCGACCGTGATCCTGATGGCCGGCCTGCAGGGCTCCGGCAAGACGACCGCCACCGCCAAGCTCGCCAAGCTGCTGAAGGAGCAGAACGGCTCCTCGGTCGCCGTCGCCGCCTGCGACGTCTACCGCCCGGCCGCCGTCGAGCAGCTGATCAAGGTCGGCGGCCAGGCCGGCGCGACCGTCTACGAGCAGGGCACCGACAAGAACCCGGTCGACATCGCCGGCTGGGCGCTCGACCAGGCCAAGCGCGACGGCAAGGACGTGCTGATCGTCGACACCAGCGGCCGCCTGCACGTCGACCAGGCGCTGATGGAGGAGCTCGCGAACGTCAAGAAGCGCGTGCAGCCGCATGCCGTGCTGCTCGTCGTCGACGCGATGACGGGCCAGGATGCCGTCAACGTCGCCGAGCAGTTCGCCGAGGTCGCCCAGTTCGACGGCGTGATCCTCTCCAAGCTCGACGGCGACGCCCGCGGCGGCGCCGCGCTGTCGGTGAAGGCGGTCACGGGCAAGCCGATCATGTACGCGTCCACGGGCGAGAAGCTCGGGGACTTCGAGAAGTTCCACCCCGACCGGATGGCCCAGCGGATCCTCGGCATGGGCGACGTCCTGTCGTTCATCGAGAAGGCCGAGCAGTCCGTCGACGAGGACGAGGCCAAGGCGCTCGAGAAGAAGCTGCGCAAGAACCAGTTCACGCTCGAGGACTTCCTGGACCAGCTCAAGCGGATCCGCAAGATGGGTCCGCTGACCTCGCTGCTGGGGATGATCCCCGGGCTGGCGGGCCACCAGCTCTCCAAGCTGCAGGTCGACGAGCGCGAGCTCGACCGCGTCGAGGCGATCATCCTCTCGATGACGCCCGAGGAGCGCCGCCGGCCCGAGCTGATCAAGGGCTCGCGCCGCCTGCGCATCGCCAAGGGCTCGGGAACCACGGTCCAGCAGGTCAACCAGCTGGTCAAGCAGTTCGGCGAGATGCGGAAGATGATGAAGGGCCTGAGCTCGGGCAAGATGCCCGACCTCGGCCAGCTGATGCGGCAGAGATAATCCCTCCGCTATCCTCCTGCGCCGCAATGTCCGTCTCCATGCGTCTCACCCGCGTCGGCGGGAAGAAGGACCCGGTCTGGCGCGTCGTCGTCGCCGACCGCCGGTCCCCCCGCGACGGCCGCGTCATCGAGACGATCGGCCGCTACAACGCCCAGACCGATCCCTCCACCGTCGTGCTCGACGAGGAGCGCGTGAAGCTGTGGCTCTCCCGTGGCGCGCAGCCGTCGGACACCGTCCGCAAGCTGCTCAAGATCCAGGGCATCGACGCCCCCCGCTAGATGCGGGAGCTGCTCGTCTACCTGGCCAAGGCGCTGGTCGACCAGCCCGACCAGGTCGAGGTCGAGCAGTTCGAGGAGGACGACGGCACGCTCGTGCTCGAGCTGTCGGTGGCCGCGGATGACTACGGCCAGGTCATCGGGCGAGGGGGACGCACCGCGCAGGCGCTCCGCACCGTGGTCAAGGCGGCCGCGGTCAAGGACAACCGCCGCGTCCTCGTCGACATCGTCGAGTGAGCTGCTGGCCGGCTACGTCGGCCGGCCGCACGGGCTCGACGGCTCCTTCCACGTGGTCCGCGCCGACCCGGCGCTGCTCGCCGATCGCGAGGAGCTGCTGCTGGGCGGCCGCCGCGTCGCCCTGACGCGCCGCGCGGGCACGCCCGAGAAGCCGATCCTGCGCATCCAGGGCTGCGGCACGCGCGAGGAGGCCGAGGCACTGCGCGGCAGCGAGCTGCGGGTGTCGGCCGACGAGGCGCCTCCGCTCGAGGAGGGCGAGTTCTGGGCACGGGACCTCGAGGGCTGCCTCGTGGTCGACGGCGAGACCGAGGTCGGGGTGGTGGAGCGCATGATCGCCCTGCCGTCGTGCGAGGCGCTCGAGGTGGGGGACCGCCTGATCCCGCTCGTGCGCGACGCCGTGCGCTCCGTCGACATCGCTGGCCGCCGGATCGACGTCGACCTGACGTTCGTCGATGGACGTTGACGTCTTCACGCTGTTCCCGCAGTGGTTCGACTGGTACCGGAGCCAGCGGCACGTGACCAACGCGCTCGCGCTCGGCCACAAGCTCGAATGCGTGGACCCGCGCGCCACCACGACGCTCAGCGGCGGTGCGGTCGACGACACGCCGTTCGGCGGCGGCGCCGGGATGGTGCTGCGGGTCGACGTGATGGAGGGCGCGCTGCGTGCCCGCTACGGCGTGGATCCCGTCGAGCTCGGGTCGCGGCGGCGCGTGATCGCGCTCACGCCGGGCGGGCGGCTGCTCGACGACGGCCTTGCGAGCGAGCTGGCGGCCGAGCCGGCGCTGACGCTGCTGTGCGGCCGCTACGAGGGCTTCGACCAGCGCATCATCGACCACTTCTGCACCGACGAGGTCTCGATCGGCCGCTACGTGCTCGCCGGCGGCGAGCTGGCGGCGATGGTCGTGCTCGACACGGTGCTGCGCAAGCTTCCGGGCGCGCTCGGGCATGCCGAGTCGGCACTCGAGGAGTCCTTCAGCCCGGCGCTGGAGGGCGCGCCGGAGTACCCGCACTACACCCGGCCCGCGGAGTGGCGGGGGTGGGCCGTGCCCGAGATCCTGCTGTCGGGCCATCATGAGAACATCCGCCGCTGGCGACTGGAGCAGACCCGCAAGCGGGCGTAGGCTCGTTCGCTACCATCCATCCCCGTTCCGCGGCGCCAACCCCTGGCTCGCGGCTCTTTTTTCGCCATGAGCACCGTCATCGACAGCCTCGAGCGCGCACAGCTGCGCCGCGTCCCCGGGTTCCAGGCCGGCGACCGCGTCAAGGTCCACTTCCAGGTCATCGAGGGCACGCGTCGCAGGACGCAGGTCTTCGAGGGCGTCGTCATCAAGCGCCAGGGCGAGGGGGTGCGCGAGACCTTCACGGTCCGCAAGCAGTCCTTCGGCGTCGGCGTGGAGCGGACGTTCCCCGTGCACTCGCCGAAGATCGAGCGCATCGAGGTCGCCGCCCGCGGTGACGTCCGCCGCGCCAAGCTCTACTACCTGCGCGGCCGGGTCGGCAAGCGCGCCCGCGTGCGCGAGCGCCGCTACATGGGCCCGGAGGAGGTCGTCGAGGCCGGCCTGCTGCACGATCCCGCGGCGGCCGCCGCGGCGGCGCAGGACTCCGAGGTGCCCGGCGAGGCCGTCGACGCGCAGGCGCTGGAGGAGGCGGACGTGAACGCCGCCGACGAGGCACCCGCGGACGAGGCGGCCGAGGCTCCGGCCGACGACGCCGCCGCCGAAGACCGCGGCTGAGGCCGCCTGAGGCGCGGGCGCCCGGTGGCCACCAAGCCCAAGAAGAACTCCGCCGGAGGGTCGCTCCTCGAGCTCGTCCTGATCGTCGTCGTCGCCCTCGGGCTGGCGCTCGGCATCCAGGCGTTCTTGGTCAAGCCCTACCGGATCCCGTCGGAGTCGATGGTGCCGACGCTCGAGATCGGCCAGCGCGTGCTGGTCAACCGCATCGGCGCGCGCTTCACGGATCCGAAGGTCGGCGACGTGGTGGTCTTCCATCCGCCCGCCGGCGCCGAGCAGTCCAACGAGTACGGCGGCGGCCCGCCGCCCCCGAGCCAGGCCTGCGCGGAGCCGACCAAGGACCGCGCCGACGTGAACTTCATCAAGCGAGTCGTGGCCGGGCCGGGGGACACGCTCGCCGTCCGCGGCGGGCACGTGATCCTCAACGGCAAGCGCCAGAGCGAGTCGTTCATCGAGCCCTGCGGTGGTGGTGAGGCCTGCGATCTCCCGCGCGAGATCAAGATTCCGGCCGACCACTACTTCATGATGGGCGACAACCGTGGCAGCTCCGACGACAGCCGGTTCTGGGGCCCCGTCCCCCGAAAGTGGGTCATCGGGGAAGCATTCGCCACCTACTGGCCTCCCAAGCGGATCGGCCTCCTCTAGCCGGATGCGGCGCCGGGCACGTCGGCGGCGATCCTCCGGAAGCCGGCTGTTCCGCTATGACCGCGGGTTGGGCGTGCGCTTTGTCGCGGGCGCCGACGAGGCCGGCCGCGGCTGCCTGGCGGGTCCGCTCGTGGCGGCGGCGGTGCTGTTCGACTACGAGAAGCTGACGCTGACGGACCTGCGCTCGCTGTCGGCTCTGAACGACTCCAAGCAGCACAACCTGGAGATGCGCGAGACGCTGTACCCGAAGGTCATGCGCGCCGCGACCGCGGTCGCGGTGACCTCGCGCTGCGTGCGCGGGATCGACAGCCGCGGGCTGCACAAGACGAACCTCGCCGCGCTCTCGGACATGCTGCGGCGCGTCGGCGTGCCCGGGTGCCTCTGCCTCTCCGACGGGTTCCCGGTGCCCCCCACGGGGTTCGACCAGCGCCCGGTCGTCGGCGGAGACGCCACGAGCGCGGCGATCGCCGCGGCGTCGGTGATCGCGAAGGTCACGCGCGACCGCTTCATGGTCCGCATGGAGGAGCGCTATCCGGGCTGGGAGTTCGCCACCCACGTCGGCTACTCGACGCCCGAGCACCGGGCCGCGATCGAGCGCCAGGGCGTGTCGCCGCTGCACCGCATGTCGTTCCAGTCGATGGCCTACCAGCAGCTCGCGCTCTAGCCGGTGTCGTCGAGCTGGGAGCCCTTCGGGCCGACGCGGCGCATGGACCCGCCGCGCGGCGAGGCCGCGGAGCCTTCGGCCGCCGCTGTGCGCGGCCCACTGCCACGCCAGCCGCGGCAGCGCCTCGCGATCGTCACCTGCATGGACGCGCGGCTGGACCCGCTGGGCATGCTCGAGCTCTCGCTCGGCGACGCGAACGTGATCCGCAACGCGGGCGCCACGGTCTCCCACGACGTGCTGCGCTCGCTCGGGGCCGCCGTCGAGAGGCTCGGCGTCGCGCGGGTCGTGCTGATCGGCCACACGGACTGCGCCGGCCACGACTCCGACGCCTCCGCCGCGGCCTCGGTGGCCGACGGCGCCCGCCGCCTCCGCGGCGCCATGCCGGACGGGTTCGGGGTCGATGCGTTCATGTACGACGTCGCGTCCGGCGCGTTGACGCCCGTCTAGGGCCCGGGTCAACGTCAACTGCGGCTGGGTAGGGGTGGCGGGGGTGCCACTCGTCGCGTCGAGTCCGCACTTACTCGGCCTCAGGCCGAACAACTCCGGACTCGACGCCGCGGGCGGCTCCCTCGGCCACATAGCGCACCGATTCGACGCAGATTCGTAACGAACGCGTGCTGATCCGTTCCGGCCGCGGACCTAGCGTCCGCGGGCATGCAGATCCCTCACCGCCAGCACCTCGGCCGGCTCGGGGAGCGGCTCGCCGCGGAGCACTTCTCGCGGCTCGGGTTCTCCGTGCTCGCCCAGAACCATCGCACGCGCTTCGGGGAGCTCGACCTGGTGCTCTCCGACGGCCGGACGCTCGTCTTCTGCGAGGTCAAGACGCGGCGGCTCGGCTCGGGTGAGCCGTTCGACAGCCTGCACGGCGCCAAGCAGTCGCAGGTGCGGCGGATCGCGGCCCACTGGCTGAGCGAGCCCGCCGATCGCCCCTGGCACGAGGAGCTCCGCTTCGACGCGATCGGCGTGCTCGTCGACCACGAGGACGGGTTGGTGCGGCTGGACCACGTCGAGAACGCGTTCTGAGCCGTGATCGCGCGCGTGAGCACGTTCGCGGTCGACGGGGTGACGAGCCGCCGCGTGTGGGTGGAGGCGGACATCCGCGCCAAGGGCCTGCCGGCGTTCACCGTCGTCGGGCTGGCCGACAAGGCCGTGCGCGAGGCACGCGAGCGCGTGCGGGCGGCGCTGCAGAACTCGGGCTTCGTGTTCCCCGGCGGGCGGATCACGGTCAACCTCGCCCCGGCCGACCTGCGCAAGATCGGCCCCGGCTTCGACCTGCCGCTCGCGGTCGCGCTGATGGTCGCGGCCGGCGAGCTCGCGGCGGAAGACGTCGCGGGCTGCGCGGTGATCGGGGAGCTGGCGCTCAACGGCGAGCTGCGGGCGGTGCGCGGGACGCTGGCGATCGCCGAGGGCGCTCGCCGCCATGGCCTGCAGCGCATCCTCGTCCCCTGCGGGGTGGCCGCCGAGGCGGCGCTCGTCCCCGAGCTGGAGGTGCTTGCCGCCGCGACGCTCGAGGAGGCGGTCGACTTCCTGCGCGGCGACGCCGAGCCGCCCGTCCCGGCCACCCTCGCCCCGGCGCCGCTCGTGGCGGCGGAACCGCTGGACCTCGCCGACGTGCGCGGCCACAACGGCCTGATCCCGGCGCTCGAGGTCGCGGCCGCCGGCGGCCACAACCTCTACCTGCACGGCCCGCCCGGCACCGGCAAGACGATGCTGGCGCGCCGGCTGCCGTCGATCCTGCCGCCGATGACCGCCGTCGAGGCGATCGAGGTCACGCGGATCTCGTCGGTCGGCGGGCTGCACCACGGCGGCGGGCTGGCGGCCGAGCGGCCGTTCCGCGCGCCGCACCACACGATCTCCGCGTCCGGCCTGGTCGGCGGCGGCGCCCAGCCGACGCCCGGCGAGGCCACGCTCGCCCACCACGGCGTGCTGTTCCTCGACGAGCTGTCGGAGTTCGCGCGGCCTTCGCTGGAGGCCCTGCGGCAGCCGCTCGAGGACGGCCACGTGACGATCGTCCGCGGCCAGAAGGTGATGGCGTTCCCGACCCGCTTCATGCTCGTGGCGGCGTCCAACCCGTGCCCGTGCGGGCTCGGCGGCGACGACTGCACCTGCTCGACCGGCGACCTCGCCCGCCACCACCGGCGGCTGTCGGGCCCGTTGCTGGACCGGATCGACGTGCTGGTCGCGGTCGGCCGCCCGGCGGCGGGCGCGCTGCGCGACGAGCAGGCGCCGTCCTCTGCCGCCGTGCGCGAGCGCGTCGTCGCGGCCCGCGAGCGCCAGGCGGACCGCCTCGCCGCGCACGGCCTGACCTGCAACGCACAGATGCCCGCGCGGCTCCTGCGCGAGCACGCCGAGGCCACCCCGAGCGCCCTGCGCCTGCTCTACGAGCTCCACGACCGTCACCGCCTCTCCGCCCGCGGCCACGGCCGCGTCCTCCGGGTCGCGCGCACGCTCGCCGACCTCGACGACAGCCCCACCGTCGGCCCCGAGCACATCACCCTCGCCGCGGCCCTCCGGCTCGAGACGGCCGCGCTGGCCGCGGCGGCATGACCGCCGCCGCCGGCGGCGGCGCGGTCGCCGCGCGTGCGTGCGACGCCTGCCTGCGACGCGCGGCGCTCGTGGCGGCGCTCGCGGGCCGGCTCGACGTGGAGTGGCGGCGGCGCGACGCGGCGTCACGGGTGCTCGCGCTGCCCGACGAGGAGCTGCTGGCGGTGGGGACGAAGGCCGTTCGGGTCCGGCACGAGCGGTTCGACGCCGCGCTGCCGCGGGCGGTCGCGGCGCGGGCCGGGGTGGTTCTCGTGTGCCGTTGCTCGCCCGAGTATCCCGTGCGGCTGCGGGCGCTGCCGGATCCGCCCGCGGTCCTGCACGTCCTCGGGGACCCGGGGGTGCTCGACGTCCCGGACGCGGTCGCGATCGTCGGCGCGCGGCGGGCCACGCCTTACGGGCTCGACGTCTCGCGTGCGCTCGGCCGCGGTCTCTCTCGAGCGGGCGTGCCGGTGGTCTCCGGCCTCGCGCTCGGGATCGACGCCGCCGCGCACGACGGCGCGCTCGAGGGCGCGGCGCGCCCGGTGGCGGTGCTGGCCGCGGCGCCCGACGTCCCGTACCCGGCGCGCCACCGCCGGCTGCACGCCGCCGTCGCGGAGCGTGGCGCGGTCGTGTCCGAGCTGCCGCCCGGCTCGAGCGCCTTCCGCTGGTGCTTCGTCGCCCGCAACCGGATCGTCGCGGCGCTCGCGCAGGTCGTCGTGATCGTCGAGGCGGCGGAGCGCTCCGGCTCGCTCACGACCGCCGACTTCGCCGCCGATCTCGGCTGTACCGTCGCGGCCGTGCCCGGCCGGGTCACCAACCGGACGGCCGCGGGCACCAACGCCCTCATCCAGTCGGGCGCCGCGCTCGTCCGTGACGCCGGCGACGTGCTCGACCTGCTCGCCGAGGCGACCGGCAGCCCGCGCCGTTGCGCGCCCGCCCGGCCACCGGCGCCACCCGACCTGGCGCCGGAGCTGCTCGCGCTGCTCGCCGCGGTCGAGGAGGGGAGGGGCGCGCTCGGCGAGCTCGCCGCGGACGCAGAGGAGGCGCGCGCCGTGCTCGCGGGCCTCGGCGAGCTCGAGTTCCGCGGCCTCATCCGTCGCACCTTCGGAGGCCGCTACGAGCCGGCTGCGCGGTAGCCCCGGGAGCGTCAACTGCGGCTGGGTGGGGTGGTGAGGTGCCGTCAACGTCGATCGGCTGTACTGCCGCCCCGGCCGGATCGACGTTGACGGCGAATAGCGCCGTGAACGTCGATCCGCGGCCTCCGACATTGCCGCCGATCGACGTTCACGGCAAACCGCTTCCCCACCCAGCGCCGTTGACGTCCGCCCCGCGCAACGCCCCCGGCCGGGGCACGCACGACCGCCGTACCCTGAACCCATGCCCCACGTCCCCGCCGTCCTCTCGATCGCCGGCTCCGACTCCGGCGGCGGCGCCGGGATCCAGGCGGACCTGAAGGCCTTCGCCCGCTGCGGGGTCCACGGGATGACCGCGATCACCGCGATCACGGCGCAGAGCACGGTCGGGGTGGAGGCCATCCACCAGGTCCCGTCCGAGCTGATCGTGTCGCAGGTGCGCGCGGTGGCCGAGGACATCGGGGTCGACGCGGTGAAGATCGGGATGCTCGGCACCGCCGAGACGGTGTTCGCCGTGCGGGACGCGCTCGAGTACGTCGGCGACGCGCCAGTCGTGATCGACCCCGTGATGGTCGCGGAGTCGGGGGCGGTGCTGCTCGACGACGCGGCGCGGCAGGCGATCGTCGACGAGCTGCTGCCGCTGGCGGCCGTGATCACCCCGAACCTGCCCGAGGCGCGCGTGCTGGCCGGCAGCGACGCGGGCGGGGCGGAGGCGGGCGGAGCCGGCGCCGAGGAGCTCGCCCGCGCCGTGCACGGCCTCGGCCCGCGGGCGATCGTGGTCACCGGCGGCCACCGCGAGGAGGCCACCGACGTCTTCTTCGACGGCGAGGAGATCCACCTGATCCCCGGGGAGCGTCACGCCGACGGCGCGGCCCACGGCTCCGGCTGCACGCACTCGTCCGCGCTCGCCGCCCACCTGGCGCTCGGGTACGGCCCGCTCGAGGCCGCACGGGCCGCCCGCGAGATCGCCGGCGAGGCAGTCAGGAACGGGCTGCGCCAGATCGGCCGCGGTGCCGGCCCGGTTGACGTATTCGACCTGACCGGGGCCGCAACGAACCGTACGTTTGGCGCGTCCGACCGCCGGTCCGCCGCGCGCCGCGTGACATAATCGCCACATGAAGTTCCTGCGCATGCGCCCCGGCTACGGCGAGCAGCTGATCGCCGAGGGCGACATCGAGCTGGCCGAGGACGAGGAGCGGCTCGTCGCGGAGTTCCGCCGCCAGCTCGACCAGGGGATGTGGGCCGCGGTCCCGGTGAAGACCGAGACGGGCCGCCGCGAGGCCGAGATGGTCCGTGCGTTCGAGGACATCCCACGCACCACCGATCGCGTCATCTTCTTCCCGCGCGCCGCCGGCGGCGCTCGCTAGATCCGCCGGAGCACGCGCGTGATCTTCGCCCTCGCCGTCACCGCGATCGTCGTCCTCGCCCTGCTCTGGGAGGTCCTGCGCCCGGCGATCGCCCGCAGGATCGAGATCTTCCGCGCCAACCGCGCCCGCCGCGCCGACGGCGACGGCCTGCCCGGCTACGACCCCGGCCGCGAGCGCCGCGCCGAGCAGCGCGCCCGCGAGCTCCTGAAGTCGTGCGTGAACGACGAGGAGTGGGAGATGTACCGCGACCTCGGCTTCATCCGCGTCTGGGGCGGCGAGAACGGCGGCGGCGAGGCGGTGCTCTCGCGCGACCTGCGCGGCGCCCCGTACGCGTACCTTGTCTACCCGCACCGCCCGATCGTGGCCTACCTGCCGCAGACCGGCCGCCTGCTCAACGAGTACTGCGTCGAGTTCCCGGACGAGACGCGCCCGTACGGCTCCACCCGCCTGCCGGACTCCGACGACGTGCTGGCGAAGTGGATGGCGCTCAAGGGCGACGAGCGGCGCCTGATCACCGAGGCCAACATGCACCTTCCGGGTCGCCAGATCGACCCGAAGATGCTCCAGCGCGACATCTGGCGGCTGGGCCGCTGGGAGCGCGAGCGCCTGGAGCGCGCCGCGCGGCGCCACGCGGTCGGTCCGGCGGACTGAAACGCCGTGCGGGGCCCGGCTCCGCACCGCCGCTAGGGTCCCGTGCCATGAGCGCGACGACCCCCGACTCCAAGCTCGATCCCAAGCACAACTCCCGCGCGTTCCTGCAGGGCCCGCACCGCGCGGCCGCGCGCGCCCAGCTCAAGGGCATCGGCTACGACGACGAGGCGCTCTCGAAGCCGATCATCGGGGTCGCCTCGACCTGGATCGAGACGATGCCGTGCACGTACCACCTGCGCGCGCTCTCCCACCGGGTCAAGGAGGGCATCCGCGCCGCCGGCGGCACGCCGATGGAGTTCAACACCGTCGCGATCTCCGACGGCATCACGATGGGCACGCCCGGGATGCGGACGAGCCTCGTCAGCCGCGAGGTGATCGCGGACTCGATCGAGCTCGTCGCCAAGGGCCACTACTTCGACGGGATCGTCGCGCTGAGCGGCTGCGACAAGACGATCCCCGGCACCGTGATGGCGCTCGCGCGCCTGGACCTCCCGGCCGTGATGCTCTACGGCGGCTCGATCTCCCCCGGCCGGCGCAACGGCAAGGAGATCACGATCATGGAGGTCTTCGAGGCGATCGGCGCCCACGCCGCGGGCAAGATCACCGACGAGGAGCTCAAGGAGATCGAGGAGGCCGCGTCGCCGGGCTTCGGCGCCTGCGGCGGCCAGTTCACCGCCAACACGATGGCGATGGCGTTCGAGATGCTCGGCATCTCGCCGATGCGGGACTCCGGCGTGCCCGCGCAGTACGACGCCAAGGAGGACGTCGCCTACCGCACCGGGCGGCTGGTCATGGACGTGCTGGTCCGCGGCCAGCGCCCGCGCGACATCATCACCAAGGAGGCGCTGGAGAACGCGATCGCCGCGATCGCCATGAGCGGCGGCTCCACCAACGGGGTGCTGCACCTGCTCGCGGTCGCCAACGAGGCGGGCATCGAGCTCGACATCGACGACTTCGACCGGATCTCCTCCAAGACGCCGCTGACCTGCGACCTCAGCCCGGGCGGGCGCTACCTCGCCACCCACCTGCACGACGCGGGCGGCGTCCCCGTCGTCGCCAGCCGCCTGCTCGAGGCGGGCCTGCTGCACGAGGACGCGCAGACCGTGACCGGCAAGACGATCGGCGACCTCGCGCGCGCCGCCCAGGAGACGGAGGGGCAGGAGGTCGTGCGCCCGCTCTCGAACCCGCTCAAGCCGACCGGCGGCCTCGCGATCCTGCGCGGCAACCTCGCCCCGGAGGGCTGCGTCGTGAAGCTCGCCGGCCATGAGCGCGTGCACCACAGCGGTCCCGCGCGCGTGTTCGACGGCGAGGAGGGCGCGATGCGCGCCGTGACCACCGGCCAGATCGACGAGGGCGACGTCGTCGTGATCCGCAACGAGGGCCCCGCGGGCGGGCCCGGCATGCGCGAGATGCTCGCCGTCACGGGCGCGCTCGTCGGCGCCGGCCTCGGCGACAGCGTCGCGCTGATCACCGACGGGCGCTTCTCGGGCGCCACGCACGGCTTCATGGTCGGCCACGTCGCGCCCGAGGCCGTCCACGGCGGCCCGATCGCCGCCGTCCAGGAGGGCGACACGGTCACGATCGACGTGAACGACCGCCGGCTCGACGTCGACCTGACCGACGAGCAGATCGCCGAGCGGGTCGCCGCCTACGAGGCGCCCGACAACGGCGAGTCCGGCACGGGCGTACTCGCCAAGTACGCCAAGCTGGTCTCCAGCGCGGCCGAGGGCGCCGTCACGCGCTGACGCCCTCGACGCCCTCCTCGGGCTCGCGCTCGCCCGCGACGAAGTCGGCCAGCAGCCGGTTGAATCGCGAGGGGCGCTCGAGCATGGCGAGGTGGCCGGTGTCCTCGAACATCTCGCGGCGCGCGTTGTCGCCGATCAGCTCCACGTACTTGCGCGCGTCACCGCTCGGGACGAGCATGTCGTTGCCGCCCCACACGACCAGCGTCGGCACCTCGATCCGCGACAGATGGTCGCGGTAGCCGAAGGACAGCAGCGCCTCCATCGCGGGCACGAAGCCCGGCGTGCCGGCACCGCGCGTGAGCTCGTAGGTCAGCTCGGGTGACAGCCGCTCCGGGTAGCGCACGATCAGCTGCAGCCCCAAGCGCCGGGCCCGCGGCCGAGTTATCACCGAGTGACCGCGCGCGCCGATCCAGGTCGCGGTCCCGGCCCAGATCCGCGCGCCCACGAGCAGCGGCGCGCGGCGATACTCCTCGATCGAGAGCCCGGCCGCGCTCACCAGCACCAGCCGCTCGACCCGCGTGGAGAACGAGAGCGCCAGCTCGGCGGCCACGAAACCGCCCATCGAGTTGCCGATGACGGCGGCGGAGTCCACGCCGAGCGCGTGCAGGAGGCCGTCGACGATACGGGCATAGCCCTGGATCGAGATCCGCTCGCGCGGCATCGGAGACTCGCCGAAGCCCGGCAGGTCCGGCGCGATCACGCGGTGGGAGTCCATGAACGCCGGGATGTTGAGCAGCCAGTTCTGCCACGTCCCGGACAGCCCGTGCACGAACACCATCACGGGCTTGTCGTCCCCGCCGGTGTCGACCACGTTGACCTCGCGGCCCTCGACGAGCACGTGTCGCGTCATGGACGGCCAGTCGATCGCCATCCAGGTGGCGTCGTCGCCGGCGTACGTGTCGTCGGGCCCGGGTCGGAGCAGGCCGTTCTCGATCGCCCCCCGCAGCTGCTGACGCCTCGTCGGCACGGCGCGGACTACCGTATCAACGCACGTGCGGATCGCCATCGACATCGACAGCACGCTGCACCACTACTGGGACCAGTTCGAGGCCGCGGCCAAGCGCCGCTTCGGCATCGAGCTCCCCTACAGCGAGCAGCTGTGGCACATCGACCGCCTGCGCCCGGAGCAGGTGCGCGCCTGCGTGGAGGAGACCCACACCGACGAGCGGATCCTGGCCGCCGTGCCCTACCGGGACGCCGTCGAGACGGTGCGCGCGTGGAAGGAGGCGGGCCACTTCATCCACATCACCTCGCACCGCCACACCGGCGCCCACGCCGCGACCGAGCAGTGGCTGGCGCGGATCGGGCTGCCCTACGACGAGCTCTACTGCTCCGACGACAAGGTCTCGCACTGCCGCGCGATCGGCATCGAGCTGCTGATCGACGACTCGCCGGTGAACCTCTCCGCCGCGATCGACGCCGGCCTGCGCGCGGCCACGATCGGCCACCCGTGGAACCGCGACATCTGCGAGGAGGAGGACATCGTCTGCGCGGCCGACTGGCGGTCCCTGGCGCGTGCGCTCGAGCCGCTGCTGCAGGGGGCGCCGCGATGAGCGCCCGCAAGGCCCTGCCGGCCCCGTCCGAGGAGCTGCGCGCGTACCTGCCGGCGATCGAGCCCGACCGCCGCGTGACCGACTGGGGCCGCTCGGAGCGGATCGAGGGCTTGATGGACCGCACGCTCTACGACTGGCTCTACCACTACTGGTTCCGCTGCGACGTCGAGGGCATCGAGCACGTGCCGCCGACGGGGGGCGCGCTGCTCGTCTCCAACCACTCCGGCGCCCTGCCGCCCGACGCGGCGATGATCCTGAAGGCGATCAAGGAGGAGCACGCCCGCCCGCGCCCGGTCCACATGACCGTCGAGCACTTCTTCAAGGGCTATCCCGGGTTCAGCATGCTCGTGGCCAAGATCGGTGGCGTGCCCGCCCACCCGGCCAACGTGCACCGCCTGCTGCACGACGAGGAGCAGCTCGTGCTCGTCTTCCCCGAGGGTCGCAAGGGCACGGAGAAGCTGTTCAAGGACCGCTACAAGCTGCGCCGCTTCGGCCGCGGCGGCTTCGTCGAGGCGGCGATGCGCGCGCAGGCCCCGATCGTGCCCGTCGCGGTCGTCGGCGCCGAGGAGGCGATGCCGATCTTCGCCCACGTCACCGCGCTCCAGCGCCTGACCGGCCTCCTGTACTTCCCGATCACCCCGACGTTCCCGCACTTCGGCCTGGGCGGCTTCCTCGGCTACCTGCCCGCGAAGTTCAAGATCCGCTTCCTGGAGCCCATCCCGACCGACCAGTGGGGCGAGGAGCCCTGGAACGACCGCGGGCTGATCCAGACGGTCGCCGACGAGATCCGCGGGCGCATCCAGGACGAGCTGATCGACATGCTGGCCCACCGCCGCTCGGTCTGGTTCGGATGAGCCGCATCCTCGTCACGGGCGTCTCCTCGTTCTGGGGCGGGCGGCTGGCGCAGGTGCTCGAGCGCGACCCGAGCGTCGAGGCGATCATCGGCGTCAGCCCCGACGACCCGACGCTCGAGCTCGAGCGAACGGAGTTCGTCCGCGTCGGCACGCAGCACGCGCTGCTGCGCCGGATCGTGCAGGCCGCCGAGATCGACACGGTCGTCGACTCGCGGCTGTGCGTGGACTCGATCCAAGCGTCGCCGCGCGAGGCGCACGAGATCAACGTGATCGGGACGATGAACATCCTCGCCGCCTGCGGCGGGGCGGGCGGGATCCCATCCCCCGTGCGCAAGGTCGTCTTCAAGTCCTCCGCGCACTACTACGGCTGCGAGCGCGACGATCCGGCCTTCTTCACCGAGGCGATGCAGCGCCCGCACGCGCCGCGCACCCGCCTGGAGAGCGACATCGTGGAGGCCGAGAACGCCGTCCGCGGCTTCGCGGAGCGCAACAAGGACGTCACCGTCACCGTCCTGCGCTTCGCCAACGGCCTCGGGCCGGACCTGAAGACCTCGCACCGCGCGCTGCTCTCGCTGCCCGCGATTCCCTGCATCCTCGGCTTCGACCCGCGCTACCAGTTCGTCCACGAGGACGACATCGTCGCCGTGCTGGAGCACGCGGTCGGCCACGACATGCCCGGCGTCTACAACGTCGCCGGCGACGGCGTGCTCGTGCTCTCGGAGATCGCGAGCCTGCTCGGGCGCCCGCTGGCGCCGATCCTGCCGCCGTGGGGCACCGGCCTCGCCACGACCGCGCTGCGGGTCGCGGGCGTGCGGATCCCCGAGGAGATGGCCCGGCAGCTGCGCTACGGGCGCGGGCTGGACAACCGCCGGCTCAAGGCCGCGGGCGCCGTCCTTCGATACACGACGCGTGAGGCGGTCACGAGATTCGCGGAGGACCTCCGGGTGCGCTCGCTGCGAGACGACGGCAGCGCGCCATACCGCTACGAGCGCGAGGTCGAGGAGTTCCTGCGCTACAGCCCGAGCGTGCGCCGCCCCAGCGACCAGGCGCCCGGCGACGGGTCTGGAAGCTGACCTGCCAGATCGATTGCAGGTATTCCTGGGGGCAGGAATCCCCGCGTACAGTTAGACGCCGCTCCCCATGCATCGCCGCTCCCTCGCCCTGATCGCCATCCTCCTCGTCGCGCTGCTCGCCGGAGCGGGCGGCGTCTACGCCTTCGACCAGGGCAAGGAGGGCCAGATCGCCGAGGGCATCAAGGTCAACGGCGTCGACGTCGGCGGCCTGAGCGCCTCGCAGGCCCGCACCAAGCTGCGCGCGGCGCTGCTGGACCCGCTCAACCGGCCCGTGACCGTCCGATTTGGGCCCACCCACCAGCACTACAAGCTCACGCCGGCCCAGGCGCAGATCGGCGTCGACATAGACGGCTCGGTGCAGCGCGCGCTGGCCCGCTCACGCGAGGGCGACATCATCAGCCGCACCTGGCGCGAGGTCCGCGGCACGCCGATTCTCAGCGACCTCGACGCCAAGGTCACCTACTCCAAGCCCGCCATCCGCCGCCTCGTGGCGCGCGTGCAGCGCGACCTCGCCATCGAGCCCGCCAGCGCCTCCGTCGACCTCGAGCACGGCAGCGTCGATCCGAAGCCCTCCAAGGACGGCCGCGCCGTTCGCGCCGCCCGCCTGCGGCGCGACCTCCAGCGCGAGCTGCTGGACTCCGGCGCCCGCCGGGTCGTGCGGGTGCGCACGAGCGTCGTGGAGCCCGAGGTCACGACCGAGGAGCTCGCGAAGAAGTATCCGGCCGTACTGGTCGTCAACCGTGGCGCGTTCAAGCTCACGCTCTACAAGAACCTGAAGCCCGCCAAGACCTACGGCGTCGCGATCGGCCAGATCGGCCTCGAGACGCCGGCCGGGCTCTACCACATCCAGAACAAGGCGGTGAACCCTGCCTGGACCATGCCGCACTCGGACTGGGTTCCCGCGAAGGACCGCGGCAAGGTGGTCCCGGGCGGCACGCCCGAGAACCCGCTCAAGGCCCGCTGGCTGGGCATCTTCGACGGCGCCGGCATCCACGGCACCGACGCCGAGAGCTCGATCGGCACGGCGGCCTCGCACGGCTGCGTGCGGATGCGGATCCCGGACGTGATCGAGCTCTACGACCAGGTCCCGGTCGGCGCCCCGATATACATCGCCTAGCGCGCCTCGGCAGAGATCTCCCCTACCGGAACCTCCTCCCAGCCGCCCTGCAGCAGGGAGGCATGGTGGTCGCCGTGGCGAAGTACCAGCGTGCCGATGTACACGCCCTTCTCCCGCTTGCGCATGACGGCGTACCACATCGTGGAGGCGTCGCCGCTGCCCTGGACCCGGTGCCAGGGGAGCGCGGGCCGCTCGTCGGGCGCCACGATCCCGGCCTCCACCAGCTGGCGCTGCGTGGCGACCTGACCCGTGGACGTGTCGATGAAGAACGAGGCCATCGCCCCCGATGCTAGTCGCGAGGAGGCCTGGGGCCGGCCCCTGAGCCCGTTCCGGCGCGGGCCGTCCTCCGCACGGGCGTTCTATCGCGTGCTCCTCGAGTACGGCGAGCTGCGCGCCGACCCGAGCCGCGTGCTCGAGGACCACGAGGTCGCGCGGTTGCTGGACCGGATCCCGACCACGACGCCGCTGGAGCTGCGCGACCGCGCCATGTTCGAGATCGCCTGCGGCTGCGGCCTGCGGGCCGAGGAGCTCGCGGGCCTGGACCTGCGCTCGGTCGAGTTCGACTCCGGACACCTGCGCGTGCCGGCCAGGGGCTCCGCGCCCCGCCCCGTGCCCGCCGGCGAGCCCGCGCTGCGCGCCGTGGCGCGCTATCTCGAACGGGGGAGAGCCGCCCTGGCGGGCGAATCCGACGAGCCGGCGCTGTTCCTCTCCAAGAGTGGCCGGCGCCTCTCCGGCTCCGACATCCGGCGCCGCCTGCGGGTGTGGGCGCGCCACGCGGCGGCCCAGGGTGCGGCCCGCGGGCTGCCCCGCCCGGGTTCATTATCGACAACCCAGGTCTACACTCGGGTAGAGTCAGCGCGCCTACGGGCCGCTTACGAGCGCAGCCACCCGAGGGCCTAGGCGGAGACTGACACTGGAGACCAACGTCAAAGCGATCGAGCTCCGTGAGCTCTGGCGCCGTTACAAGGGAAGCGGCTCCGACCGTGCCCGCGAGCAGCTCGTGGTCGCGTACTCGCCCCTGGTCAAGTACGTCGCCGGCCGGATGTCGTCCGGGCTGCCCGCGCACGTCGAAGAGGCCGACCTCATCTCCTACGGGCTGATCGGCCTCATCAACGCGATCGAGCGGTTCGACATCGAGCGCGAGATCAAGTTCGAGACCTACGCGATCACGCGCATCAAGGGCGCGATCATCGACGAGCTGCGCTCGCTGGACTGGGTGCCGCGCTCCGTGCGCGCCCGCGCTCGCGAGATCGAGCGCGCGCACGGCAAGCTGGAGCACCGGCTGCACCGGACGCCCACCGATGAGGAGATGGCGCGCGAGCTCCAGCTCTCCGTCGAGGAGTTCCAGGAGTCGCTGGTCAAGATCTCCAACTCCACGGTGGTCGCGCTCGACGAGCTGTGGGCGGTCTCGGACTCCTCCGGCGACCAGGTTTCGCTGCTGGACACGCTGCACGACCCCGACGCGCCCGACCCGCAGCAGATCCTCGACGCGTCCGAGCTCAAGGACCGCCTGGCCGACGCGATCTCCGCGCTGCCCGAGCGCGAGAAGCTCGTGATCGCGCTCTACTACTACGAGAACCTGACCCTGCGGGAGATCGGCGAGGTCCTCGGCGTGACCGAGTC
>DATFQI010000221.1:0-7762 GCA_035264365.1 Solirubrobacteraceae bacterium
GCCCCAGCGGCCGGCGACCGCGGCGGCCTGCGGGCCGAACGCGGAGACCCAGATCGGCGGCCGGCGCTCGGGCAGCGTGTGGAGCTTGAGGTCCTTGGCGCGGTAGTACGGGCCGTCCTCGGTGATCGTCTCGCCCTTCCATAGCCGGTCGATCATCGACAGCGCCTGCTCCATGCGCGCGATCTGGTCCTTCGGGCTCGGCCACTCGTCTCCGACCGGCACCTCGTTGAGCGCCTCGCCCGAGCCGATCCCGAGGAACGCGCGGCCGGGGAACATCCGCTCGAGCGTGGCCCATGCCTGCGCAATCAGGCCGGGGTGGTAGCGGGCGCCGGTCGGCGTCACGCCGGTGCCGAGCGGGATCCGCTCCGTCGCCTGGCCGGCCGCGCCGAGCCAAACCCAGGTGTGCCCGGACTCGCCGGGCTCCCACCACGGCTGCAGATGGTCGGAGGCGGAGATGCCGTCGAAGCCCGCGCGCTCGGCGGCGACGGCCTGGCCGAGCAGCGCCTCCGGGGGGAACTGCTCGTGCGAGGCGCCGAAGAAGTATCGGGTCGAGGTCATGACCGATTGCTACCCACGAGCCCCGAGCGGTATCGGTGCAAGGTCCTCGATGCCACGTGGAGCGTTGCCACCCGGACCGTTGTCCTGAGCGGAGCCACGCCCGCTGCTAGCTTCCGGCCATGAGCCTTTACGCCGTTGTGAATCCCGCCACCGGGGAGACCGTCAAGGAGTACCCGACCATCTCCGATGACGACCTCCGCGACGCGATCGGGCGCGCCGACCAGGCGATGCGCGACTGGAGCGCCCAGACGTCCGTCGAGGACCGCGCGGCCCTGGTCCGCCGCGTGGGAGAGCTGCACGCCGAGCAGCGCGAGCAGCTCGCCGAGATCATCGTGCGCGAGATGGGCAAGCCGGTCGAGCAGGCGCTGGCCGAGCTCGACTTCACGGCGTCCATCTACGAGTACTACGCCGACAACGCACCCAAGCTGCTGGCCGACGAGCCGATCGATCTGCTCGACGGCGAGGGGTCGGCGTACATCCGCCGCAGCCCCTACGGCGTCCTGCTCGGGATCATGCCGTGGAACTTCCCCTACTACCAGGTGGCGCGCTTCGCCGGCCCGAACCTCGCGATCGGCAACACGATCCTGCTCAAGCACGCGCCCCAGTGCCCCGAGTCGGCAGAGGCGATGCAGGCGATCTACGACGAGGCCGGCTTTCCGCCGGGGGCGTTCAACAACATCCGCGCCTCGAACGAGCAGATCGAGTGGGTGATCGGCGACCCGCGCGTGCGCGGGGTCTCGCTGACCGGCTCGGAGCGTGCGGGGGCGGCGGTGGCCGAGATCGCGGGGCGCAACCTCAAGAAGGTCGTGCTCGAGCTCGGCGGCTCCGACCCGTTCATCCTGCTCAGCACCGACGACCTCGACGAGGCCGTGGGGAACGCCGTCGCGGCCCGCGTGGACAACACGGGCCAGTCCTGCAACGCCGCCAAGCGGTTCATCGTCGTCGACGAGCTCTACGAGCCGTTCCTGGAGAAGTTCACCGCCGCCATCACCGCGGTCGAGCCCGGCGACCCGACGAAGGCCGAGACCGAGATCGGCCCGCTGTCGTCGTCCGGCGCCACCGAGCGGCTCGCCGAGCAGCTCGAGCGCGCGCTCGACCACGGGGCCAAGCTCGTCGCGGGCGGCGAGCACGAGGGCAACTTCTTCAAGACCACCGTGCTGACCGACATCAAGCCCGACAACCCCGCCCGCCACGAGGAGTTCTTCGGGCCGGTCGCGCAGGTCTACCGCGCGAGCGACGAGGAGGAGGCCGTGGCGCTGGCCAACGACACGCCCTACGGCCTCGGCTCGTACGTGATGACCACGGACGCCGACCAGGCGCAGCGGGTGGCGGAGAAGATCGAGGCGGGCATGGTGTTCGTCAACCTCGTCGGCGCCGACGGCGCGGAGCTCCCGTTCGGCGGCGTGAAGAACTCCGGCTTCGGCCGCGAGCTCGGCCGCTACGGCATCGACGAGTTCGTGAACAAGAAGCTGATCCGGATCGGTTGAGCGCGGCCGCTAGTCGAGGTGGGGCCTGCGGCGGGCCTTCTTGATCTCGCCGCGGCGCTTCTTGGTGTCCACCCGGCGCCGCTGGCTCGCTCGCGTCGGTCGCGTCTTCGTACGCGGCCGGCGCACCTCGAGCGCGTGAGCGAGCCGGTCCGCCAGCCGCTCCAGCGCGAGCTCGCGGTTGCGGTGCTGGGAGCGGGTGTCCTGGGCGGAGGCGGTCACCCGCGAGCCGAGCTTGGAGGAGATCCGCGCGCGCTGCTCGGCGGACAGCGTCCCGCTCTCGGCGACGATGAACGAGGCCTCCACGCGCGAGGCCGTGACGTTGGCATGCTGACCTCCAGGTCCGGAGGACCGGGACGTGCGAAGCTCAATTTCGCTCAGCGGTAGAGCCAAACCGGGGCGGATGGGAAGGAGCTCGGCCATCGGCGGACAAGCTTCGCACGGACGTACTTCGTAACTTCCGACGCCCAGGACGGTTAGAGTCGCCTGGACGCACCGTTCGGGAATGGAGCCCTTGTCGCCGTGGAAGCCTCAGCACTTCACGCACCGAGCCTGACCCGGGTTCCGCTCGGGGCGCCCCTCCTCCGACTGCGCTCCGACGAGCAGCTGCTCGCCATGTTCCGCGTCGGCAGCGAGGACGCGTTCGGCGCGATCCACGACCGCTACCGCCAGCGGCTGTTCGCCTACGTGCGCCAGATGCTCTCGCAGGGCGCCCGCCAGGACGCCGAGGACGTCATGCAGGACGTGTTCGTGCGCGCGTACGGGGCGCTGCGCGCCGACGACCGCGAGATCAACCTGCGCGCCTGGCTCTACCGCGTCGCGCACAACCGCTGCATCGACCATCTGCGCCGGCCGACCCCGCCACCGGCCGAGATCTTCGAGATGTCGCGCAAGCCGCTGCACGATCCGATCGTGGAGGCGCAGCGGCGCGAGGACCTCTCGCGCCTGGTCGAGGACGTCGGGCGGCTGCCCGATCAGCAGCGCTCGGCGCTGCTGATGCGCGAGATCGACGGGATGTCCTACGCGGACCTCGCGTCGGCGCTGGACGTCACGATCCCGGCCGTCAAGTCGCTGCTCGTCCGCGCGCGCGTCGGCCTCGTCGAGGCCGCCGAGGCGCGCGACGCCGACTGCTGTGAGATCCGCGACGACCTGATGGCCTCCTACGACCGCGGCGTGAAGGCCTCCGGGCGCGCGCGCAAGCACATGCGCTCGTGCGCGGGCTGCAGCGAGTACCGCGAGGCCCTGCGCGGGATGCGACGCTCGTTCGCCGCGCTGACGCCGGTCTCCGCCGGCCTCTTCGGCTCGGTCGCCGCCAGCCTCGGCATCGGCGGCGGGGGTGCCGCCGCGGGCGGCGCGGCGGCGGGTGGCGGCGGGGTCGCCGCGACGGCCGCCGGCGGCACGCTCGCCACGGCGACCGCGTGCAAGGTGGCCGCGGTCGTGTGCACCGCGGCGCTGACCGCGGGCGGCGCCGTCGAGGTCCACAAGCTCAAGCAGGACAGGGCCACGCCCGCCAAGGCCGCCGCCGCACCCGCGGCCGCGCAGCCGGCGCCGCCGTCGAAGGCGCTCGCGGTCCCCGATCAGCCGGTCCTGCACCGCACGATGAGCCAGCCGGTCACGGCGCCCGCGGCGAAGCCGGCGCCGGAGAAGAAGGCCAAGCCCGAGAAGCGGACGGCGTCGATCGCGCCCGTCGCTACCGGCGCCCCGGTCGTCGAGCAGCCGGAGACGACGGCCCCGCTGACCGTGCCCGAGACGAGCGCGCCGACCCGCACCGGCGGCGTCACCGCCCCGGACCAGCAGGAGCCGGTCACCGAGTCGCCCAACACCACGACGGATCCGGGCACCGCCGCGCCGCCCGCCACCGGCAACCCGCCGCAGGGCGGCGCGGCCGCGCCGGGCGCGGGCACGCCGTCGGGCTCGACCGGGACGGGCGCTCAGGGCGGCACGGTCGACCCGACCGCCCCGCCCTCCGAGCACTGACGAGCGTCGATAACCTCGGCGCCATCGATCGCTACCTCGAGAACCTCGATCACGAGACGCTGCTCGTCCGCCGCGGGCGGCGCTCGGGCCTCTACACGATGGCGGCCGTCCACTCGACCGCACGCGGGCCGTCGCTCGGCGGCTGCCGGATGTGGACCTACGACGACTCGCGCGCGGCGGTGCGCGACGTGCTGCGACTGTCGCGCGCGATGACCTTCAAGGCCGCGGTGGCCGGCTTGCCGCTCGGTGGCGGCAAGGGCGTGATCATGCTGCCCGCCGGTCACGCTCCGCCCGCCGGCGAGGAGCGCCGGGACGTGCTGCTGGACTTCGGCGAGACGGTGGGCTCGCTCGGCGGCGCCTACATCACGGCAGAGGACGTCGGGACCTCCGACCGCGACATGGCCGTGATCGCCGAGACGACCGACCACGTCGCCGGCTTGGCCGTCGAGAGCGGCAGCTCCGGCGACCCCAGCCCGTGGACGGCGCTGGGCGTCCAGTGCGCGATGGAGGTCGCGTGCGAGCGCGCGTTCGGCAGCGCGTCGCTCGAGGGCCGCAGCGTCGCGGTCGTGGGGCTCGGCCGCGTCGGCGGCAAGCTCGCCCGGCTGCTCGCCGATGAGGGCGCCTCGCTCGTCGTCGCCGACGTCGACGAGGGCAAGCGCGCGCTCGCCGACGAGCTCGGCGCGCGCTGGACCGACCCGGACTCGGCGCTCACCGCCGAGGTCGACGTGCTCGCCCCGTGCGCGCTCGGCGGCGTGCTCGACGACGACACGGTCCCGGCGCTGAAGTGCCGGGTGGTCGCCGGCGCCGCCAACAACCAGCTCGCGGCCGACGCGATCGCCGTCCAGCTCGCCGACCGCGGGATCGTCTGGGCACCCGACTTCGTCGCCAACGCCGGCGGCATCATCAACATCTCGGTCGAGCTCGAGGAGACCGGCTACGACGCCGCCCGCGCCGAGGAGCGCGTCCGCGGCGTCTCGGACACGACGCGCATGGTCTTCGACCATGCCGAGGCGACCGGCGCGACGACGCTGGCCGCGGCGATGGAGATCGCGCGCCGGCGGCTCGCCGAGGCCGGCGCGGCGGCCGCGTAGCTCAGGCAGCCACGCTGGCGAAGGCGCCGGCGGGATCAGCGCCGCCGATCACGTCGCGCAGGGACGGCAGCCAGCGGTCGAACTGCGCGAGCGAGGTCGCCACCAGCGGCTTGAGCTGAGCCTCGCCCGGCTCCGCTCCGCCGAAGTCGGCCGAGACCTTGAAGCGGACCTCCCCGTCGGAGAGGTCGATCTCGAAGTTGCCGAGGATCAGGCCGTAGTTGATCCGGGACACCAGCTCGGTGACCGCGGCGCGGCGCTCCTCCGGCACCCGCTCGGGGAGCACGGAGTAGACGGCCGCCTGGTCACGGTCCTCGTAGGCCTGGCCGACCAGCAGCCAACTGCCGTGCTGCCCGAACCCGTCGGTCGCGACCCAGTTCTGGTCGGCGTGCTCCTCGACGTCGAGCCCGCCCGCCTGGAAGTAGTCCTTCAGCGCCTCGTAGATCATCAGAACCTGCCCTCGGTCCTCACTATCTTCGCCTGCGCGCCGCGGCGCAGGAACTCCTCGCCGCCGTAGACGTCGGTCTTGTTCTGCCCCCAGACGCGGACCTCCGCGCCCGCGAACGACACTCCGAGCGCGGCCATCTCCTTGACAGCCTGCCAGGTCTGCTCCGCATCGGGCGTGTAGTGACCGCTCTTGGAGGTCATGACCTCGAGCTTGCCGGCGCTCACCTTCAGCTCGCCCGCCGCCGCGACGTCGCGGCCCGCGAGGAAGCTCGAATGGTGGAAGAGGCCGACACGGTGCTGGCCCGCGTAGATGTTGCCCGCGCCGTCCATGACGAAGATCGCGAAGCCCGGGCCGCTCGCCTTGCTGACCATCGGCCCGGTGTCGAACGGCTGCGGCGGGTCGCCGTACGTCATGCTCGCGCCCGCGTGCACGACGAACTTCTTGAGGTCGGCCTCGTCGCGGATGAAGGTGACCTTGGACTGCTTCGCCCGGTTCGTGCCGAAGTCGAAGTACTTCGCGATGTCCTCGTCGGTCCAACCCCAGACCCGCTTGAGGCCCATCTTGACCAAGGCCCGGTCGGCCATGATCGCGTCGAGGCTCTTGGACTTCGCCACGAGGCCGTGACGACGGATGTCGACGGCGAGCGCGTTGTGGGCGAGCAGCTTGTTGTTGAGGAAGTCGGCGCTGTCGTACTCCTCCATCACGTCGGTGTTCGTCTTGGCCAGCTTCGTGTACTTGATCGGGGGCGGGGCGGCGAGGTCCTCGCTGAAGGACACCTCGTCGGCCTGTGCCTCGACCGGGAGCCCCTGCACCGAGGCCGCGAGCGGGTGCGCGGAGCCGCTGGCGCGCAGCTCCGCCGCCGTGTACTTGACCGCCGCCGGCGCGGCCGGCGCCTCCTCCACCGGCTGGGCGGCGTAGCCGTCCGCGAGCAGATCCGCCGCCGTGACCTTGCCCTTCCTGCCCTTCTTGCCCTTGAAGGCGCCCTTGATGCGGCCACCGAGCTTCTTGATCGCCTTCCCCGCGGCCTTGACCGGCCTGGCGACCGCCTCGAGCGCGCGCCTGGCCCTGCCCTTCTTCTTGGGCGGAGCCGCGTAGACGACCGCCGGCTCCGTGGCGGCGGCGGCGCTCGCCGGCGCTTCCTCGTCGGGCGGGAGCGTGTAGGTGGTGTGGGCCGGCAGGTCCTCGGACAGGCTGGACTCCGAGCTGCTGTCGGAGGACGAGTCCTCGTCCGGCTGGGCCGAGTACTGGTCGTGCCTGCCGCCTGACGGCGGCGCCGCGGGCACCGACGCGGGCTCGTCCTCGGAGATGCTCTCCGAGCTGTCGGCGTCCTGCTCCGGCTGCGTCGCGTAGTGGTCCGGGTCCTGTTCCGGCTGCGTCGCGTAGTGGTCGTCGACGACGACGAGCCGATCCGTGGCGGCGGTCGGCGGCGGGGCCGGCTCGTCCGCGGAGAGCTCCGACTCGTCCTCGCTCCCCTCCGCGTCGACGTGGTAGGCCTCCGGCTCGGAGTAGGCATCCGCCCCGGTGTCCCCCGTGCCCCGCAGCACGTCGGAGCCCGTCGGCAGCGGCGGCGGGTCGGCGGCGCGGCCGGTGTCCTCCACGCGCGCGGCCACGGCGGCGGCGAGCTGGGCGGCGGGGTCCAGCGTCTCCTCGGCCTCCTCCTCGCTCGACTCGTCGAACAGGCTGTCGTCGGTGTCCTGCGCGGTGGCGCCGGTCATGTAGCCGTCGTCCTCGCGCGCCACCTGCTGCGTGCCGGCGGCCATGAAGCGCGCGACGGCCGCGTTGCCGGCCGATCGCTGGAGCGCGAGCACCCGCGCGGCCTCCGTCGCCGGTACCGGCTGCTCAGCTGCCCGCCCGGGCAGCGGGTTGCGGTCCTGCCGGCTGAACAACCGACGTGGGGGCACGGGTGACAAATCTCCTCCAGCCCACCCTCCGGGTGCAAGGTCCGCGATGCGACCCGGCGCGCCCGCACTCGCTTCCGCGACCGGACCGATCGGCAGCGGATGTCAGCCGACTGACTTCAGCGGCCCAGGGTGGGCAGCTTCGCCAGAACGCGCGGGATGTCGCGCCGCGCGCGCTGGTGCGCCTGGCGTAGCCCCGGTGTCGCGGCGGCGCCGTGCACGCCCGCCCCGTGGCCCATCAGCAGGTGCCGTGGCGAGTACGAGCGCAGGCCCTTCGGCGGCAGCGCGCGGAGCATCGGGTGCATACCG
>DATFQI010000222.1:0-10327 GCA_035264365.1 Solirubrobacteraceae bacterium
GGCTCGAGGCCGAGGCTGTCGGCGAGCCTGGACACCGCCGCCTCCGCGGCGTCGCGGTCGAGCGTGATGTCGCCGCCCAGCGAGGCGCCGGCGGGCAGCAGGCCGAGCAGCAGGTTGGCGTCGGTCACGGTCGGCTCCTCACCGCCGTGGCCGTAGGCGGCAGGGCCGGGGCGGGCGCCCGCCGAGCGCGGGCCGGCGCGCAGGGCGCCGCCCGGGTCGCGCCAGCCGATCGAGCCGCCGCCGGCGCCGACCGTGTGGATGTCGAGCATCGGCAGTGCGACGGGTCGCCCGCCGACCTCGCGGCCGGCGGCCTCGCGCACGGAGCCGCCGAGGATCACGCAGACGTCGCACGAGGTGCCGCCCATGTCGAAGCAGAGCGCGTCCGGCTCGCCCGCGGCGGCCGCCGCCCAGGCCGCGCCGGCCGCGCCCCCGGCGGGCCCCGAGAGCACGGTCAGCGCGGCGTGCGCGCCCGCGTGGGCGGCGCTCGCCAGGCCGCCGGAGGACTGCATCACGGCGGGCTCCGGCAGGCCGGCCTCGCCGGCGCGCTCGACGAGCCGGCGCAGGTAGGAGCGCAGCAGGGGGGAGAGGGCGGCGTCGACCTCCGTGGTCGCAGCGCGCTCGAACTCGCGGAACGTGCCGACCGCCTCGTGCGAGAGCGACACGTGCACGTCGGGCAGCCGCTCGGCCAGCGCCTCGCCGAGCGCGCGCTCGTGGTCGGGATGGCGATAGGCGTGCAGCAGGCAGACGGCGACGGCCTCCGGGCCCGCCTCGGCGACCTTGCCGAGCACCTGCGCGATCGCGTCCTCGCTCAGCTCCTTCAACGGCCCGTCCGGACCCATCCGCTCCGGCGCCCCGACGCGCCGCTCGCGCGGCACCAGCGGCGCCGGGTGCGCCCTGCAGAGCCGGTAGAGGTCGGCGCGCGCCTGGCGGCCGAGCTCGACGACGTCCTCGAAGCCCTCGGTGGCGACGAGCACCGTGGTGGCGCCCTCCCCCTCCAGCAGGGCGTTGGTGGCGACGGTCGTGCCGTGGGCGAACGCCTCGACCTGCTCCGCGGTGGCGCCCGCCCGCTCCAGCGCCGCCTGCACGGCGGCGAGCACGCCCTCCGACTGGTCCTCCGGCGTCGTCGGGGCCTTCGCCGTCACCAGCCGGTCGCCGACCGCGACGACCGCGTCCGTGAAGGTCCCGCCCACGTCCACCCCGAGCAGCATCGGGGCGGAAGCTACCGCCGCGCCACTGCGCGGCGCGCCGCGGGCGGCGCGCAGCTATGCGGCGAGGGCGACCTCTTCGGTCTCGGCCAGGTGCTGGTGCGACGGGCAGTAGCCGTTGTGCGGCAGCGGAACCCGCTGGCAGGCCGTCCCGCGCCGCGTCGTCGCGCGGCATTCGATCCGGTTGCCGTCGAGGTCGTAGCCGCTCGCGGGCTGGGAGGCCAGCCACTCCTTGCAGATGGTCAGGTAGCGGTCGACGACGCAGTAGACGCGGCGCTGCGAGGACATCGGGAAGTAGATCCGGATGTCGTTGAACAGCGTCTTCGTCGGCCTGGCGAAGTAGTGCATGTCCGTGGCCAGCCGGTGGACGGCGGCCTCGCACGCTCTCAGAACCTGCTCGTGGTTGGTAGGGCCGCCCTGCAGCGGGTGGTCCTCCAAGATCTCGTCCTCGAGCTCCCGGTATATGGCCCGGCTGAAGCGATACATCTGACGTTCCCCCTAGGACTCCGCTCCCGCGGGCCGGCTCCGTGGCCCGCGTCGGAGTCTTTGCCGATCTCGTGACTTTCCGAACGACGACTTTGTTGACTTCGCGTTAAGGCGAACGAGATCGTTCGCTGGACCTTGCGGTCAGTCCCAGCGCTCGGTCCGGGGCGTGACGCCTGCGGCGTCGACCACCGTGTGGCGGCCGTCCAGCGTGGAATCGGTTCCAGGGAAGTCGGAGCGGGCGTGCGCGCCGCGCGTCTCCTCGCGCGAGCGCGCGCAGGCGGCGACCAGGCGGGCCAGCGGGTGCGGGTCATCGAGCAGCGGCGCGAGGCCCTCAGCACTGCGCTCGAGGCCCGCGTGGCGCCACATCGCCTCGCGCGTCGCGCGGCTCGGGGCGGGCGCCACCGGCTCGTCGGGCAGCCGTGGGGCGGGTGCGTCTCGTGGCGGCGGCAGCTCGAGCCCGGCGAGCGCGGCCCGGCGCCCGAAGACGAAGCACTCCGAGAGCGAGTTGGAGGCCAGCCGGTTGGCCCCGTGTAGGCCGGTGCAGGCGCACTCGCCGACCGCCAACAGGCCGGGCACGCCCTCGGCGCGCCCGTCGAGGTCGGTGACGATCCCACCCATCACGTAGTGGCTGGCGAAGGCGACCGGGACGAGCTCGGTCATGGGATCGAGTCCCGCCTCGCGCAGGGCGGCGACGACGTTCGGGAAGCGGCCGGAGTCGACGCCGCGCATGTCGAGCCCGACCGACGGCGCACCGGTCCGCGCGAGCTCGTTGAAGATCGCGCGCGCGACGGCGTCGCGCGGCGCGAGCTCGTCGACGAAGCGCTCGCCGTCGGCGCCGTGCAGCGTGGCGCCCTCGCCGCGCACGGCCTCGGAGATCAGGAAGCCCTCCTTGCCCGGGAGCCCGACGACGGCGGTCGGGTGGAACTGGGCGAACTCGAGGTCGGCGAGCGCGGCGCCGGCGTCGCGCGCGAGCATCAGCCCGGAGCCGAACGAGCCCGGGGGATTGGTGGTGCGCGACCACAGCGCGGCGGCGCCGCCAGTGGCCAGCACGACCGCGCGGGCGGTGACCGCGCGCCCGTCGTCGAGCAGCAGCCCGGCGCCCTCGTCCATGACCAGCTGCGCGGCGCGGCGGCCCTCGAGCACCTCGATCTTCTCGTGCTCCGCGACGACCGCGGACAGCTCGCGCAGGATCCGGCGGCCGGTGGCGCTGCCGCCGGCGTGGGCGACGCGGCGGGCGCCGTGGCCGCCCTCGAGCCCGAGCGCGAGGTTGCCGTGGCGGTCGGCGTCGAACCGCACGCCCATCGTCTCGAGGTCGCGGAAGCGCTGCGGCGCCTCCTCGCAGAGCACCTCGGCGGCGCTGCGGCGGGTCAGGCCGCGGCCGGCCGACAGCGTGTCCTCGAGGTGGCGCTGCGGCGAGTCGTCGGCGGCGAGCGCGGCGGCCAGTCCGCCCTGCGCCCAGTAGGAGGCGGTCTCGCCGAGCGGTCGGCCGGAGACCAGCGTGACGTTCGCGCCCTCGCGGGCGGCGCACAGGGCCGCGTAGAGCCCGGCGGCCCCGGCTCCCACGACGGCGAGATCGGCGGGCGGGGCCATTGCCGTACCGTACCCGCGTGCCCGCTTCGCCCTGGTTCCGCCACGACGCGCACCTGGCGCACGACGTGCCGGGCCATCCCGAGCGCCCGGCGCGGATCCGCGCGCTGGAGGCCGAGATGTCGGCCAACGACTGGTTCGGCTGCGAGCGGGTCGAGGCGCCGCGCGCGGAGCGCGAGCTGCTGCTGGCCGTGCACCCGGAGTCCTACGTGGCCGCGATCGAGGCGCTGTGCGCCGCGGGCGGTGGCGCGATAGACGCCGACACGTACGCGATGGAGGGCACCTACGAGGCGGCCCTGCGGGCCGCCGGCGGCGCCGGCGCGCTCGTCGACGCGCTGCTCGGCGAGGGCGCCCGCACGGGCGTCTCCGCGCTGCGCCCGCCCGGCCACCACGCGGAGACGGCGACCGCGATGGGCTTCTGCTTCTTCGACAGCGTCGCCGTCGCCGCGCGGCGGGCGCGCGACGAGCACGGCGCCGGCCGGGTGCTGATCCTCGACTGGGACGTCCACCACGGCAACGGGACCAACGAGATCTTCCACGCCGACCCGGGCGTCCTGTTCGTCTCGATCCACGAGTCGCCGCTGTATCCGGGGACCGGTCCCGCCGGCGACGTGGGCAGCGGCGACGGGGAGGGCTACACGGTCAATCTGCCCGTCCCGGGCGGGACCGGCGACGCCGGCTACCGCTCCCTCGTCGAGCACGTCGCGTGCGCGCTGATCCGCGACTGGCGGCCGCAGCTCGTGCTCGTCTCCGCGGGCTTCGACGCCCACATCGACGACCCGCTCGCGACCTGCCGCGTCACCGAGGCGGGCTACGCGGGCATGACCGCGTCCGTGCGCCGCGCGGCGGACGAGGTCGGGGCGCCCGTCGGGCTCGTGCTCGAGGGCGGCTACGACCTCGGCGCGCTGTCGCGCTCGATGGCGGCGCTGATGCCGGTGCTGCTCGCCGAGGCGACGCCCGGCGCGGAGGAGCTCCCGCTGCACCCGCTCGCCGAGGCCGCGCTGGAGCGGCGGCGCCGCTGGTTCCCCGGGCTCTGAGCTACTTGGAGGGGACGATCCGCCGCGTCGACCCGCCGCCGGCCTGGTCGCGGATCTTGGCGAGCGCCTGCTGGGCCCGCGCCTCGTTCTCGTAGACGCCGCTGAAGACGACGAACGAGTCCGGGCCGAGCGACTCGAAGTCGTTCGAGTCGATCACGCCGACGTCCGGCACGCCCTTGGCGGCGACCTCGCCGGCGAGGCGCTCGGCGTCCTCGCGCGTGCCCGAGGAGTTGAGGACGATCGTGTAGGCGGTGCGGCCCTCGGGCCACGGGGTGAGGCCCGCGCTCGGGCTCGCGCCGCCGGTGCCGGGCGTGGCCGAAGGCGTCGTGGACGGGGTCGGGGCGGGCGACGGGGTCCCGCCGCCCTCCTCGCCGGGCGCGGGCGACGGCGTGACGCTGGGCGCGGCGGACGCGGCCGGCGTCGGCGTCGCGTTGACCGGGACCTCCTCGACGCCCTCGGCGTCCCTGGAGAGCTCGGCGATGGCGAGCACGACGGCGATCAGCGCGAGCGCGAGCAGCACGCCCACGACGGCGACCGAGGCGCGCCAGCCGCGGGGCTCGGCGATCCGGGTGCCGACGGCGGCGCCGCAGTTCAGGCACCACTCCTGCTCGGCGCTCAGCGGCGCGTCACAGCGAGGGCAGCGCCGCTCGACCGGGGTCGGCGGCGGAGGTGTCTCGACGTTGCTCACGGGCGGTGCTCCGACGTGACGGGCTCGCCGCCGGGCGGCTGGTCGACTGCGGTCTCACCGGTGGGCTGCTCGGCCGCGGTCTCGCCGCCGGGCGGCTGCTCGACCGCGGTGTCACCGCCCGTCGGCTGCTCGGGCTCTGCCTTGCGCCGTGCCGTGTACTCGGCCAGCGCGCGCTTGTGCTCGTCGGTGGGCTCCTCCGCGGGGGCGGCCGGCGCGGGTGCAGCGGCGGCTTGGGCGGCCGCCGCGCGCTCGGCCTCCGCGGCGTGTCGGTCGGCGATCGCGCGGTCGGTGGCCTCCTCGGCGTGCCGGCGGGCGCCGTCGGTCAGCGGGGTGCCGCAGTACGCGCACCAGCCAGCGTCGGAGCCGTGCAGCTCGCCGCAGACCGGGCAGGTGCCGCCGATGCCGGGCTGGCGCACGACGGTCGCGGCCGGGCCGGAGAGCCCGAGCGCGGCCTCGTGGGCGCGCAGCTCGTCGTCGATCGCGGCCAGGCGCGCCGCCTTGCGCTCGATGATGTCGCGGTGGCCGCCGTGCGATCCGCCGGCGGCGCGATGGACCTCGTAGGTGAAGCCGCCGAGGTCGCGCAGGAGCAGCTCGCGGGCGGCCTGCAGGAAGCGGATGCGGTGGCGCAGCGCGCCGCGGCGGGGGCCCTCGCCGAGCGGCCGCTCGAGACGGTCGGCGTCGAGCCCGGCGGGCAGGTCGCGGCGGCGGCGCCGCAGCTCCTCCTCGCGCGCGCGCTCCTCCTCGGACAGGGCGGGGCCCGCCTCTTGGGAGACGACGGTGGCGTCGACCGGCTCGGAGGCCGCCGGCGAATCGGGCGGGGGCTCGTCGGCGGTCGCGGCGCGTCTACGTGTCAGGCGTCGCAACAGGCCGTTCATGGGCGTTGGGGCGCGTCGCTCGAAGCACCCCGAAGTTCGAGTATAGGGTCGCCTCCGCCGCGCTCCGCCAGCAGGGCGCGCCAGGCCTCGACCACGCGCGCGGCCATCCGGTCGGCGGAGAACAGCTCGGCGCGGCGGCGGCCCGCCACGCGCGGGTCGGGATCGGCGAGCGGCGCGCGCAGGGCGGCCCGCCACGCGTCGCGGTCGTAGGGCGCGCACAAGGCGCCCACGATCCCGTCCAGCACGACCGGGTGGATGCCCACGGGCGTGCCGAACGCCGGCACCCCGCAGGCGATCGCCTCGATCGCCGACAGCCCGAACCCCTCGGCCTGCGAGGGGACGAGCACCGCGTTGGCGGCGTTGATCCAGTACGGGACCTCGTCGGGCGCGACGCGGCCCATCTGCAGCAGCGGCACGTCGCCGGCCACCTCGCGCGCGCGGTCGAAGCGCTTGAGCGGGCGCGCGGGGTCGTGCGGGAACAGCAGGTACGGGCCGTCCGGGTCCAGCCCGAGCCGCTCGCGTGCCTCGTGGCGCGGGATCGGCCTGAAGCGCTGCAGGTCGATCCCCACCGGGAGCACCGCCACACGCCGCGTGGTGCCCGCGCCAGGGATGTTCTCGCTGAACTCGCGCGAGACGGCCGCCGGCAGCGCGGTGAACGGCAGCGCCGCGCGCGTGATCCGGTTCGAGCGCGGGTGGAAGAGGTCGTTGCCGTGCAGCGTCACGACGACCGGGCCGAGCCGCGCCAGGATCGCCGGCCACGCCGTGAGGCCGAAGTGCGCGTGCACGATGTCGTACTCGCCGCGGGTATGGCGGCGGCGCAGCTCGCGCGCGGCGGCCGGATAGGACCGCAGCCCGGGCGGGAAGCTGAAGACCTCGATCTCGACGTCGTCGCGACGCCGAAGCGCCTCGACCTGGTCGAGCACGAAGCGTCCGTACTCGGGCCGTTCCGGGGTCGGGTACAGGTTCGTGACGACCAGGGCTCGCACGGCACGAACATGACACCTCGGCGAAGCCGAAGTCTCGTGTGCACGACTTGTCGCACAGTCGTCGCGAACGCGTGTAGATCCGTTCCGCCGCCGGCCGGAGACTCGTTCGCGGCCCCGCTCGAGGCGGGGGAGAGCGAGCGGACAGGGGTTCCGGATGGTCTACGAGCTGATGGGCAGGGCGCACGCCGCGCTGGCGGCCGAGCGCGGGCAGGGGACGGTCGAGTACGTCGGCCTGGTGCTGCTGATGGCGGTGCTGATCGCGGGGGTCGTCAAGGCGAGCGGCTCGTTCTCGGACACGGGCATCGCCGAGGCGGTGGTCAAGCGGCTGAAGGCGGCGATCGACGGCGTCGGCAGCGGCCGCTGATGAGCGTGGCAGACTGGCCGGCGTGCTGAACGCTCCTGACGAGCTGCGTCGCCGGCCGGTGGGGGTCTTCGACTCCGGCGTCGGCGGGCTCACCGTGCTGCACGAGCTGCTCGTGCAGCTGCCGCACGAGGACTTCGTGTACTTCGCCGACGCCGCCCGCTTCCCGTACGGCGAGCGGACGGCGGCCGAGCTCGAGGCCTTCTCGCTGGAGATCGCCGAGGAGCTGCTCGCGCGGCGGATCAAGCTGCTCGTCGTCGCCTGCAACTCCGCCACTGCGGTGGCGTTGCCGGCGCTGCGCGAGCGGATGCTGCAGACGACCCTCGGCGTCGACGTCCTGGGCGTGGTCCAGCCGGGCGCGGTGCAGGCCGTGGCGGCCACCCGCAACGGCCGCATCGGCGTGATGGCCACGCCCGCGACGGTGTCCAGCGGCGCCTACGCCGCGGCCATCGCCGCCGCCGACCCGTTCGTGGACGTCACGAGCATCGCCTGCCCCGACCTCACGCGGATCATCGAGTCCGGCTTCCCGTTCGACCAGCGCGTGGTCGACACGGTGCGCAGCTACTGCACGCCGCTGCGCGAGGCCGGCGTCGACACCGTGATCCTGGGCTGCACCCACTACCCGCTCGTGCGGCCGATGCTCCAGCGCTTCCTCGGCCGCGGGGTCGAGATCGTGTCCTCGGGCGCGCCGGTCGCGCGCCAGGTCGAGCACGTGCTCGGCGCGCGCGGTCTCGGCTCGCCGCAGGAGGGCGAGGGCGACTACTCGTTCCTGTGCACGGGCGACGCCGAGGTCTTCCACGCGCTCGGCACGCGCTTCCTGCAGCTGCCGCTCGGCGAGGTCGAGACGCTGCCGAGCTCAGGCACGTCGCTGGCGGGGTCGCGTCCGTGAGCCGCGAGCGCAGCGGCGGGCGCGCGGCCTCCGAGCTGCGGTCGACGACGATCGAGCCGGGCTTCGTGGAGACCGCGACCGGCTCGGCCCTGATCAGCTGCGGTGGCACGCGCGTGATCTGCACCGCCTCCGTCGAGGAGTCCGTGCCGCGCTGGATGCACGGCCAGGGACGCGGCTGGCTGACGGCCGAGTACGGGATGCTCCCGGCCTCCACGGGGCAGCGCAAGACGCGCGACATCACGCGCGGCAAGGCCGACGGGCGCTCGATCGAGATCCAGCGGCTGATCGGCCGCTCGCTGCGCGGGGTCGTGGACTTCGAGCGGCTCGGCGAGCGCACGGTCTACGTCGACTGCGACGTCATGACCGCCGACGGGGGCACCCGCTGCGCGTCGATCACGGGCGGCTACGTGGCGCTCGCGCTCGCGTGCGCGCGCCTGGTCGAGGAGGGCAAGCTGGAGCGCTCGCCGCTCACGCAGAGCGTCGCGGCCGTCTCGTGCGGGATCGTCGCCGGCGAGCCGCTGCTGGACCTCGACTACCCCGAGGACTCGACCGCCGAGGTCGACGCCAACGTCGTGATGACCGGCGACGGCGGGCTCGTCGAGGTGCAGGCGACCGCCGAGCGCACGCCGCTCTCGCGCGCGCATCTGGATGACCTGCTGGCGCTCGCGCAGGCCGGGATCGAGTCGTTGAAGGCGATCCAGGCCGCGGCCGCCGGGGCGTGAGCGTGCGGCTGCTGCTCGCCACGCGCAACGCGCACAAGGTGCGCGAGTTCGAGCGCCTGCTCCCGGGGCTCGAGCTCGACCCGCTGCCCGCGGACGTCGTCACTCCGCCCGAGACGGGCACGACCTACGCCGACAACGCGCTGATCAAGGCGCGCGCGGCGGCCGCGGCGACCGGCCGGGCGGCGATCGCCGACGACTCCGGCGTCGAGGCGGAGGCGCTCGGCGGGCGCCCTGGCGTGCGCAGCGCGCGCTTCGCGGGCGCGGACGCGAGCGACGGCGAGAACCTCGCGAAGCTGCGCCGCGAGGCGCCGCCCGGCAGCCGGCTCGAGTACGTGTGCGTGATCGCCCACGTCGCGCCCGGCGGCGAGGAGACGCTGTTCTACGGCCGCTGCGCCGGCACGATGGCCGCCGAGGGCGCGGGCACGCGCGGGTTCGGCTACGACCCGGTGTTCGTGCCGGATGGCGAGCGCCGCACGATGGCCGAGCTCGGGGACGAGGAGAAGGACGCGATCTCGCACCGCGGCCTCGCGGCGCGCGCGCTGCTGGAGTGGCTCGGGGCATGACGCGCGCGGGGTCCGGCGGCCGCGAGCGCACGCGCGCGGCGGCCGTCTCGATCGTCTCCAACACGCTCCTGATCGCGCTCAAGCTGTTCGCGGGCGCGGTCACCGGTTCGGTCGCGATCCTCACCGAGGCGATCCACTCCGGCATCGACCTGATCGCCTCCTGCATCGCGTACTTCTCCGTCCGCCAGGCCGAGGAGCCCGCCGACGCCGAGCATCGCTACGGCCACGAGAAGTTCGAGAACGTGGCCGCGGCCGCCGAGGGCGTGCTGATCCTCGTCGGCTCCGGCGTGATCATCTACGCCTCCGCGCACGCCCTGGTCAACGGCACGGAGCTCGAGAAGCTCGGCTTCGGCATCGGCGTCGTCGGCTTCGCGGCGCTCGTGAACCTGCTCGTCTCCGCCTGGCTGTTCCGGCGTGCCGCGGCGACCGACTCGCCCGCGCTGGAAGGCGATGCCGCCCATCTGCGCACCGACGCCTACACGTCGCTGGGCGTGCTGATCGGGCTCGCGCTCGTGCACTGGACGGGCTACGAGTGGCTGGACCCGGTGGTCGCGCTGCTGATCGCCGGCGCGATCGTCATCACCGGCCTGCGGCTCGTCGCCCGCTCCTGGCGCGTGCTCGTCGACGAGGCGCTCCCGCCCGACGAGCTCGCCGCGATCCGCACCGCGATCGAGCAGTTCCCGGGCGGCGAGATCGTCGGCTACCACCAGCTCCGCACCCGCCGCGCCGGCGCCCGCCGCTACGTGGACCTGCACGTGCAGTTCCGCGCCGGCACCACGCTCGAGGACGCCCACGCGATCGCCCACGACCTGCAGGACCGCATCGCCGCGGGCCTGCGCGGCGCCGACGTGCTGATCCACCTCGAGCCCGAGGACCGCGTCCGCGAGGACCCGATCGCTCCGGCGCCGCCTTCGGCTCGGTGAGCATG
>DATFQI010000223.1:0-3194 GCA_035264365.1 Solirubrobacteraceae bacterium
ACGGCGGGCGCCGCCAGCGCGAGCGTCAGAAGACCGGCCGCCAGGCCGGCTGAACGGATGTGGAGCTGCAAGGAGCCACCCCTTTCCACGAGGGCTTCGGGCTTGTGGTCGGAGGGAGGTCTCCTGGCTCCCGGGCCTACCTCGCCGCGCCTTCCCGGTCCGATGGCGGACCAGTGGCTCGCAACACACGCATGCGGCGGGCTTCCCCGGTGACAGTGGCGGGTCCGCGCCGGATTCGCACCGGCTTCCCTGTCCACCGACCCTGGTCCGGGTGATTCTATACGTGGCGTGACCGTCAACCTCACGCGCATCTACACCCGCCTCGGCGACGGCGGCGAGACCCACCTCGGCGACATGAGCCGGGTGCCCAAGACGCATCCGCGGATCGAGGCCTACGGCACCGTCGACGAGCTCAACGCGCAGCTCGGCGTCGCGCTCGCGGGCGGCGGGCTCTCCGACCGCTACGCCGAATGGCTCAAGCGGATCCAGAACGACCTCTTCGACGTCGGCGCCGACATCTCGGTCCCGCACGGCGGCGATCGCAGCCGGCTGCGGGTGACGCCCGAGCAGACCGAGTGGCTCGAGCACGCCTGCGACGAGGTCAACGCCGACCTGCCGAAGCTGAAGTCCTTCGTGCTGCCGGGCGGCACGCCGGCGGCGGCGCAGCTGCACGTCTGCCGCACGGTCTGCCGGCGCGCGGAGCGGCGCACGATCGACTGCGGCGAGGAGGTCAACGCGGAGTGCGTGCGCTACCTCAACCGGCTCTCGGACCTGCTGTTCATCCTCTCCCGCGGCGCCAACCTCGCCGTCTCGGGCGAGGAGCCGCTGTGGCAGCCGGGCGCCGGGCAGTCGTGAGCGAGCCCTCCGGCAGCGGCCTCTACGCGGCCGAGCACCGCGCGCTGCGTGAGCTCTACGCGATGGCGAGCCAGCTCGCCTCCCACTGGACCCGGCTCGCGGGCCGGCTCGGCGGCGCGCCCGGCGACGCGCTGGCCGATGGGGCGAGCGCCGCGCGCGAGCTGCTGCGCGAGCTCGCCGACCGCACCGCCGCACACGGGCTGCACGGCTTCCCGGCGGCGCAGGGCGTCGGCGGCCGGTTGGCCGGCGTGCGCAACCTGGCTGGCGACCTGCTGCTCGAGCGCAACCAGGCACTGCGCGCCGCCGTGCTCGACGTCGCGCACGTGACGACGCTGCTCGCGTACCTATCGGCGCTCGCCGACCGCCGCGGCGACCCTACGCTCGCCGCCTGGCACCGCCGCTGGGAGGTGCGCATGCGCGAGGCCGAGGAGAAGGTGATGGCGACGATCGTCGCGATGGCGGAGGACCCGGGCGCGGCGGTCGAGCCCGCCTCCCAGACGACCGCCGGGCGCGCCGGGCACGGGCTGGCGAGCGCGGTCGGCACGCTCGGCGAGGCGTTCGACGCCTCGGTGGCCGGGCGCGCCGCGCGCAAGCTCAGCGGCCGCTAGCTGCGGCGCAGGCGCAGGCGCACGTCCTCCAGCGGCGGCGGCGTTACGACCTCCTGCCAGCCCCGGGCGCCGAGCACGAAGATCCCCTCCGGCTCGCGCACGGCGATCAGCGGCCGCGGCGTATCGGCGGTCGTCGCCAGCGACGCCTCGCTGAGCGGCCAGTCGCCGTAGCGCGCCAGCCGCCGCACGGCCTTGCGGATGTCGGCGTGCCGCACGCCGCGCTCGAGCAGGACGCGCACGATCGCCGCCTCCGCGATGTCCTCGACCGAGTACACGTGGGGATCGCCGGCGTCCTGCGAGGCGCGGATGTAGCCCCAGCGGGCCCACTGGCCGATCGTGGTGCCGGACACGCCGGCGAGCTCACCGGCCTCGCCGGCGAGGAAGTGCCCGTGCGGCCGCGGGCCCTTCAGGGACGCCGTTGCATCCATTTGCGCACGTCGTCGAGCGGCCGGAACCCGTACTGCGCGTAGAGGCCGTGCGCGTCGTCGGTGACGAGCACGAAGCGCGCCACTTCCGCGACGTCCGGGTGCGCGAGCACCGCCTTCATCAGCGCCTTGCCGACGCCGCGGCCGCGCGCCTCGGGGAGGACGAACACGTCGGCGAGGTACGCGAACGTGACGGTGTCGGTCACGACGCGCGCGTGCGCGACCTGCCGCCCGTCCTCGTAGACGCCGAAGCACAGCGACGCGTCGATGATGCGGTCGCTCCGCTCGCGCGTGCGCTCGCGGGCCCAGTAGCTCTCCTCGCTCAGGAAGCGGTGGACCAGCTCTCGGTCGATGCGGTCGCGGTCGGTGGAGATCTCCACCGACCGGAATCTAACCTCGGCCGTGCGGGGCGGCCAGGTCGAGCACCGGGCCGGCCGGGATGATCCCGGTCGGGTTGATGCTCTTGTGGGTGCCGTAGTAGTGGCGCTTGATGTGGTCGAAGTCGACGGTCTCCGAGATCCCGGGCACCTGGTAGAGGTCGCGCAGGTACGGGTGCAGGCTGGGGTAGTCCGCGATCCGCCGCAGGTTGCACTTGAAGTGGCTGTAGTAGACGGTGTCGAAGCGCACCAGCGTCGTGAACAGCCGCCAGTCGGCGAGCGTCTGCGCGTCGCCCATCAGGTAGCGCCGGTCCCGGAGGCGCTCGTCGAGCATGTCGAGCGTGTCGAAGAGCGGGAACACGGCCTCCTCGTAGGCCTCCTGCGAGGTCGCGAAGCCGGCCCGGTAGACGCCGTTGTTGAGCGTCTCGTAGACGCGCTCGTTGAGCTCGGCCATCTCGTCGCGCAGCTCGAGCGGCGCGTAGACGCGCTCGGGGTGGCGCGCGAAGGCCTGGAAGCTCTCGTCGAGCATCTCGATGACGTCGGCGGACTCGTTGTTGACGATGCGGCCGGTCTCCGTGTCCCACAGCACCGGGACGCTGATCCGGCCGTCGAAGTCCGGATCGGTGGCGTCGTAGGCCTCGGACAGGTACTCCCAGCCGTTGAGCCCGTCCGGGAAGGCGCCGTTGAAGCGCCAGCCGCGATTGTCGCGGATCGGGTCCACGACCGTCATCCCGATCGCGTGCTCGAGCCCCTTGAGGTGCCGCAGGATGATCGCCCGGTGCGCCCACGGGCAGGCGAGCGAGACGTACAGGTGGTAGCGGCCCGCCTCGGCCGGGAAGCCCGAGCTGCCGTCGACGGTCACGCGGTCGCGGAAGCGGCTGTCCTGGCGGACGAAGCGCCCGCCGGTCGACTCTCTCGTCGCAGTCTGA
>DATFQI010000224.1:0-5315 GCA_035264365.1 Solirubrobacteraceae bacterium
AGCATCAGCGGCTCGGCGACGCCGATCGACTGGTGCGCGGAGAGCAGCGTGGCCAGCGAGGAGTGCCAGGTGCCGGCCAGCGCGAGCGCCTTGTTGTAGTAGACCTGCGAGAGGCCGAGGCCGCCGTACTGCTCGGGCACCTTCATGCCGAGCGCGCCGAGCGACTTGAGCCCGTCGACGGCGGCGTCGGGGATCTTCGACTCGCGCTCGATCTCGAGCGGGTCGACGTGCTCCGTGAGGAACGCGCGCAGCCTGCCCAGGAACGCCTCGCCCTTCTCCACGGCCGCGGCGTCCAGCTTGGGCTGCGGGTGGATCAGGTCGAGCCGGAAGTTGCCGAGGAACAGCTCCTTGCCGAAGCTCGGGAGCTTCCAGTCCTGCTCGCGCGCCGCCTCTGCGACTTGTCGTGCCTGCTGCTCGCTGACTTGGGTCGCCACGTCGTTCAGCCTCCAGAGTTCATTTCGAGGTGGGGTACATCTTGGTACCCGCGGGTGCGGGAGGTGAGGCGTGTAGCCTCGATGCGCCGTGTGGCGCGTCATGTTGGCCATTCTGGCGGCGGCCGCCGCGTCACCGCTGATCGTGCGTGCGGCGCCCGGCTACGACCCCTGGACGTGGCTGCTGTGGGGTCGCGAGGTGGCCTCGGGGACGCTGAGCACGGCCGACGGACCCGCGTTCAAGCCGCTGCCGGTGGCGGTCTGCGCGCTGCTGGCGCCGCTCGGGAGCGCCGCGCCGGTGGTCTGGGTCGTGCTCGTGCGCGCGGCCGCCGGCGCCGCGCTCGTGCTCGCGTACCGGCTCGCCCGCGACCTCGACCAGCCTCGACGGGGTCAGACCCCGTCGAGGGTTGGTCGAGGGTTGCTCGCCGGCGGCCTGGCGGTGGTGGGCGTGGCGCTGGCGGGGGGCTTCGCGCTGGAGGCTTCGCGCGGCGGGGAGGCGCCGCTCGTGATCACGGGGGCGCTGGGCGCGATCGCCTGCTGGCGGGCCGGGCGGCTGCGCGCGGCGCTCGGGCTCGCCGTGGCGTGTGCGCTGCTGCGGGTGGAGGCATGGCCGTTCGTGGCGCTCGCCGGCGTGGCGGCGTGGCGGCGCGACCCGGCGCTGCGGGCGCCGCTCGCCGTGCTGGCCGTGCTCGTGCCCGCGGCGTGGTTCGTGCCCGAGTGGCTCGGCTCCGGCGACGTGCTGCGCTCCGGCTCGCGGGCACGGATCCCGAACCCGGGCCAGCCGGCGCTCGCCGACGTGCCGGCGCTCGCTTCGCTCTGGGCCGCGGCGAAGCTGCTGCTGGTGCCGCTCTGGATCGGCGTCGTGCTGGCGCTGCGCGAGCCGCGCGGCGCCGCGGCCGCGGCCGGTGGCGGCGCGCCCGCGCCCGGTGGCGGCGCCCGTCTCCTTGCGGCTGCCGGCGGCGCGTGGGTGCTGCTCGTGGCCGCGATGGCGCAGGCCGGCTTCAGCGGCGAGCCGCGCTACGCGCTGCCGGGCGTGGCGCTGCTCGCCGTGGCCGGCGCGGCCGGATTGGCGCGCGCGCTCGCCCGTGAGGAGACGATCGATCGGGCTCAGCCCGACCGATCGTCTCCTCGATGGCGGCTCGCGCTGGGCGCCATCGCGGCGGCGGCGGTGCTGAGCGCCGCGCCCGCGCTCGCGGAGCTGCGCGACGTGCGCGACGCCCAGGCGCACCAGTGGGCGCTGGCGCGCGACCTCGACGCGGCGGTGCGCGCGGCGGGCGGGCGCGAGGAGGTGCTCGCCTGCGGCCGGCCGTACGTGGGCCGCTACCGCGGCCCGCTGATGGCCTATGCGCTCGACGTGACCAAGCGCACGGTCGAGCCCGACGCGGCGCCGCACGCTCCCGGCGTCGTCTTCCGGGCCCGGCTCACGGCCGCCTCCGCGCCGGCCCCCGACGCGGGCCCGCCGTTCCGCGCCGCCGCGCGCGCCGGCGAGTGGGAGGTCCTGCGCAGCTGCGCCGAGAATTAGGGTGCCCTAATATGCTGCGCGCCGCATGCGGATCGTGCTCTCCATCCTCGTCGTGCTGCTCGCCGGACTGGGCGTCGGCTACGCCGGATTCGGCCGCGGCGACGAGCTCGACGACCTGAAGATCCCGGAGGTCGCGACCGAGTCCGGCAGCGCGCATCACTTCGACGTGCAGGCGTTCGCCAAGGGCTTCAACCGGCCCACCTGGGTCGGCCAGGCGCCCGGCGACGACGCCATCTGGGTGATGGAGCAGCCCGGCCGCGTGCTCCGTCTCGACGGCAGCCGCCGCACGGTGGCGCTCGACCTCTCGGATCGCGTCCTCCTCGGCGCCGAGCAGGGCCTGCTCGGGATCGCCTTCCACCCCGACTTCGCCACGGACCGCCGCGTCTACCTGCACTGGTCCGACCCCAAGGGCGACACGCGGGTGGCCGAGTTCCGCGCGGGCCGCGACGGAAGGATCGACCCGAAGCCGCTGCGCGAGCTGCTGTACGTCGACCAGCCCGAGGAGAACCACAACGGCGGCCAGCTGCTGTTCGGCCCCGACGGGCGCCTGTACCTCGGACTCGGCGACGGCGGCGGCGCGTTCGACCCGCGCCGCACCGCGCAGGACCCCGACGAGAAGCTCGGCAAGATCCTCGCCGCCGACCTGCGCAAGCCCGAGCCCGCGTGGGACGTCGTCCTGACCGGCCTCCGCAACCCGTGGCGGTTCTCCTTCGACGCCGCGCTCGGCGAGCTGTGGATCGGCGACGTCGGCCAGGACGAGGTCGAGGAGATCAACCGCGTGCTGCCCGAGCCCGACGAGCCGCCGAAGAACCTGGGCTGGAGCGCCTTCGAGGGCAGCGAGCGCATCAAGGGCCACGAGCTCGACGAGACCGGCGAGCTGGTCTGGCCGGTCGCTCAGTACCCGCATCCGCAGGGCTGCTCGGTCACCGGCGGCGTCGTCTACGCCGGCTCCGCGCTGACCGGGCTCGGCCGCCGATACGTCTACGGCGACTTCTGCGCGGGCGCCCTGTGGACGCTCGAGGGCACCCCTGAGGGCCGCGCCACCGACGTCCGCCGCGAGCAGGCCAAGGTCCCCGGCCTGACGCACATCGGAACGACGAACGACGGCGAGCTGCTGTTCGCCTCGGGCAACGGCGCGCTCTACCGCGCGGTGCCGGCCGGAGCTGGAGCCGGCTCCGGCTCCTGATCGGCGGCGAGCGCGTTCACGGGCCCGTCGAGCCAGACGCGCACCCGGTCACCGGGGTGCCAGGCCGGGAAGCCGAGCCGCCGGCTGCGCAGCCGCAGCCCGGAGCCCAGCTCGAGGTGCACCAGCTGGTCGTGCCCGTAGAAGGAGCGCTCGAGGACGACCGCCTCGGGCGCGTCGCGCGCCGCGCCGCCGTGGCCGATCGCCACCGACTCCGGGCGGATCACGACCTGCACCGGGCCCGAGAGCTCGCGCCCCGCGGAGAAGCGGCCCAGCTCGCAGCTCACCGTGCCGCCCTCGGCGGTGCCGGGGAGGACGTCGGCCTCGCCGAGGAACTCCGCCACCCAGCGCGAGCTCGGGCGGTCGTAGACCTCCTCGGGCGAGCCGGTCTGGACGACGCACCCGTCGCGCAGGACGGCGACCTCGTCGGCGAGCGAGAGCGCCTCGGCCTGGTCGTGGGTGACCAGCAGCGCGCTCGCGCCCGCGGCGCGCAGGATCCCGGCCACCTCCTCGCGCAGCGCCTCGCGCAGGCCGGCGTCGAGTGCGGCGAAGGGCTCGTCGAGCAGGATCACCTCGGGCTCGGGCGCCAGCGCGCGGGCCAGCGCGACCCGCTGGCGCTCGCCGCCGGAGAGCTCGTGCGGGTAGGCCTTGGCGCGGTGGCCGAGGCCGACCAGCTCGAGCGCCTCGTCGACACGCTCGCGGCGCGCGGCGCCGAAGCCGACGTTGGCCGCGACGTCGAGGTGGGGGAACAGCGCGCCCTGCTGGAAGACCATGCCGATCCGCCGCTGCTCCGGCTCGACCCAGTGACCGTTGCCGGCCACCAGGCGCCCGCCGATCCTCACGCGCCCTGCGTCGGGGTGCTCGAAGCCGGCGATCATCCGCAGCAGCGTCGTCTTGCCCGAGCCGCTGGGCCCGAGCAGCGCCACCAGCTCGCCGTGGCCGACCCGCAGGCTCGCCCCGTCGACCGCCTTCAGGGCGCCGAACGAGCGGCTCAGATCATCGGCTTCGATGGCGCAGGGGTCGCTCACGGCGGGCAATTCTGACGGCTGAGGTCGGGTAAGGCCGTCTTAGGCTAGCCTAACTCGCCATGCTCGGAACCCTGATCCGACGCCGTGGGCGCCTGCTCGCCGCGGTCGCGGCGGTGATCGTGGTGCTGGCCGGCGCCGCCGTCTTCGCGTTCGGTCGCTCGGCCGACGTGGTCGTCTACAACGGCCGCTCCCAGTATGGCGACGAGGCCGCCTTCGCGGCCTGGGAGGAGAAGGAGGGCAAGTCGCTCGAGCTGCGCGCCGGCAGCGCGCCCGAGCTGTTCGAGCGCCTGCGCAGCGAGGGCTCGGACACGCCCGCCGACCTACTCGTGACGACCGACCTCGCGAACCTCTGGCGCGCCAAGGAGGCCGGGATGCTGCAGTCGGTCTCCACCCAGGCGCTCGAGGCGCAGGTGCCGGCCGAATACCGAGACCCCGACGAGCAGTGGTGGGGCCTGAGCCTGCGCATCCGCACGCCGATGCGCTCGACCGAGCGCGTCGACGAGGGCGCGATCACAAGCTACGAGGACCTCGGCAAGCCGCAGTTCAAGGGCAAGCTCTGCCTGCGCACGTCCAACAACGAGTACAACCAGTCCTTCGTCGCGGACCGGATCGCCAAGCACGGCGAGGCCGACACGGAGAAGCTGCTGCGCTCCTGGATGGCCAACGATCCGCAGATCCTCGGCTCCGACGTCGACGTGCTCGAGGCGATCGGCGCCGGCCGCTGCGACGTGGGCCTGACCAACCACTACTACCTCGGCCGGATCCTCAAGGAGAAGCCCGACTTCCCGGTCGCGCCCGCCTGGGCCGACCAGGACGGCGCCGGCGCGCACACGAACCTCTCCGGCGTGGCGCTCGTGAAGGGCACCGAGCACAAGGCCGACGCCGTCGCGCTGATGGAGTGGCTCACGAGCACTCCCGCGCAGGAGACGATCGTCGAGAACTCCGAGCTGGCGGCCAACCCGGACGTCGCGCCGCCCGAGCACATCAAGGACTGGGCCGACGTCAAGCGCGACCCGATCGACGTCGAGCGCGCGGGCAAGCTGCTGCCGAGCGCGATCGCGCTGATGCAGAAGGTCGGGTGGAAGTAGCCGCAGCGCCGGCCGCCGCGCCGCGGCGGAGCAGGCGGCGGCCGCCGGGCTGGGCGGTCGCCT
>DATFQI010000225.1:0-3596 GCA_035264365.1 Solirubrobacteraceae bacterium
CGCCGGTAGGACACCTCCTGCTCCTCGTCCGTGAGCTGCTGGATGAGGTCCTTGAGCTCCTGGTCGGAGAGCGACCCCAGGTCGGGGAAGGTGTCCATCGTCGTCGTGTCCTCTCCTGTCGTGATGTTCGGGACCTTAGCAATGTCAAGCTGAGCTTGAGGCTTGCGGACCCCGCGTCATGCGCACCGCCTCGCGAAGGTACTGCGCGGTGGATCCCAGCACCAGTATCAAGCCGACATACAGACAGATCTCGGCGACGGTCGCCAGGCCGGCCATGCCGAAGAACAGCGCGCTCATGACCGGCCAGACGCCGGCGCGGCCGAGCCAGTTGACCTTCGCGTCGAAGTGGCGGCGCAGCCCCCAGCGCACGAGCCCGATCATGAACAGCTCGCGCGCCACGAGGATCGCCAGCGCCCAGCGCGGCAACAGCTCGAAGTACCAGCAGACGGCGACGCCGGAGATGATCAGCAGCCGGTCGACGGCCGGGTCCAGCAGCGCGCCGAGGCGCGAGTACTGGCCCGTGAGACGGGCTGCGATGCCATCCAGGTAGTCGCTCCAGGCGACGACCGCGAAGATGATCACCGCCGTGCGGCTGACGCCGTCGCCGCTCGCGAAGGCGAACGTGAGGAAGACCGGGATCAGCCCAAGGCGGATGAAGCCGATCGCGTTCGGGATCGTCCACGGGTTCAGCGGCTGGCCCGACAGGGTCTGCGGCGGCGGCGGGCCCGAGCGGTCCAGCCCGGACAGCCGCCGGAAGGTCAGCCGCGCCCGCTCGGCCGTCTCCTGCGCGCGGGCGACCGCGTCCTGGCCCGCCTCGCGCGCCGTCCGGCGGCCGCCGCCGCCGCGCGCGTCGTTGTTCACGGGAGGCTGCGCCACAGCTCCGCTGCCGCGTCCGCGGCGCCCTCCAGCGGGATGGAGCGGGTCTCCCGGCCCCGGCGGACCTGCGCCTCGACCTCGCCCGAGGCGAGCGTGCGCCGGCCGACGGTCAGGCGCAGCGGGACGCCGAGCAGCTCCGCGTCTGCGAACTTCTCCCCCGGTCCGGCGTCGCGGTCGTCGAAGATCGTCGCCAGCCCGGACTCGCGCAGCTCGCCGTAGAGGCGCTCGGCGGCCTCGCGCTCCTCGCTGCCCTCCTTGCCGAGCCCGACGAGGTGCACGTCGAACGGCGCCATCGAGCGCGGCCACGAGATGCCGTTCTCGTCGGCGAACTGCTCGACGGCGGCTGCGGCCAGGCGCGCCGGCCCGAGCCCGTAAGAGCCCATCCAGATCGGCTTCGACTGCCCCGACTCGTCGAGGTAGGTGGCGCCGAGCGGCTCCGAGAAGCGCGTGCCGAGCTTGAAGATGTTGCCGACCTCGATCGCGGGCTCGATCCGCAGCGGCTGCCCGTTGACGGTGTCGCCGGGCTCGACGGAGCGCACGTCGGCGCGCTTGAACGGGAAGTCGCGGCCGGGCTCGACGCCGCGCAGGTGCGAGTTGTCGCGGTTGGAGCCGGTGATGTAGGAGCCCGGCTCGACAGCGTCGTCGAGCACGATCGGCACGTCGACGTTCACGGGCCCGATGTAGCCGCCGGGGCCGATCCGCTCGGCGAACTCCTCGGCGCGCGCCGGGCGGAACTCGGCGCCGAGCGCGTTCTGGAGCTTGATGTCGTTGACGCGGTGGTCGCCGCGGACCATCACGAGCACCAGCCCGCGGTCCTCGACCATCACCGGATAGGCCTTCAGCAGCGCCCCGCCGGGGACCTCGAAGCGACCGGCGACGTCGGCGACCGTGACCAGGCCGGGTGTCTCGATCAGCTCGGGGGCGTCGGTGCCGGGCGGCAGCTCGACGGGCTTCGCATCGGCGGAGGCGACCTCGACGTTGGCCGCGTAGCCGGGCGCGAGCGCGACGTCGTTCTCGCCCGCGGGGCACGGCGCCATGTACTCGTGCGCGCCGAAGCCGCCCATCATCCCGACGTCGGACTCCACCCGGTACCACTCGAGGCCGCAGCGGTCCATCACGCGGTCGTAGGCCTCGCGGTAGCGCTCGTAGTGCGCGTCCAGGCCCTCGCGGTCACGGTCGAAGGTGTAGGCGTCCTTCATGATGAACTCGCGCGTGCGCAGCAGCCCCGCGCGCGGGCGCGGCTCGTCGCGCTCCTTGACCTGGAAGTGGTAGAGGCTGAACGGCAGCTGGCGGTAGGAGCGCACCACCTGCGCGACGTGCTGGGTGACCGCCTCCTCGTGCGTCATCGCCAGCACGAGCTCGGCACCCTTGCGGTCCTGGAGCTTGAACAGCTCGGGGATCGAGTAGCGGCCGCTGCGCTGCCACAGCTCGGCGGGCAGCATGACCGGCATCAGCAGCTCCTGGCCGCCGATCGCGTTCATCTCCTCGCGGATGATCTGGACGACGTTCTCGTGCACCGCCCAGCCTGCGGGCAGGAACGACCACAGGCCGGTCCCCACCTGGCGGATCAGGCCGGCGCGGACCATCAGCTTGTGCGAGAGCGCCTCGGCGTCTGCGGGCGCCTCCTTCTCGGTGGGCAGGAAGTACGTGGATAGGCGGGTCATCGAGTGGGGAGAGCCTAGTGGTAGAAGTCAGTTCGAATCCTTTGCACGCCCAGATCACGGAGGAACGGTCCATGGCCTACGAAGTTCCTGCTCTCCCGTACGACTTCGGCGCGCTCGAGCCGCACATCGACGCGAAGACGATGGAGATCCACCACGACAAGCACCACCAGGCGTACGTGGACAAGGTCAATGCCGCGCTCGAGGGCACGGACTTCGACGGCAAGCCGATCGAGGAGGTCCTCAAGAGCCTCGACGCCCTCCCGCCGGACAAGCAGAAGGCCGTGCGCAACAACGGCGGCGGTCACTACAACCACTCGCTGTTCTGGGAGTGGATGAGCCCCGACGGCGGCGGCGAGCCCGACGGCGCGCTGGCCGACGCGATCAACGGCGCCTTCGGCTCCTTCGCGGACTTCCAGGCGAAGCTCAAGGAGACCGGCGTCAACCAGTTCGGCTCGGGCTGGGCCTGGCTGATCCACGACGGCTCCGGCCTCGCGGTCGTCGGCACGCCCAACCAGGACAACCCGATCTCCGAGGGCAACACGCCGCTGCTCGGCGTCGACGTCTGGGAGCACGCCTACTACCTCAAGTACCAGAACAAGCGCCCCGACTACCTCGACGCCTGGTGGAACACCGTCAACTGGGCGAAGGTCGGCGAGGGCTTCTCCGCGGTCTCCTGACGGGCTCCACCCTGGACGATCCCCGCGCCTTCTACGAGGCGGGCTACACGCAGGCCGACGCGGCCGAGGCGGAGCGCCTCGGCCGCTGGCGCGCGCTCGGGGCGCGCTCGAAGGCCGCGCACGTCCGCGCGCTGTGCGCTCGCACGAAGCTCCGCCCGCGCACGGTGGTCGAGATCGGCTGCGGCGACGGCGCGCTGTTGGCCGCGCTGCGCGGGTTCGCGCCGGTCTTCGACGGCTTCGAGCTCTCGGCGCCCGCGGCCGCGCTGGCGCGGCAGGCGCTGCCCGACGCCCGGCGTGTCGAGCCGTTCGACGGATCGGTGGTGCCGGCCGAGGACAGCGCGTACGACCTCGCGATCCTCTCGCACGTGCTCGAGCACGT
>DATFQI010000226.1:0-2275 GCA_035264365.1 Solirubrobacteraceae bacterium
GTGCAGATGTCGCGCACCTGCTCGAGGTAGCCGTCCTCGGGGAGCACGACCCCGAGGTTCATCATCGCCGCCTCCATGATCACGCAGGCGGGCTTGCGGCCCTCCTTGTCGAGGCGCTCGATCCGGCGCTCCATCGCGCCCGCGTCGTTGAACGGGACGGCGACGGTCATGTCGACGGTCGCCTGCGGGATGCCGGCGCCGTAGGCGAGCGAGGCGAGGTTCTCGCGGTCGCCGATCTTGTCGTACTCGACCCCGATCGAGACCATCACCGTGTCGTGGTGGCCGTGGTAGGAGCCGAAGATCTTCATCACGGTGTCGCGGCCCGTGTACGCGCGCGCGATCCGGATCGCGTCCATCGTCGACTCCGAGCCGGAGTTCGTGTAGCGCCAGCGCCCGAGCTCGCCCCAGCGGCGCTGCAGCTCCTCGCCGACGACGATCGCGTCCTCGGTGGGCGCGGCGAAGTGGGTGCCGGCGGCGTAGCGCTCCTGGAGCGCTTTGCCGATCGCCGGGTGCGCGTGGCCCTGGACCATCGAGCCGAAGCCGTTGTGGAAGTCCAGGTACTCGTTGCCGTCGACGTCCCAGACGCGCGGGCCGTCGCCCTTCTCGAGGTAGATCGGCCACGGGTCGCGCAGCTGGTAGGAAGACGCGACGCCGCCCGAGAGGACCTCGTGGGCCCGCTTGTAGGTCTCGGCGGACTTCGGGGTCGCATCGTTGAGCCGCTTCTCCTCGCGCTCGATGAGCTCGCGGATCCGCTGGCGGTCGATCTGGACGGGGGCGTTGACGGACATGCGAGCGAGGGTATCTCGGCTCGGGCGTCCACGGCGGCGCGAAACACCCCGCAGCGTGCGCCGGGTGGGCGCGGGAGCCGCCGATCGCGCTGCTAGCGTGGACCTCCGGCCGTGCACGAAGACGCCTTCCTCGACGCCCGCGACGGACCGCGTGACGAGTGCGGCGTGTTCGGCATCGTCGCCCCGGAGCACGAGGTGGCGAAGCTGTCCTACTTCGCGCTCTACGCGCTCCAGCATCGCGGTCAGGAGTCCGCCGGCATCGCGGCCTCCCAGAACGGCCACATCATGGCGATGCGCGACCAGGGCTTGGTCAACCAGGTCTTCGACGAGCAGAAGCTGCGCGCGCTGCAGGGGGAGATGGCGATCGGCCACGTCCGCTACTCCACGACCGGGGCGAACTCGTGGGAGAACACGCAGCCGGTGTGGCGCGCCGATCGGCGCGAGGTCGCGCTCGCGCACAACGGCAACCTGATCAACGCGGTCGAGCTGCACGGCGAGCTGCGCGCCCAGGGCGTCGGCTTCCGCTCCACCTCCGACTCCGAGGTGATCGCGGCGCTGCTCTCCACGCACCCGTCGGAGACGATCGAGGACGCCGTCGCCGACGTGATGGAGCGCGCGGAGGGCGCGTACTCGACGGTCGTGATGACCAAGGACCGCGTGGTCGCGTTCCGTGACCCGGCCGGCCTGCGGCCGCTGTCGATCGGGATGCTCGGCGACCGCTACTGCGTCGCCTCGGAGACCTGCGCGTTCGACATCATCGGCGCGCGCTTCCTGCGCGACGTGCAGCCGGGCGAGATCGTCTCGCTGACCGCCGGCGGGCTGCAGGTGCGCCAGGCGGTCGAGGGCGAGCGGCACGCGCTGTGCGTCTTCGAGCACATCTACTTCGCGCGGCCCGACTCGCGGCTCGGCGGCCAGGTGCTGCAGGTCGCGCGCGGGCGGATGGGAGAGATCCTGGCGCGCGAGGCGCCCGTCGACGCCGACCTCGTGATCCCGGTGCCGGACTCCGGCAACCCGGCCGCGCGCGGGTTCGCGCGCGAGAGCGGGCTGCCGCAGGACGACGGGCTGATCAAGAACCGCTACGTCGCGCGCACGTTCATCCAGCCCGGCCAGGAGCTGCGCAAGCACGGCCTGCGGATGAAGTTCAACCCGCTGCCCGAGGTGGTCTCCGGCAAGCGGCTGGTCGTGGTCGACGACTCGATCGTGCGCGGCAACACGACGCGCCAGATCGTGCAGATGCTGCGCGACGCCGGCGCTCGCGAGGTGCACATGCGGATCTCGGCGCCGCCGGTCCGGCACCCGTGCCACTACGGCATCGACATGTCGACGCGCGAGGAGATGATCGCCCACGGGCGCACGGAGGCCCAGATGGCCGCCGAGCTCGGGGCCGACTCGATCGCGTACCTGTCGCTCGGCGGCGTCTACGAGGCGATCGAGGGGTCGCCCGCGACGCACTGCGACGCCTGCTTCTCCGGCGACTACCCGCTCGC
>DATFQI010000227.1:0-2396 GCA_035264365.1 Solirubrobacteraceae bacterium
GCGGCGGCCGAGCGGCTCGGGCTGGAGACGATCGGCGACCTGCTCGAGCACCTCCCGCGCGACCGCCAGAGCGCGCGCACGATCGCCGAGCTGGCGATGGACGAGGTCGCGACGGTGATCGTGCAGGTGCGCTCGATCACCTCGCGGCCGGTGCGCAAGCGCGGGATGAAGCCGCTCGTGACCGCGGTCGTGGCCGACGCCACCGGGACGATGGAGGCGACGTTCTTCAACCAGCCGTGGCTGCAGCGCAAGTACGCGCCCGGAACGCGGCTGCTGCTGAGCGGCAAGTACCAGGCTCGCAACCGGTTCCGCGTGCAGTTCCACGCCGAGACGGGGGAGGAGGTCGGCGCCGCCTCGGACGAGATGGCGACCTACCCGGCCACCGACGGGCTCTCGACGACGCAGATCCTTGCCCTGGCGCGCCAATGGCGCGGTGCCGCGCAGGAGTCGATGGAGCCGCTCCCCGCACGGCTGCGCGCGATCGAGCGGCTGCCCGACCGCGCGGCGGCGCTCGACGCCGCGCACTTCGGCGATCACGAGGGCGGCCGCCGGCGGCTCGCCTTCGAGGAGCTGCTGCTGGTGCAGATCGCGCTGCTGCGCCGCCGCGCGCGCCGCCGGGAGGGCGCTCGCGCCGAGCCGCTGGAGCCACCGGGGGAGCTCGTGCGGTCGTGGCTGGAGGACTCGCTCCCCTTCGCGCCGACCGGCGACCAGCGCTCGGCGATGGCCACGATCGACGACGACCTCGCGGCCGGGCGGCCGATGCAGCGGCTGCTGATGGGCGAGGTCGGCTCGGGCAAGACGGTCGTCGCGCTCTACGCGATGCTGCGCGCGGTCGAGTCGGGCTCCCAGGCGGCGCTGATGGCGCCGACCGAGACGCTCGCCGAGCAGCACTTCGCGACGCTGCAGGCGCTGATGCCGGGCGCGCTGGTCCAGGCGGCCCTGCTGACGGGCTCGACGCCGGGGGCGCGCCGTACCGACCTGCTCGGCAAGCTCGCGTCGGGCGAGCTGAAGCTGCTCGTGGGCACGCACGCGCTGATCGAGCACGCCGTCGCGTTCGACCGGCTCGGCGTCGTCGTGGTCGATGAGCAGCACCGCTTCGGCGTCAACCAGCGGCGCGCGCTGGACCGCAAGGCGCCGGAGGGGGTGGCGCCGCACGTGCTGCACATGACGGCGACGCCGATCCCGCGGACCCTGGCGCTCACCGCCTACGGAGACCTCGACGTGACCGTGCTGCGCGAGCTGCCCGCCGGGCGGCGGCCGATCGAGACGTACGTGGCATCGAGCGAGCGCGAGCGCTCGCGCGCCTACGACCGGATCCGCGACGAGCTGCGCGCCGGCCGCCAGGCGTTCGTCGTCTGCCCGCTGGTGGAGGAGTCCGAGGCGCTGCAGGCCCGCGCCGCCACGGCCGAGTACGAGCGGCTGCGGGAGGGCGAGCTCAAGGACTTCAGGGTCGTGCTCCTTCATGGGCAGCTCAAGCCGCGCGAGAAGGCGGCGGCTATGGCCTCGTTCGCCGAGGGCGGCGCCGACGTGCTCGTGGCCACGACGGTGATCGAGGTCGGCATCGACGTCCCGAACGCCTCGGTGATGCTCGTCGAGAACGCGGAGCGCTACGGGATCTCCCAGCTGCACCAGCTGCGCGGGCGGATCGGCCGCGGCCCGCACGACTCGCTGTGCCTGCTGTTCGGTCCGAAGGAGTCCGCGCGGCTGCGCGCGCTGGCCGAGCACCGCGACGGCTTCAAGCTCGCCGAGATCGACCTCGAGCTGCGCGGCGAGGGCGAGATGCTCGGCACCCGCCAGTCCGGCCTCGCGCAGTTCAAGGTCGCGCGGCTCCCCGAGGACGCCGAGCTGCTCGAGCGCGCCCGGATGCGCGCCCGGGCGATCCTCGACGAGGACCCGGCGCTCGCAGAGCCCGAGCACGTCCTGCTCGAGGAGGCCGTCAAGGCCGCCTACGGCGCCGACGCGCTCGAGCCGATCCCGGCCTAGCCGCCTGCAGGCACGCAACTGCGCTGGGTAGGGGAGGCGGAGTTCCGGCGCGGCCGCCGTCCCCCATCGAGCGTGCAGTTGGTGAGGCATAGCGGAAGTAAGTGCACGCTCGACGCCGGAGCCCGGGCCACGCCCCAAACTCCCCCTCCCTACAAGCCCAGCCGTTACCAACGCCCGCGCACCCGCGAACGCCACCGGCGCCTGCAAGCAAGCGGCATCAGCTCACGACGTCGGCATACCCGCCGGGATCCGTGACGCCCTCGGTGGCGACGAGGAGGACTCGCGCGCTCGGGCGGTCCAGGCCGGCGGCCTCGCGCAGCTGCGCGCCCTCGTCGTCGGTCATCAGCGCCCGCAGCGCGGCCAAGGGCGCGGCGCCGCAGTCGCCGATCGCGTGGCCGAGCGCGGCGAGCTCG
>DATFQI010000228.1:0-17911 GCA_035264365.1 Solirubrobacteraceae bacterium
CCAGCGAGCGCTGCGTCGGGAGGCGCTCGCCGGGGGCGTAGCGGCCCGCGAGCACGTCGGCGGCGAGCCGGTGGAAGACCTGGTCGGGGAGCGAGGACCTGGAGAGTTCCATTGTTCGGAACAGTAGCGCCCGGCGGCCGGAGCTGTCGCGCCGGCGAACGTCAACGACTCTGAGTGGAGAAGGGGGAAGTGCCGTCAACGTCGATCGCCGGCACGACAGACCCCGCAGGATCGACGTTGACGGCGATTATCGCCGTGAACGTCGATCGAGCGTGGGGTGGCGCTTCGCGGATCGACGTTGACGGCACTTCCCCCTTCTCCACCCAGAGTCTTTGACGTCCGCCCCGCGCGACTCCCCCGGCCCGACTCAAACGTGCGCTAGTGTTCCGAACAATGGAACTCTCCAGGTCCTCGCTCCCCGACCAGGTCTTCCACCGGCTCGCCGCCGACGTGCTCGCGGGCCGCTACGCCCCCGGCGAGCGCCTCCCGACGCAGCGCTCGCTGGCGGCCTCGCTGGGCGTGAACATGGCCTCGGTCCGGGAGGGCATCAAGCGCCTCGAGCAGCTCAAGCTCGTCGAGACGCGCCACGGTGACGCGATGCGCGTGCGCGACTGGCGCGCGTACGGCGGTCTCGACGTGCTCGTGCACGCGCTCGGCGGCGGTGCGGCGCTCGACGACGAGGTGATGCGCTCGGTGATGGAGGCGCGCGGGCTGCTGCTCGCCGACGCCGCGCGGCTCGCCGCCGAGCGCCGCGACGACGAGCAGGCGACGCTGCTCACGGGCCTGGCGGAGGAGGTGGCGGCGGCCGGCGGCGACGAGGCCGCCCAGGGCGCGGACTTCGCGTTCTTCGCGACGCTGATCGCGGCCTCGGGGAACCTGGTGCTGCTGCTCGTCGCGAACTCGATCCGCGACCTCTACTTCGCGCGGCTCGCCGACTTCCAGGCGCTCGTGCGCGACCGCGCGGCGCTGGCGCCGCTCTACGCGGCCGCCGCCGCCGCCGTGGCCGCGGGCGACGGCGACGCCGCCGCCCAGGTGGTGCGCGAGCTCGCCGCCGCCCAGGAGGCGGCGTGGCTGGAGGGCCTGGCGTGAGCCCGGGCACGCCTGCGACCAGCCCACGCCTGCGCCGCCGCGAGGCCCGCGCCGCCGCGGCGCTGGTCGACGCCGTCGCCGCGCCCGTGCCGCCGCTGCCGCCGGTCGCCGAGACCGACGCCGTCGCGTCGTTCGCGACCTGGCTCGCGTATGCGCCGCGCCCGAACCGGGTGCTGCTGCGCGCGACGCTGCTCGCGCTCGCCGCGGCCGGCCTCCCGCGCCGCGACCGGGCCGGGCGGCTCGCGCTTCTGCGGCGGCTGGGGCCCTCGCCGCTCGCCGAGGGCCTGCGCGCGACCGCCGCGGTGAGCTACTACGGCGACGCTGGAGTGCTGCGCGCGCTGGGGCACCATGCACGCTGACGTCTGCGTCATCGGCAGCGGCGCCGGCGGCGCCGTCGCGGCCGCGGAGCTGGCGGAGGGTGGGCTGCGCGTCGTCGTGCTCGAGGAGGGCCCGGTGCGCGGGCGCGCGGACGCGACCGGGCGCCCGCGCGACACGCTGCCGCGGCTCTACCGGGCCGGCGGGCAGGTCGCCACGATCGGGCGACCGCCGCTGATGCTGCCGCTCGGCCGCGGCACCGGCGGCACGACCTTCGTCAACTCGGGCACCTGCTTCCGCACGCCGCCCGCGGTGCTCGACCGCTGGCGCGCCGAGCACGGGATCGACGGCCTCACGGACGCGCTGTTCGAGCGCGTCGAGGCGGCGCTCGGCGTCTCGGAGGTCACACCGGAGCTGGCCGGTCGCAACGCCGCGACGATCCGGCGCGGCGCAGAGCGGCTCGGCTGGCACGGCGGCTACCTGCGTCGCAACGCGCGCGGCTGTCGCGGCTCCGGCGTGTGCGCCTTCGGCTGCCCGACGGGCGCCAAGCAGCACGTGGGCGAGGTCTACCTCCCGCGCGCTCTGGAGGCTGGCGCGGAGATCGTCACGGGCGCGCGGGCCGAGCGGATCCTCGTCGAGCACGGCCGCGCGGGCGGCGCGAGCGTCCGCCACGCGGGCGGAGTGAGAGCCCGCCACGCGAGCGCCACGCGTGCGGTCGGCGTGCTCGCGAGCACCGCCGCCGGCCCGCTCACCGTGCGCGCGGACGCCGTCATCGTCGCCGCGGGCGCGGTGCACACGCCGCTGCTGCTCGCCCGCAGCGGGCTCGGCCGCTCGCCCGCGCTCGGCCGCCAGCTCACGGTGCATCCCGCGACCGCCGTCTGGGGCGTCTTCGACGAGCCCGTCGACATGAGCCGCGGCGTCCCGCAGTCTTACTACGTCGACGAGTTCGCGCACGAGGGCTTCGTGTTCGAGGGGATCGCCGGCCCGCCGGATTACCTCGCGCTCGCCTCGCCCTTCTCCGGCGACCGGCTGCGCGAGCTGATGCTCGGCCACCGCCACGTCGCCCAGTGCGGGCTGATGGTCACGGACCGCTCGCGCGGCCGGGTCGCCAGCGTCCGCGGGCGTCCGGTCGTGCGCTACGACCTCGGCGAGCACGACACGCGAACGTTCCACTCCGGGCTGCTGCGGCTGACCGAGCTGATGAGGGCCGCCGGCGCGCGCCGCGTGGTCCTCCCCGTCGCGCGTATGCCCGAGCTGCGCGACGGCGACAGCCGGCCGCTCCGGCAGCTCGACCTGAGGGCCCGTGACCTGAAGCTGATGGGCTTCCACCCGCTCGGCACCGCGCGCGCCCACCCCGATCCTGCGCGCGGCGTGGTCGACGGCAATTTGAGGGTGCACGGCACGCGAGGCGTCCACGTCGCCGACGGCGCCGCCGTCCCCGGCCCGCTCGGCGTCAACCCGCAGATCACGATCATGGCGCTGGCCACGCGGCTGGCGCATCACCTGATGCAGACGGAGGTGCCCGCATGTCGTTCCTGATCGACCCGCCATGGCTGTACGCCAACGGCCGCGCCTACGCGGCGCTCGCGCCCGAACGCGCGCAGGGCCGCACGGCGGCCGCGGCCGGCGCCGCGACGATGGCCGTGTTCTGGGGCGTCAGCGCCTCGCTCTACCTCAACAAGCCGTGGACGGGCTGGATCTGGCGGCTGTGCCGCGCGCGCGACGGCCGCGACTGGATGCTCAACTCGGGCGTCCTGCGGATCGACGGGCGGGCGGCCGGGGCGGCCACGCACGCGGTCAGCGCGGCGCTGTTCGCGACCTACCCGTACTGGCTCTGGCGCGGCTGGCGCGACGGGCGGCGCGGCGGATGACCGAGGCGCGCTTCCTGGACGTCGCGCCCGGCACGGGCCACTACGAGTCCTTCTACCTTCGCGCCGTCGACCCCGAGCGCCCGCGCGGCGCCTGGATCCGCCACACCACCCACCAGCGGCCGGGTCACGCGCCCACCGGCTCGGTCTGGTGCACGTACTCCGACGCAGAGGCCGGCGCGCCGTACGCGGTCAAAGAGACGCTGCCCGGCCCGGTCGCAGACCCGGCCGGCTGGATCGCGATCGGCGACAGCCGCTTCGGCCCGGCCGGCGCGCGCGGGCATGCGAGCGCGCAGGGACGCAGCGCCTCGTGGGAGCTCGCCATGCGCGGCGATGCCGAGCCGCTGCGCCACCTCCCCCGCGCGTGGATGTACCGCGCGCCGCTGCCGCGCACTAAGCTCGAGAGCCCGCTGCCGAGCGCGACGTTCGACGGGTCGATCTCGCTCGGCGACCGCGAGTCCGTGCAGCTGCAGGGATGGCGCGGGATGGCCGGCCACAACTGGGGCGCCGAACATGCCGCGACCTGGATCTGGCTGCACGGCATCGCCTTCGCGGGCGAGCCCGGGGCGTGGCTGGACCTCTCGGTCGGCCGCGTGCGCGTCGGCCCGCTGCTCACGCCGTGGATCGCCAAGGGCGCGCTCCAGGCGGGCGGTGAGCGCCGCAGGCTCGGCGGCCCGCGCCCCGCGCACGTGACGGCGACGCCGGAGGGCTGCCGCGTCGAGCTGCCGGGCGTCGTCGTCGAGGCGCGCGCGCCCGCCGGGCAGATGGTCGCTTGGCCGTACGCCGACCCGGGCGGCGGCGAGCACCACTCGCTCAACTGCTCGATCGCGTCGGTGACGGTCTCGCTGCGCGATCGCCAGCTCCACACGGCCCACGGCGGCGTCTACGAGCACGGCGTCGCGCCCGGCGCGCACGGGGTCGAGCTGCAGCCCTTCCCGGACGGCCAGCGGGCCTAGCCGGCGAGCACGTCGAGCGCCCGGTCAACGTCCGCCTCGGTGTTGACGAGGTGGAACGAGAAGCGCGTGAGTCCGCCGCGGCCGGCGCAGCGCACGCGCGCCGCGGCCAGCCGATCGGCCGCCTCTACCGGGAGGTCGAGCGAGACGATCGCGGACGTTCCAGGCTCGAGCCCGAGCCCGGCGCGGAAGCGCGCCGCCAGCGCGGTGTCGTGCGCGTGCACGGCCTCGATCCCGACCTCGTCCAGCAGCTCCAGCGCCGGTGCCTGGCCGACCCAGCTCATCCACGCGGGGGAGATGTCGAGCGCCTTCGCGCTGTCCGCCAGCCGCAGCGGCGGCCCGTAGAGGTTCGCCATCGGCGGGTCCGCCGCGTACCAGCCGGCGAGGTGCGGAGACAGCCGCCGGCGCGCCTCCGCACGCGCATGCAGGAACGCCGTGCCGCGCGGCGCGAGCAGCCACTTGTAGCCCGCGCACACGACGTGGTCGAAGCGCGTGGCGTCCAGCGGCAGCCAACCGCAGGCCTGGGTGGCGTCGACGAGCGTGCGGGCACCGTGGTGGGCGGCCGCGGCGGCGATCTCGTCGAGGTCGGCGAGCCGCCCGTCGCCGGATTGCACCGCGCTGACGGCGACCAGGTCCGTGCCGCCGTCGACGGCTTCGGCGAGCTCGTCGAGCGGGGCGGTCCGCACCTGCACGCCGCGCGCCTCCTGGGCGAGCAGCGGGAACAGCAGCGAGGTGAACTCCTCGCGGGCGACCAGGACGCGCGCGCCCGGCTCCAGCGACGCCGCGACGATCCCCACGAACGGCGACACCTGCGGGCCGATCGCGACGTCCGCCGCCTCGACGCCGTGCAGCCGCGCCCACGCCGCCCGCGAGCGCCCGACCGACTCGTCCCAGCCGTCGAAGCCGGTTCGGCCGTGTCGCCACTCGTCCTGCGCGGACTGCACCGCCTCCCAGGCCGGCCGGGGCGGCAGACCGTAGGAGGCGGTGTTCAGGTAGGTGCCCTCCGGCGAGAAGAGCCGCTGCGCGTCAGCGACCTCCACCGGGCTACTTGACGTGCTTGCGGACCTCGTTGTACGCCCTGCGCGGCGTGCCGTTCGGGTTGATCAGGCCCGAGTCGAAGCGCGCGCTGCGCGGGGCGCCGAACCACGAGTACACGTACAGCCGCTTGATCTTCTTGTTGGCCTTGGCGACCTTGAACATGTACTTCGTCGCCTTCAGCTGACGCTTCTGGTCCGCCTTGTAGCCGACGAACTTGTAGAGGCCGCCGGCCTCCGTGAGCCAGATCTGCTTGCAGCCGAGGGCCTTGATGATCGCCTTCGTGCCGGTCGAGCGGAAGCGGTTGGTGTCCGAGTAGTTGTGGACGCCGCAGATCGAGCGCGGGCCCTTATAGGCCTTGCGGAACGCCTTGATGTAGCGCGTGGTCGAGCGGAACGTGGGGCGCTTGGCGCGCACGTTGTCGGCCTGGTCGAGGATGTCGGCCGTGACCACGGTGCCGCCCTTGAAGACCTTGCGCGCGATCGTCGTGAACTTTGCCGCGGCCTTCGGGTTCTTGTAGGTCGGCTGCGTGAAGTGGTTGATCTCGTTCCACGCGACCACGTTGCGGACCGTCGGGAAGAGCGCCTTGAAGGCGCGCAGGCTCTTCTCGTACTGCTTGGCGGTCGGCAGCTTGCACTGCGACTTCTTGCGGTTCTTGCGTCGGTTGCAGACCGTCGCGTCGCCGCGCGCGTGCTCGAACGTCACGAGCGGCGTGACGCCGTGAAGCTGCGCGAGCTGCAGATAGTGGATGACGCGGTTGATCTCGTCGTTCTTCGCGCTGGCGACGTTCCAGGACACGACGAGGCGCGCGTGCTTGGCCCCCATCTGGTCGAACAGCGGGTCGTCGAACAGGCCGGGGTTGTTCTCGGCGATGCCGACGGTGAGCCTGGCCTGCGCGGCGGCGGGCACCGCGAGCAGCGACAAGATCGCGATCAGGAGGATGGGGAGGCGGGAGCGCATGGCGTCGCAGAGTAGCGACGTGAGAGGTCGGTGACCCCGCGCGAGAACAGCGCCGTGACGAACGCGGTGGCGCCCTCGACGTCCGGCGGGTCGCGCTCCGCGAGCTCCTGGCCGAGCTCCAGCCCGACCGCGAGCATCGCGTGCGCCAGGTAGCCGACGTCGACGTCCGGGAGGTATCCGCGCGCCATGGCGGCGCGGATGTCCTCCTCGAGCTCCCCGAGCCCGGCCGGCAGCACCGAATCGCCGAAGCGCTCGCGGATCGTGCCCAGGTTGCGGCGCAGGAACGCGAACGTGACCGGGTCGGCGACGATGAACTCGAAGAAGGCGCGGAAGCCGCTCTCCAGGAAGTCCTCGGCGCCGGCGGCGGAGCGGCGGGCGTCGCGCACGCGCCGGCGGGCCTCGGCGCCGAACTCCTCGACGATCGCCCGGAACACCGCCTGCTTGTCCGGGAAGTAGTTGTAGAACGTGCCCGAGGCCAGCTCGGTCCCGCGCACGATGTCGCGCACGCCGACCGCGTCATAGCCGCGCGCGGCGAAGCGCTCCCGGCCCGCGGCGAGGATCGCGGCGCGATTGGCGGCCTTCGTGCGCTCGCGCCTGCCGGGTGCGGCCATGGAGCGCGAGGCTACACCTGCCAGGATGCCGCCATGGATCCGGAGTCGGCGGAGGTCAAGGCGGCGGGCGGCGTGGTGTGGCGTCGCGGGCCGGGCGGCATCGAGGTGGCGGTCGCGCACCGCCCCCACCGCCAGGACTGGTCGCTTCCCAAGGGCAAGCTCGACCCGGATGAGTCGTGGGAGGACGCGGCGCTGCGCGAGGTCTTCGAGGAGATCGGCTTCCGCTGCCGGCTCGGCCGCGAGTTGCCGCCGACCTCCTACACCGACCAGAAGGGCCGTGCGAAGGTCGTCCGCTATTGGCTGATGGAGCCCGAGGGGGGCGAGTTCGAGCCCAACCGGGAGGTCGACGAGGTGCGCTGGCTGATCCCCTCGGCCGCGGCGGAGCTGCTCACGTACCCGCACGACCAGGACCTCGTCAGGGGGCTCGCATGAACAGGGACCGCTTCCCGGGCCTGGCCGATGGCTGGGCGCGCCTGGACGGCCCGGGCGGCACCCAGATGGTCGACTCCGCGATCGAGGCGATGACGGACTGGATGCGCTCCGGGCGCACCGCGAACGAGGGCGGCGCGTTCCCGCACGCGCGGGCGTCGGTGGAGATCGTCGAGGGCGCGCGGGCCGCGGTCGCCTCGATGCTCGGGTCCGACCCCAGCGGCGTCGCGTTCGGCCCGAGCATGACCTCGCTGACGATGGCGTTCTCCGCCTCCGTGGGCCGGACGCTCTCGCCCGGCGACGAGATCGTCTGCACGCGGCTGGACCACGACGCCAACGTGCGCCCGTGGCTGATCGCGGCCGAGCGCGCCGGCGCGACCGTGCGCTTCGCGGAGCCCTCGCCGGAGACGCTGGAGCTGCCCGCGAGCGCGGTCGAGGCCGTGCTGTCCGAGCGGACGCGCTGGATCGCCGTCACCGCCGCCTCCAACGCGGTCGGGACGGTGCCGGAGCTGCGGGGGATCGTCGCCGCGGCGCGGCGGGTCGGCGCGCGCGTGTACGTCGACGCGGTGCACGCCTCGCCGCACCGGCCGCACAGCGTCGCCGAGCTCGAGGTCGACGCGCTCGCCTGCTCGGCCTACAAGTGGTTCGGGCCGCACATCGGCGTGCTGTGCGCGGGACCGGAGCTGCTCGCGGAGCTCACGCCGGACAAGCTGCGCCCCTCGTCCGACGGCGTGCCCGAGCGCTGGGAGCTCGGCACGCTGCCGTTCGAGGCGCTCGCGGGCGTCAAGGCCGCCGCCGAGTACGTGACGTCGCTGTCCTGGGAGGACGTGCGCGCGCACGAGGACGGGCTGCTGGAGGCGGCCCGGTCCGGGCTCGGCGCGATCGACGGCGTGACGCTCTACGGCGACGCGCGCGACCGCACGCCGACGCTGATGTTCAACGTCGACGGAGTCACGGCGCGCGAGGTCGCGGCGGCGATGGCCGAGCGCGAGATCGCCGTGTGGGACGGCAACTACTACGCGTGGGAGCTCGAGCGCCACCTCGGGCTGGTGCCGCACGGCGCGGTCCGCGCGGGCTTCGTGCACTACAACGACTTCGGCGACGCCGAGCGGCTGCTCGCCGCCGTCGCCGACGTGGCTCAGCGGTAGCCGCGGCCGCCGCGCCGGTGGCGCGCGGAGGCGTCGGGCGACATCAGGCTGCCGCCGCGGCTGCGGCGCACGAGATAGACGAGCCCGACGGTGCACACGAAGGCGACGAAGAAGCCGCCGGCGCTGCGCCCGCCGCTGAGCACGTAGACGAGCAGGCCGCCGATGAACGAGCCGGCGATCCCGAGCGCGATCGTCATCGGGATGCTCATCGGGTCCCTGCCCGGCAGCGCGAGGCGGGCGAGCGCGCCGAAGATCAGGCCCTGGATGGCGAGGACGATCAGGTATACGAGCCAGCTCATGCGATGCACGCTACCCGGGCGACGGGTTTAAGACGCGACCCGGGCAATACTGGCGGGATGATCGATCACGCAGGCTTCGGCGTCCGCGACTACGCCGCCAGCAAGGCCTTCTACGAGCAGGCGCTGGCCCCGCTCGGCATCACGCTGATCATGGAGCCGATGGGCCGCGCGGCCGGCTTCGGCCAGGCCGGCAAGCCCTTCTTCTGGCTCGAGGACGGTCGAGCCCCGGTGACCGAGGTCCACGTCGCCTTCCTGGCGGAGGATCGCGCGACCGTCGACGCCTTCCACGCCGCCGCCCTCGCGGCCGGAGGGACCGACAACGGCGCCCCCGGGGTCCGCGAGACCTACCACCCGACCTACTACGGCGCTTACGTCCTCGACCCCGACGGCAACAACGTCGAGGCGGTCTGTCACACGCCCGCCTGAGCTCCGCGGCGGTTACTTCCGGAACGACCGGTTTTCGGGCCGACCGCCCGGCGGGGAGAGCGAGGGCATGAAGAGCAGACGACGCAACAAGACCGAAGGCACGATGGACAAGATCGCCGGGCGCGTGCTCGAAGCGGTCGGCAAGGTCACGGGCAACAACAAGACGAAGGCCAAGGGCAAGGCCGCTCGCGGGCGCGGGACGGGCCGGAAGGCCACCGGCCGCGCGAAGAGCGCCAAGCGCTAGCGATGGGCGTGCTGCGCGGCCTCGGGAGCCTCGTCGGCGGGCTGCTCGCCGGCGTCTTCGGGCTGCTCAAGGGCATCCTGACCGGCGTCGGGAGCCTCCTCCGCCGGCTGTTCTGAGCGCCATCGCCGCTACAGGTCGTACGGGTAGTCGGTCAGCGTCTCGCTGCCGTCCTCGGTGATCAGGAGGAGGTCCTCGAAGCGGACGCCGCCGATGCCGTCGATCCCCTCGATCCCCGGCTCGATCGCGACGACGTCGCCCGCGACGAGCTCGTCGTGGCCGGAGAGGCCGAGGCCCGGGGGCTCGTGGACCTCGAGGCCGACGCCGTGGCCGAGCCCGAAGTAGAAGCCGTGGTCGAGCGTCTCGCCCGGCTTGCGCGTCCGCTGGGTGGGATAGCCGTGGCGCTCGACGACCTCGCAGGCGGCGTCGTAGAGGGCGCGGCCGGTCACGCCCGGCCGGGCGGCCTCGCGGGCCGCCTCGAGCGCCTCGCGGGCGATGTCGCGAAGCTTGGCGACCTCGTCCGTGACCTCGCCCGCGCCGACGAACGTCCGCGTCATGTCCGCCCAGCAGCCGCTCGCCTCGTCGCAGGGCCAGAGGTCGATCTCGATCGGCTTGCCCGCCGGCAGCGGGCCGGAGCCAGGGTCGTGGCCGCCGCCCGCGAACAGCGAGACGACCATGATGTCCGGCGGAGCCGGGGCGCCGGCGGCGGCGCACTCGGCGCGGATCGCGTCGCGGACGATCTCGGCCGTGAGCGGCTTGCCGTCGTGCTCGAGCAGGCCGTCGTTCGCCGTGGCGCCCTTGATCAGGGCCCGGCCGGCGCTCATCCCGCGCTCCGCGGCATGCTGCGCGCGGCGGATGCCCTCCAGCTCGGCAGCGGTCTTGGCGCGGCGGCGGGCCTCGAGCGCCTTCGCGTCGACGTCGATCGCGATCCCCGCGCCGCGCAGCTTGTCGGCGACGGCGACGGGCAGGTCGGGCGGCACCGTTGCCTGCTCGATGCCCCAGCGGCGCACGGCCCGCAGCACCGCCTCGAGCTCCGCCTCCTCGCGCGGCGTTCCGTCGGCGAGCATGTCGTAGAAGCCGAGCGCGTCGAGGAGCACGATCTCCGCGTCAGGGCGCGCGAACTCGATCCGGGCGGCCTCGAGCGAGCTGGTGAGGATCTGGGTGCGGCCGTCGTCGTGGACGGCGAGCAGCAGCGGGTCGATGATCGCCAGCGGCACCTCGTGCCGCAAGGCCGGGTAGCGGACCGTGTCGCCGTAGAGGAGGATCGTCGCCATCAGCCCAAGGCTAGGCGCCCGGCGTTGACGACGTCGGCCGCGGTCGCGCCGCCGCGGCGCGCGGTGTGCACGGCCAGCTCCATGTAGGCGAGCCGCTCCGGCCCGTGCGCGTCGGTCGAGCAGACGATCTTCACGCCGGCGGCGATCGCGTCGCGCACGTGCTCCCCGCGCAGGTCGAGCCGGGGCGGCAGCCCGTTCACCTCAACTGCCACGCCGTGCTCGTGGGCGACCTCGTATACGCGCCCGAGGTCGACGGCGTTCTCGGGGCGGCGGCCGATCAGCCGCCCGGTCGGGTGGCTGAGGCACGAGACGTGCGGGTTGCTGATCGCCTCGACCACGCGCTTCGTCATCTCCGGGCCGCGCATGCGCTGGCCGCCGTGGACGCTCGCCTGCACCCAGTCGAGCTCCGCGAGCACGTCGTCGGGGAGGTCGAGACGCCCGTCGGGGAGGATGTCGCACTCGATCCCGCGCAGGACGCGGAACGGGGCGAGCGCCTCGTTGGCCGCGGCGATCTCCTCCGCCTGGCGGCGGACGTCGTCCGCGGTGAGGCCCTGGACCGCCCCGACCGCCGGCGTGTGGTCGCAGATCGCGAGGTACTCGTAGCCGCGCTCGCGCGCGGCGCGACCCATCTCGAGCACGCTCGCGCGACCGTCGGACCAGGTCGTGTGGCAGTGCAGGTCGCCGCGGATGTCGGCGAGCTCGACGAGGCGCGGCGGCTCGCCGGCGAACGGCGCCTCGCGCAGCTCGGGCGGGCAGTACGGGATGCCGAGCTTCGCGTAGGCCTCCTCCTCGGTGGCGGCGTCCGGGAGCTCGCCGAGCGCCTCGACGTAGGCCGGCGCACCGGTCGCGCGCAGCAGCTCGGTGCCGGCCCGGTGCGGCTCGGCCGCGACCAGCTCGACCGGGACGCCCTCGACCGTCACGCCGATCGCGCAGCGCTCGCGCTGCTCGATGACCGCCACGATCTGCGGGAGCTCCGCGAAGCGCGCGATCAGCGGGGCCGGATCGGGTGCGGTGCAGACGACCGCAAGCCGCTCGCAGGAGTCGCGCCAGCGGCGCGGGTCGCCGGCCGGCTCGCCGCCGAGCTGGCCCGCGATGCCGGCCACGAGCTCGCGCGCGGTGGTGAGCAGGATCCCGCGCGGCGGCCGCGGCTCGCCGGGGCGGGCCAGCGCCTCCAGGATCTGCAGCTCCAGCTTCGGCCCGACGCCGGGCACCTCGCGCAGGCGGCCCTCGGCCGCGGCCCGGCGGAACTCCAGCGGCGTGGAGACGCCGAGCCCGCGGGCGAGCTCGATCGAGCGCTTGGCGGTCAGCCCGAGGTAGCGGCCGAGCCCGATCAGCCCGGGCGTGAGCTCGCGCTCGAGCTCCGCCAGCTCGGCGATCTGGCCGGTTTCGATCAGCTCCTTCAGGCGCCCCTCGATCCCCGGACCGATCCCGCGCAGCTCCTTCACGCGGCCCTGCCGGACGAGCTTCTCGACCGGCGCGGCCGTCCCGCGGATCAGCTCGGAGGCACGGCTGTACGCGCGGATCGTGTACGGGTTGGCCTCCGCGAGCTCGAGCAGCGCCGCGAAGGCGTCGAGGCGGTCGGCGATCGCGGCGTTGTCCACCCGGGCAGTGTGGCGACTACGATCGCCGCGTGACCGTCCCTCCGGAGCACCGCGAGTTCGCCCGGCGCGCGGAGGAGGCGCTGGTCACGGACCCGATGCCGACGTTCGCGGCGCTCTCGAAGGCGACCGGCGTCCCGGTGGACACGCTGGTGCACTACGCGCTCGTGCGCTGGGTCTCGGCCGGCTCCGAGGCGCTGCTGTCGATCCGGCCCCAGGCGCTCGACGATCTGATCGCCGCCCGCGCCCGCGGGGACTGGCCCGCGGTGGCGGGGATCATCGACTGGCTCGAAGCCGGCCGCTGAGCTATGCCGCCGCGGGCCGCACGTAGCCCGTGACGTCAACGTCGGCCTCGACGCTCGAGTAGGGGCCGATGACGGCGGCCACGACGAGATCGACGCCCTGGCCGGCGGCCCGGCCGCGGGCGATCCGGCCGGCGAGGGAGGCGTCGGCAGCCATGACGTGGTCGTGCCAGCGGCCCAGCGTGCTGCGGTCGAGTCCGGCGACGAGGTAGATCATCGGGTGCTCCTTGGGGTGCTGGGGGGATGGTCGCGGCCAGACTCGCGACCACCACTTGCACCGGACTTGCAACCTGCCGACAACGGGACGCCGACTCCGACCGTGCTCAGCGGTGCACGCGGCCGCCACCCGGGCGGCGGGCGGCGCGACGGGGAGCCGGCGCCGCGTGATGCGGCGTGCGCGCGCTCTCAGGCCAGTCGACGGTCAACGTCCCGCCGATGCCGAGCGTGCTCCAGCGCGCGCTGAGCTCGTCGAGCCGGGTACAGACGCGCTCGAGCGACTCGGGCGCCAGGGGGCGCGGGCCGCGCACCCAGGCGCGCTGCGCTTCGGCGGCGAGGCGCTCGGAGCGGCCCAGCTCGTCGAGGTGCTCGCGGGCCAGACGCTCGCCGCGCCGGCGCAGCTTGCGGTCCGGCCTCGCGTCGAGGCGGCGGAACGTGCGCAGGTTGCCGCCCGCGGCGAGCTGGCCGAAGACGCCGAGCTCGATCCCGTGCTCGCGCTCGACCGCGTAGTGGACGAGGTCGTGCGGGAGCCGCGGGTCGAACCCGGGGGCCGGGTCCATCGTCACCGGCGGCCAGCGCTCCGGCCGCGCGGTCACCGAGTAGCGCCGCTCGCCCGTGCGACGGAAGGTCACGTCCATGCCGGCAGGCTACGGCGCGCCGGGATTCGAACCTCAACAGAGTCAGACCCTTTGCGAGACTCGAGCCTGGTTTAGGCGCGCCTCGAAAATCGCTTCGCCGCGCCGCGGGGTCAGACCCCTTTGTGGGCCGAGACGAACTGGGCGAAGCCGGAGACGCGCCGGCGGACCACGGTCAGGCCCTGCGCGCGCAGCTCCCGGGTGAGGTCGTCGCGGCCGAAGATCCGCACGCCGGTCAAGGGCCGGACGACCGCGTTCGCGACGCCCGCCGGCAGCGGCCCCCGGGACACGCTCGACAGCAGCGCGACCCGCCCGCCCGGTGCGAGCACGCGCGCGATCTCGGCGACCGCGAGCAGCGGCTCCTCGATCAGGTAGAGCGCGGCGAAGCAGCACACCGCGTCGAAGCTCGCGTCCGTGAACGGCAGGTCGGTCGCGCTCGCACGCACGTACTCCACTCCGTCTCCCGGCCGCTCGCGCGCCGCCTGCGCGAGCATCGTCGGCGACGCGTCGAGCCCGACCACGAGGCCGTCGGGCCCGGCCTCGTCGGCGAAGGCGCGCGTGAAGTTCCCTGGCCCGCAAGCGACGTCGAGCACCGTGTCCCCCGCGCCGATCTCCAGCATCTCGAGCGCGATCCGCCGCTCGCCCGCCATGCTCGGCCCGAGCGCACCCATCAGCACGCGCCCGCCGAGCGGCCGCCACAGCCGCTCGTAGATCAGCGGCAGCGCCCGCGAGACCATCAACCGCTGCCCCGGCCCGCGGCCCGTCGGGTCGCCGGCCTCTCCGAGCAGGTCGAGGTAGCCCTCGCGGAGCACCGGCCGCGCGGGCCGGCGCTCGGGAGCGATGAGGTCGAGCGAGCGCGTCAGCCCGTGACGCCGTGGCCGGAGCCGAACGACGCCTGGTCGGGCGGGTCGGCGCCGAGGTCCTTGGAGCCCGCGCGCAAGGAGGTGCCCGCGGACATCTCCTGGCGGGGGTCGCGCGGCGGCAGGCCCTGGAGGTAGCGGTCGGCGACGCGGGCGGCCTGGCGACCCTCGTTGATCGCCCAGACGATCAGCGACTGCCCGCGGCGCGCGTCGCCCGCGGCGAAGACGCCGTCGGCGCTCGTCGCGTAGGCGCCCGCCTTCGCGTTGCCGCGCGGGTCGGTGTCCACGCCGAGCGCCTCGAGCAGCGGCTGCTCGGGATGCAGGAAGCCCATCGCGAGCAGCACCAGGTCGACCGGGTGCGACTCCTCGCTGCCGGGGATGGCGTCGAACGGCGGCTCGCCCGAGTTCTTGACCCAGTGGACCTCCTGCACGCGGCCGTCGCCGGTGAGCTTGGTGGTGGAGATCGCGAAGTCGCGCTCGCCGCCCTCCTTGAGCGCATAGGACGTGCGCAGCTTCACGGGCCAGCGGGGCCACGGCGTCAGGTCGTCGGGCCGCGTTGCGGGCGGCTCGCCGAGCAGCTCGATCTGCGTCACCGAGGCGGCGCCCTCGCGGTGCGAGTGCCCGACGCAGTCGGCGCCGGTGTCGCCGCCGCCGACCACGAGCACGTGCTGGCCGGCCGCGCTGATCGGCCGGCGGCCGTTGAGGGCGGACTGCTCGCCGCGCTCGCCCGCGAGCACCCGCGCGCGGTCGTAGAGGTACTCCATCGCGAAGTGCACGCCGTCGAGCTCGCGGCCGGGCACCGGCAGGTCGCGCGGCACGCGCGAGCCGGTGGCGATCACGATCGCGTCGTGCTCGGCGCGCAGCCGCGCGGGGTCTACGTCGACCCCGACGTCGACGCCGTAGCGGAACTCGACGCCCTCGGCGGCGAGCTGCGCGAGCCGCCGCTCGATCACCCACTTCTCGATCTTGAAGTCCGGCACGCCGAAGCGGATCAGCCCGCCGCCGGCCTCGTCGCGCTCGTAGACCGTCACGGCGTGGCCCGCGCGGCGGAGCTGCTGCGCGGCGGCCAGGCCGGCCGGGCCGGCGCCGATCACCGCGACCGTGCGGCCGGTCTCGACCGCGGGCGGCCGCGGCCCGACCCAGCCCTCGTCGAAGGCGCGGTTGACGATCGCGACCTCGATCTGCTTGATCGAGACCGCGTCGCCCTCGCGGATCTCCAGCACGCACGCGGCCTCGCAGGGCGCCGGGCACAGCCGCCCGGTGAACTCGGGGAAGTTGTTGGTGGCGTGCAGCTGGGCGATCGCCTCGCGCCAGCGGTCGCGGTAGACGAGGTCGTTCCAGTCCGGGATCAGGTTGCCCAGCGGGCAGCCGTTGTGGCAGAACGGCACACCGCACTCCATGCAGCGCGCGCCCTGCTCGCGCAGGCCCTCGACCGGGAGCGTGTCGACGAACTCCTTGTAGTCCGCCGTGCGCCTGGCCGGATCGCGCTCCGGCGCCTCGACGCGGGTGATCTCCAGGAAGGCTCCGAGCTTGCCCATCAGGCGACCCTCTCCTTGACCCGCGAGTCCTCTTCCTCCTCGGCCAGCTCCGCGAGCGCGCGCTTGTAGTCGTGCGGCATGACCTTCTTGAAGTGGGGCAGCGTCGCGTCCCACTCGCGCAGGATCCGCGCGGCGACCGACGAGCGCGTGCGCAGGTGGTGCTCCTCGATCAGCCCGTGCAGCTCGATCGCGTCGGCCTCCGAGATCTCGTCGAAGCCGACGAGGCCCATGTTGCAGCGCGACTCGAAGTCACCCTCGCGATCGAGCACGTAGGCGACGCCGCCGCTCATGCCGGCCGCGAAGTTGCGCCCCGTCGGCCCGAGGATCACCGCGCGGCCGCCGGTCATGTACTCGCAGCCGTGGTCGCCGACGCCCTCGACCACCGCGCTGGCGCCCGAGTTGCGCACCGCGAAGCGCTCGCCCGCCAGGCCGCGGAAGAACGCCCGGCCGGCGGTCGCGCCGTAGAGCACGGTGTTGCCGATCACGACGTTCTCCTCGGGCACGTAGGCGGCCTCGTCGGGCGGGCGGACGGCGAGCACCCCGCCGGAGAGCCCCTTGCCCGTGTAGTCGTTGGCGTCGCCGATCAGGGTCAGCTCGACGCCCGGCGCCAGCCAGGCCCCGAACGACTGCCCGGCGGAGCCGCGCAGCGTGAAGCGGATCGTCTCCGGCGGCAGCCCCTCGGCCCCGTGGACCTCGGTGACCGCGCTCGAGAGCAGCCCGCCGACGGTGCGGTTGACGTTGCGGATCGGGAACTCGCCGCTGACCGGCTTGCGATGGTCGATCGCGTCCTTGGCCTTCTCGATCAGCCGCCAGTCGAGCGCGCCCGGGAGCGGCGACTCCTGCGGCCGGCAGCGCCGCAGCGCCGTGCCCTCGGGGACCTCCGGCATCGTCAGCACGTGCGTGAGGTCGACGCCGCGCGCCTTCCAGTGGTCGATCGCCTCGGCGGCCTGCAGCAGGTCGACGCGGCCGATCATCGACTCGATGTCGCGGGCGCCGATCCGGCGCATGATCTCGCGTGCCTCCTCGGCGACATGGAAGAAGAACTCAACGACGTGCTCGGGCTCGCCCTTGAAGCGCTTGCGCAGCTCCGGGTCCTGCGTCGCGATGCCGACCGGGCACGTGTTGAGGTGGCAGGCGCGCATCATGATGCAGCCCGTCGCGATCAGCGGCGCGGTCGAGAAGCCCATCTCGTCGGCGCCCAGCAGCGCGGCGATCACGACGTCGCGGCCCGTCTTGAGCTGGCCGTCGGTCTGCACCCAGATGCGCGAGCGCAGGTCGTTGAGCACGAGCGTCTGCTGCGTCTCGGCCAGGCCGATCTCCCACGGCACGCCGGCCGACTGGATCGAGCTCAGCGGCGAGGCGCCGGTGCCGCCGTCGTGGCCGGCGATCAGCACGTGGTCGGAGTTGGCCTTCGCGACGCCCGCGGCGACCGTGCCGACGCCGACCTCGGACACGAGCTTCACTGAGATCCGCGCGCGCGGGTTGCCGCAGCGCAGGTCGTAGATCAGCTGCTTGAGGTCCTCGATCGAGTAGATGTCGTGGTGCGGCGGCGGCGAGATCAGCCCCACGCCGGGCGTGGTGAAGCGGATCGAGCCGATGTAGCGGTCGACCTTGTGCCCGGGGAGCTGCCCGCCCTCGCCGGGCTTGGCGCCCTGGGCCATCTTGATCTGCAGCTCGTCGGCGTTGACGAGGTAGTTGATGTTCACGCCGAAGCGGCCGGAGGCGACCTGCTTGATCGCCGAGCGGCGCGAGTCGCCGTTGGGATCGCGCTTGTAGCGCGAGACGTCCTCCCCGCCCTCGCCGGTGTTCGACTTGCCGCCGATGCGGTTCATCGCGATCGCGAGCGTCTCGTGCGCCTCGCGCGAGAGCGAGCCGAGCGACATCGCGCCGGTGGCGAAGCGCTTGACGATCTCCGAGGCGGGCTGGATCTCGTCCAGCGGCAGCCACTGGTCCTCGGGCAGCTCCTTGAAGCGCAGCAGCCCGCGCAGCGTCGCGCGCGCGGCCGCGTCCTCGTTGACGAGCCTCGCGTACTCCTCGTAGGTCGGGCGGCCGCCGTGGCGGACGGAGTGCTGCAGGAGCGCGATCGTCTCCGGGTTCCACATGTGGTGCTCGCC
>DATFQI010000229.1:0-2059 GCA_035264365.1 Solirubrobacteraceae bacterium
ACTCCGACGAGCACGCCCGCCGCGCCGGTGCGCATCAGGTGCAGGCCCGTGTGGTAGCTGGCACAGCCGCCGAGCACGACGGGGATCGGCAGCTCGCGCACGAACTCCTTGAGGTTGAGCACGTGACCCTGGCTGGAGACGTGCTCGGCCGAGATCACGGTGCCCTGCACGACCAGGATGTCCAGCCCCGCGTCCAGCGCCAGCTCCTGCCAGCGCTCCACCTTCTGCGGGGTCAGCGACGCGGCGGCGACGACGCCGTGCGCCTTGATCTCCTGGATCCGCTGAGCGATCAGCTCCTCCTTGACCGGCTCCTGGTAGATCTCCTGCATCTCCCGGGTGGCCTCCTCGCGCTCGAGGCCGGCGATGCGCTCGAGCTGAGCGTCGGCGTCCTCGTAGCGGGTCCAGATGCCCTCGAGGTTGAGCACGGCGAGCCCGCCGAGACGGCCGACGATGCCCGCGGTCTCCGGCGAGACGACGCCGTCCATCGCGGAGGCGAGCAGCGGGAGCTCGAAGCGGTACGGCCCGAGCGTCCAGGAGATGTCGACGTCATCGGGGTCCCGGGTCCTCCGGGACGGGACGATGGCTACGTCGTCGAATCCATAGGCGCGGCGCGCCTTCTTGCCTCGGCCGATCTCGATCTCCATGGCGGAATCCTAGGTGTGGGGGCGGACGGTGACGCGGGTTCATAACCACGTTACCCCGCTCCTTGCGAGCGAACGTCAACGGCCCTGGGTGGGGGGAAGGTGGGCAGTGCCCCGACCGCGCCGCTCTGCGTCGACGGGTCGATAGTTCACGCCTGACATGAGTTATCGACCCGTCGGACCTCGAGCGCCGCGCGACGCCCCGGAGTGGGCGCGCGGGCGGCTCCCTCGCTCCCCCACCCAGCCGCCGTTGACGTTCGTCAGGTGCGGCTTCAGGAGATCTCGGCGGGTGCTTGCATCCGCTGAACCTCGGTCTCGGCGAGCAGCCGCGCAACCCGCTCCGCGTCGATCAGGCCGGCGCCGAGGTGCTGGGTGGACTCGGCGCCGCAGGCGACGCCGTAGGCCAGGCAGTCGGCCGCGCCGCGGCCGGAGTAGCGCGCCGCCACGAAGCCGGCGAGGAAGGCGTCGCCGGAGCCGATCGTCGCGCGCGGCTCGAGCGCGGCCGAGGCGAGCCGGACGCGGTAGAGCGCGGGCTCGGTCTCGCCGTCCTCCGGGCGCATGCGCGCGAAGCAGCCGTCGCCCATCGTCATCAGCGCCTCGCGCGCGCCGAGCTCGCACATCTCGCGCGTGGCGATCGCCCACTCCTCCGGGTCGTCGGTGAACTCGTGGCCGACGAGCTCCTCCGCCTCGAGCACGTTCGGGGAGATCACGTCGGGCTCCGCCCGCACGGCGCGGCGCAGCGGGTCGCCGTCGGTGTCGACGATCGTGGTGACGCCGAGCCGCCGCAGCTCGCGGATCAGGCCCGCGTAGATGTCGGTGTCGACGTCGCGCGGGAGCGAGCCCGCGAAGACGCACATCGACGCGCCCTTGGCGAGGTAGAGCAGCTTGTCGACGAACAGCTCGACCTCCTGGGCGGAGACCTTCGGACCGCGCTCGTTGATCTCGGTCTGCTCGCCCGTCGTCGGATCGATCACCGCGGTGTTGGTGCGCGACTCCTCGCGAATGCGCACGAAGTCGCTCAGCACCGACAGCTGCGTGAGCTGGTCGACGATGCGGGTCCCGGTCGCGCCGCCGGTGAACCCGGTCGCGATCACGGGCTGGCCGAGCGCCTTGAGCACGCGCGCGACGTTGACGCCCTTGCCGCCCGGCATCGTCGTCTGCTCGACGGTCCGGTGGCGGCGGCCGAGCCGGAAGTTCGGCACCGACAACGTCTTGTCGATGGCGGAGTTGAGGGTGACGGTGATGATCATGCGGCTCGTGGCCGGTCGCCGGTGCGCCGACCATTGCGCACCGAGCGGCGGAGCTGCCTGCCGACGAGGACGGTACCGGCAATCAGCCCCACGACGAGCAGCAGCGGCAGCGGGCTGGTGAACCAGGACTTCGCCTTCTGCTCGAGGTCGGCGGCCGGGACGCTGGAG
>DATFQI010000230.1:0-18238 GCA_035264365.1 Solirubrobacteraceae bacterium
TGGAAGGGCGAGACGATCACCGAGGACGGCCCGTACTACCGCGCCAAGGACCTCAAGCTCCACACGCTGCCCGAGCGCCGGCCGCCGATCTGGGTCTCCGCGTTCGGCCCGCAGGCCGCCGCGGTCGCCGGCCGCTGGGGCGACGGCCTGTGGACGCTGCCCGATCCCGAGTCCACGCCCGAGGTGATCGAGGCCTACCGCCAGGCGCGCCGCGAGGCCGGCAAGGAGGGCGACGGAGAGATCGTCTTCCAGGCGCTGTGGTCGTGGGCGGAGACCGACGAGGCGGCGTTCGAGTCGGCCCGCAAGTGGAAGGGCGCCCAGCCCGAGGACCACTACACCCGCGACTGGCACAAGCCGCGGGAGATGTACGAGCACGGCGAGCAGGAGATGTCCGACGAGGAGTTCGCGCAGAACGCGATCGTCGGGTCGGATCCGCACGAGCACGTCGAGCGGTTGCGCGAGCTCGAGCAGCTCGGCGCGACGGTGATCGTGCTCCAGAACAACTCGGGCGCGGACCCGCTGCGCGCGATCGAGGTCTACGGCGAGCAGGTGCTCCCGGAGCTGCGCGGCGCGCGCGTGTAGGCCGGCGCGCGGGTAGGGTGCGGCGCCGTGCTCACGGTGCTGCACCTCTCGCCGCATCCCGACGACGAGGTGCTCGGGGCCGGCGCGACCCTGCTCGGCCTGCGCGAGGCGCGCCACCGGGTCATCAACCTGGCGTGCTCGCTGGGGCGCCCCGACCAGCACGAGCGGCGCCGCGCGGAGGTCGCCGAGGCCTGCCGGCGGGCCGACTTCGAGCTCGTCGTGCACGATCCGCCGCTCGGGCTGTCCGTCGGCGACGACCCGTTCAACGCGCGCAAGCTGCTCGCCGCGACGGTCGAGCAGCTGATCGCCGGGGAGCGCGTGGACCTGCTGATCTCGCCCGACCGCGACGACGCCCATCACGCGCACAAGACCGTCGCGGCGGTCGCGCGCACGGCCGGCGTGACGTGGTGGACCTGGGGCCTGTGGCGCGACCTCGCGCGCCCGACGATCTTCTCCCCGTTCGGCGACCGCCGGCTGGCGGAGCTCCAGCACGTGCTCGGCGCGCACCGCGGCGAGGTCGACCGCAACGACTACCACGACCTCCTGCGCGCACGCGCTATCTGCTCGCGCGTGCTCGGCGCGGAGCGGGTGTTCGGGTTCGGCTCCGAGCGCCGCGCGGAGGAGCCGTACGCCGAGCTGCTGGCAGACGGCGGACCTGGCCGCGTGCTCGACCTCCAGCACCCCTTAGGCTGAAGGGGAATGGCGACCGCCGCCTCCGAGCAGACCGACCTCGACCTGCAGGCGCTGGACCGCGTGCAGCGGCGCGTGCTGTGGCTGGCGACCTCGATCGTCCACCACGCCAACCGCGTGCGCGAGAACAAGTCGGGCGTGAAGGTCGGCGGCCACCAGGCGTCGAGCGCGTCGATGGTGAGCCTGATGACCGCGCTCTGGTTCGCGCACCTGGAGGCGCCCGACCGCGTGTCGGTCAAGCCGCACGCCTCGCCGGTGCTGCACGCGATCAACTACCTGCTCGGCCGGCTCGACCCGAAGTACCTCACGACGCTGCGCGAGTACGGCGGGCTGCAGTCCTATCCGAGCCGCAGCAAGGATCCGGACCCCGTCGACTACTCGACGGGGTCGGTCGGGATCGGCGCGACCGCCCCCGTCTGGGGCGCGCTCGCGCACCGCTATGTCGCGGGGCACTTCGAGGTGCCGCGCGGCGGGCGCCAGATCTCGCTGCTCGGCGACGCCGAGCTCGACGAGGGCGCCTGCTGGGAGGCGATCGCCGACCCGATGGTGAGCAAGCTCGGCGAGGTGATGTGGGTCGTCGACGTCAATCGCCAGTCGCTCGACCGCGTCGTGCCGGACATCGCCGCGGGCCGGCTGGCCGCGATGTTCGAGGCCGCGGGCTGGCACTGCGTCATGGTCAAGTATGGGCCGAAGCTGGCGAGCCAGCCGCAGCTGCGCGAGCGCATCGACGCGATGCCCAACGAGGAGTACCAGCGGCTGCTGCGCGCCGACGCGGACGAGCTGCGCGAGCGGATCGAGACCGACGTCTCCCAGCTCGACGACCACGACCTGCTGGCGACCTTCCGCGACCTCGGCGGCCACGACCTCGGCGCGCTGGTCGACGCCTACCGCCAGGCCGACGCCGAGCCCGGGCGTCCGACCGTCGTGTTCGCCTACACGATCAAGGGCTGGATGCTGCCGACCGAGGGCCACCCGGCCAACCACTCGGCGCTGCTCAACGACGAGCAGTACGCGCAGCTCGCGGACACGCTCGGCACCGACCCCGGCGACCCGTGGGCGACGTTCGCGGACGATTCGGCGGAGGCGGCGCTGTGCGCGGCGACCGGCCGCCGGCTCGAGCGGCCGGAGCCGAAGCCCGCCGCCGACCCGCCCGCCGTGCCGGAGGACCTGGGGCGCGAGCACAAGGGCAAGGAGTCCACGCAGCAGGCCTTCGGCCGCTTCTTCGTCGACCTCACGCGCGAGGCGCCCGAGGTGGCGAGCCGCGTCGTGACGGTCTCGCCCGACGTCGGCACTTCCACCAACCTCGGCGGCTGGATCAACAAGGCCGGCATCTGGGCTCCCGGCGACCGGATCGACTGGTTCGCCGACGACACCGACACGCTGGTGCGCTGGCGCGAGTCCGACCACGGCCGCCACATGGAGCTCGGCATCGCCGAGGTCAACCTCGTCGGGCTGCTCGGGGAGCTGGGCGCGACCTGGTCGCGCGACGGCCAGCCGCTGCTGCCGGTCGGCACGATCTACGACCCGTTCGTCTCGCGCGCCCTGGAGCCGTGGTCGTTCGGGATCTACGCGGGCGGGCAGTCGATCCTCGTCGGCACGCCGAGCGGCGTCACGCTCGGCCCCGAAGGCGGGGCGCACCAGTCGGTCATCACGCCGTCGATCGGGATCGAGCAGCCCGGCTGCGTGGCCTGGGAGCCCGCGTTCGGGCAGGACCTCGAGTGGACGCTGCTGCACGCGCTCGGCCGGCTCGGGCGCGAGGACGGCTCCTCGGCCTACTTCCGCCTCTCGACGCGGCCGATCGACCAGTCGCTGCACACGGGCACCCGCGAGGAGGTGCTCTCCGGCGGCTACCGGCTGCGGGCGCCCGAGGATCCCGTCCTGGCGATCGTCGTGATGGGCGCGCTGGTGCCGGAGGCGATCGCGGCGGCCGACGTGCTCGCCGAGGAGGCGGGCGTCGCGGCCGAGGTGATCTGCGTCACCAGCGCCGACCTGCTGTTCCGGTCGTTCCAGGCCCGCGCCGGGCTCGGCGAGGGCGACCCGGCGACGATCGACCGCCTGTTCGGCCGGCGCGTCCCGATCGTCACGCTGGTCGACGGCCACCCGCACACGCTGGCCTTCCTCGCCGGCGCGGCGGGAGCGCCGATCGCGTGCCTCGGTGTGCAGAGCTTCGGCCAGTCGGGCGACCTCGCCGAGCTCTACGAGCACCATCAGATCGACGCCGAGTCGGTGGTCGGCGCCGCGCTGGACCTCCTCGATTAGGTGGCCGCCTCCGGCGACAACCGGCGGCGGGCCCGGTGATGCACGACGTCGCGGTCGTCGGCGGGGGGATCGTCGGGCTCGCGACGGCGCGCGCGCTCGCGCTGCGCGGCCGGCGCGTGATCGTGCTCGAGCGCGAGACGGCGCTCGGCGCGCACCAGACCTCGCACAACAGCGGCGTGATCCACCAGGGCATCTACTACGCGCCCGGCTCGCTGAAGGCGCGCCTGTGCCGCCAGGGCGCGGACGCGCTCTACGACTACTGCGCCGCCAACGGGATCCCGGCCGTGCCGTGCGGGAAGCTCGTCGTGGCGGTGCGCGACGCCGACCTGCCGCGCCTGGACGAGCTCGAGCGCCGCGCGACGGAGAACGGCGTGCCGGGGCTGCGCCGCGTCGGGCCGGCCGAGCTGCGCGAGATCGAGCCCGAGGCGACCGGCCTCGCCGCGCTGCACTCGCCGCAGACGGGGATCGTCGACTTCTCGGCCGTGGCCGCCGCCTACGCGCGCGACGTCGAGGCCAACGGGGGCGAGATCCGAACGGGCGTCGACGTCCGCGCCGTCATCGACCGCCCGGACGGCGCCCACCTCCACCTGGGGTCAGATCTTGCAATCCAGCACCGGAACCCGGTAGATCGCGTCGAAGCGCGGCGCGCCGTCACCTGCGGCGGTGCCTGGTCCGACCTGCTGGCCGCAAGCTCTGGCACCCGCGTCGACGTCCGGATCGTCCCGTTCCGCGGCGCCTACCTGAAGCTCCGCCCCGACCGCGCGCATCTCGTACGCGGCCAGATCTACCCGGTGCCGGACCCGTCGCTGCCGTTCCTCGGCGTGCACCTCTCGCCGACGATCCACGGCGAGGTGCTGCTCGGCCCGACCGCGTTGCTGGCCGGCGCGCGCGACGCCTACCGGCTCGCCCGCGTGCGCCGCGGAGACCTCGGCATGACCCTGCGCTGGCCGGGCACCCGCAAGCTGGTGCGCAAGTGGTGGCGGACCGGCGCCCGCGAGCTCGCCAACGCGGCCTCGCGCCGGCTCGTGGTGCGCGACCTCGCGCGCTACGTGCCCGCGATCGGACTCGACGACGTCGTGCCCGGGCCCGCGGGGATCCGGGCCCAGGCGGTCGGCCGCGACGGGGCGCTGCTCGACGACTTCGCGTTCGCGGAGACCGCGCACGCGCTGCACGTCGTCAACGCGCCGTCGCCGGCCGCCACGGCTTCGCTGGCGATCGCGGAGCTCGTGGCGGACCGGCTGGAGCGGCTGGGGTCCTAGGCGGCGTCGAGCGCGGGGCGCAGCGTCGCCTGCGGAGCGGCCTGCGTCTCCTCGGCGGGCGCCTCGGCGGCCGCACCGTACTTGCTGGAGATCAGGAACCAGCCCGCGAGCGCGCCGATCGCGGCCACGATGCCGCCGACGAGCAGCGCGTCGTGCATGCCCGAAACGTACTCGGCGGGGTTGCCGCCGAACGCGTGCTCGGCCGGGATCAGCGCGCCGAGGGCGGCGACGCCGACGGCGATGCCGGCCTGGCGGGCCGTGTCGTTGACGCCCGCCGCGACGCCGCTCTGCTCCTGCGGCACCGACGACAGCGCGACGTTGGTCAGCGCGGGGTTGAAGAGGCCCGTGCCGACGCAGGCGACGATGAAGCCCGGCATCAGGATCGGCCACGACGACTCGGTGCCCGCCAGCATGAACAGGCCCATGCCGACGGCGACCAGGCCGAGCCCGACCGCGATCATCGTACGCGCCGGGACCTTCGTACCGAGCTGCGCGGTCATGCCCGAGACGACGAGCATCACCAGCGTGCCGGGCAGGTAGACCAGGCCGGCCTCGATCGCCGACAGGCCGAGGATCTGCTGCAGGTAGATCGTGATGTAGAGGAAGATCGCGAAGAACGTCGAGGAGATCGCGAACGCCGTGATCTGCGCGCCCGAGAACGAGCCGTCGCGGAAGAAGCGCAGCGGCAGCATCGGGTGCTTGACCCGCGACTCGGCGATCACGAACGCGATCAGCGCGACGGCGGCGCCGGCCAGCTCGGCGATGATGATGGTCGAGCCCCAGCCGTCCTCGTTGCCGCGCAGGAGCGCGAGCACGAGCAGGCCGAGACCGGCGGTCAGCGTGATCTGGCCGGGCCAGTCGATGCCGTGCGCGGCCGGGTCGCGCGACTCCTGCACGAACGAGCGCGTGATGGCGAGGCAGGCGATGCCGATCGGGATGTTGATCAGGAAGATCCACTGCCAGTCGAGGCCGCTCGTGAGCAGGCCGCCGACCAGCGGGCCGACCGCGAACGACGCGCCGATCGTGGCGCCGTAGGCGGCGAGTGCGCCGGCGCGCTCCTTCGGGTTGGGGAACGCCTGCGCCAGCAGCGCCAGCGAGACCGCGAACATGATCGCGGCGCCCACTCCCTGGACCGCGCGGGCGGAGTTGAGGAAGACGATGTCGGTCGCCAGGGCACAAGCGGCCGAGGCGACGGTGAAGATCGAGAGGCCGATCGTGAAGAGGCGGCGGCGGCCGAGGCGGTCGGCGAGCGAGCCCGCCGTCAGCACGACGCTGGCCAGCGCGAGCGTGTAGGCGTCGACGACCCACTGCAGGCCGGAGAGGCCCGTGTCGAGGTCCTCGGCGATGCGCGACAGGGCCGTGTTCACCACGGCGATGTCGAGCATCAGCATCGCAGTGGCCGCGCAGACCACTGCGAGCGTCCACTTCTGAATCGTTGACATGTAAGGAGGGCTCCGGGGAGAGAAGGAAGAGGAGGGGTCGCACGGCACTCTCCCGTGTGGGCAGCCCCAGGTCAGCGGAGCGAACCGGCGTCCGCGAGTACGGGAACCAGGGTTCCGCTTGGTGCGGCTGCCACGAAGTGCTGGACTGCAAGGCGATGGACGACGCGTACCTGGACCGCGTGCTGATCGGCGGGCGCGAGCGGCGCGAGATCGTGATCGCCGACTACGACCCGGCGTGGCCCGCGCGATTCGAGATGGAGCGCGTGCGGATCGCCGCCGCGCTCGGCGACCGGGCGCTGCGGATCGAGCACGTCGGCTCGACCTCCGTGCCCGGCCTGGCCGCCAAGCCGATCGTCGACATCCTCGTCGAGGTGGCCTCGCTCGACGGCCTCGACCTCTCGGGCGCCGGCTACGTCCTTCGCGTGCACGAGGACGGACACCGGATGTTCCGCACGCCCCAGCTCGACGTCCACGTGCACGTCTGGCCCTCCGGCTCCCCGAACATCGCCGCCGACCTCGCCTTCCGCGACCGCCTGCGCGAGTCAGCCGAGGATCGCACCGCCTACGAGGCGCTCAAGCGCGAGCTCGCCACCCGCGACTGGCCGGACATGAACCACTACGCCGACGCGAAGGGCCCGCTGATCCGCCAGATCACCGCCCGCTACCAGGGGAGCACGAGCGAGGCGCGCGACGCCGGGTCGCACTCGAAGAAGTAGCGCTGCAGGCCAAGGATGTAGCGCGGGCGGTTCGGCTTGCCCTCGCGTTCGAGCAGGCGCGCCGCGGCGACCTCCGGGGCGACCTCGAGCAGGATCGAGAGGTCCCAGCGGTCGCGCAGCTCGTCGCGTTGCAGGAACAGCCCGTCGAGCAGCAGCAGCGCACCGGGCGGGGCGTGCTCGTCGGCGCCCAGCACTGGCCGGTCGGCGATCGCGTCGTGCCAGCGGCGGCGGAACGGCCCGCCCGCGGCGAACGGGTCGAGCAGCTCCCGCGCCAGCGCGCCGAGGTCGTAGGAGTCCAGGAAGAAGCCCTCTGGCGACTCGCGCCCGCGGGCGTGGCGGATCGCCGCCGGGTTGAGGAAGTCGTCCGCGCGGACGCGCACGACCGGGCGGTCCAGCCGTGGCGCGAGCCGGTCGGCGAACGTGGTCTTGCCCGCCCCGTCGAGCCCGTCGACCGCGACGAGCGTGCGGCGGTCGCGGGGCAGCCGGGCGATCGCCGCCGCCGCGCGCGCGAGCGACGGGTCGTTCACGGGGAGATCGCGAGGAAGACGAAGGCGGCGAAGAGCACGAGGTGCACGCCGCCCTCCTGGAGCGTGGCCCGCCCCGGCAGGACCGTGAGGGCGCCGACGACCGCCGTGATCGCCAGCAGGACGATCTGGGTCGAGCCGAGGCCGAGCACGAGCGGGCCCTCGAGCCAGATCGACGCGACCGCGATCGCGGGGATCGTGAGCCCGATCGAGGCCATCGCGGAGCCGAGCGCGAGGTTGAAGCTGGTCTGGACGCGGTCGCGGCGCGCGTTGCGGACGGCGGCGAGCGTCTCGGGGAGCAGCACGAGCAGCGCGATCACGACGCCGACGGCCGACGGCGGCGCGCCGATCGCCGCGACGGCGTCCTCGATCGCCCCCGACTCGAGCTTGGCGAGTCCGACGACCGCGACGAGCGCGAGCAGGAGCAGGCCCAGGCTCGTGAGCGCCTCGCGGTCCGACGGCGTCCCCGCGTGGTCCTCCGGGCCAGCGCTCTCGGGCACGAAGTAGTCGCGGTGGCGGACCGTCTGGACGACCACGAACAGCCCGTAGAGGGTCAGCGAGGCCACGGCGGCGAAGGCGAGCTGCCCGCCCGTGAACTCCGGCCCCGGCGCGCTCTCGGTGAACGACGGGAGCACGAGGCACACGACGGCGAGCGTGCAGACGGTGGCGAGCGCGGTCGCGGTGCCCTCCGCGTTGAACGACGCCGTGCCCTTGTGCAGCGCGCCGAGCAGCAGGCTGATGCCGACGATCCCGTTCGTCGTGATCATCACGGCGGCGAAGACGGTGTCGCGCGCGAGCGTCGCCGTCTCCGAGCCCGAGCCGCCGGAGACCATCAGCGTCACGATCAGCGAGACCTCGATCACGGTGACGGCGACCGCGAGCACGAGCGAGCCGAACGGCTCGCCGACGCGGTGGGCGACCACCTCAGCGTGGTGGACCGCGCTGAGCACGGCCGCCGCCAGGAACGCGCCCGCGATCACGAGGACGATCGTCCCCGGCTTGCTGCCCCAGGTCGCGGCCGTCAGTACGGCCGCGACCGCGGGGACGACTGTGGTCCAGCGCGGCGGCCTCAAACGAGCGCTTCAGGATGGCAGCCGGTCAACAGCCTCCCGGCGCGTCGTCGGCCGCGTCGGAGACGCAACGGTCGCCGCCGCCACCGCCCTCCGCGTGGTCGGCGCCCGCGCCACCCTCGAGCCGGTCGGCGCCCGGGCCGCCCGCGAGCACGTCCTCGCCGTCGCCGCCGAGCAGGCGGTCGGTGCCGTCGCCGCCGTAGGCGGTGTCGGCGCCCCCGCCACCCTCCAGCCGGTCGTCGCCGGCGTCGCCGAAGAGGACGTCGTCGCCGCCGCCGGCCAGGATCAGGTCCTTGCCGCCAAGAGCGCAGATGACGTCGTCACCGGCCGTGCCGGTGAGGCGGTCGTCGCCGGCTGTGCCGGTGATCGTGCACCCGCGCGGCTGGACGTTGAACTCCTCGACGCCGAGCACGGGCCGGACCCTGCGGGCGAAGTCGCCGCCGGAGAACGCGTTCCGCAGGACGTCGCCACCGAGCGCGTTGCCGAGCGCGGCCATGATCATCCCCTGGTCGAGCGAGAGCCGTGCCGGCGACGGGAAGCCGGTCCCGACGTTGACCGAGTCCACGAAGCCCCACCGGCCGTAGGCGCCCGGGATGCGCTCGATCCGCGCGAGGTTCGCGATCGCCTCGGCGCGCCGGTAGCGCAGCCCGAGGAACGCTGCGTGCGGCGTCACGACGCCGTTCGTGTACGCGCTCGCGGGCGGGTCGGGCTTGGCGGGCCGCCCCTCGCAGCCGGCGAAGCCGCGATCGACCAGCGTGCCGTCCTCGTTGGAGGGCATCCCGTTCGGGTCCATGCCGGCCGCGTCGACGCCGAAGCCCGCGTAGCCGCCCTCGGGGACGTTCGACGGCGAGAAGCCCCACATGCCGTACTTCGCGACGTTGAGGCCGTGGTCGATCTGCGCGTCGACGGTGAACGGGTGGTTCATCCGCCACGAGCCCGCGCCCCAGCGCTCCTCGGGCACGAACAGGTCGGGCATCAGCGCCTCGAACATCGAGCCGCCCCAGCTCGGCGTGATCCGCGTCGCGCCGTAGGGATAGCTGCCCTCGTAGACCGAGACGCCGTCGTAGCTGCGGTCGAAGCCCGCCGGGCGCGTCTCCTGCCACGACCAGTCGCACGAGTCCGGGAACGAGCGCCAGCGTCCGTAGTAGGTCTTGCGCGGCAGCTCGCCCTTGGCGGTGCCGATGTAGTCGGCGATCCGGCTCTCGGAGACGACCGTGTCGTAGCAGCACGGTCCGGTGCCCTGCGCGGGCGAGTAGTGGAACAGGATCCGGTTGCGCTCCGGCACGTAGTAGAAGCCGAAGTCCATCGAGTCGTAGATCGCGCGGGCGCGGGCGGACAGCGACGGCACGCTGCGCTCGACGATCCGCAGCCCGGTCGCCAGCCAGCCGTTGTCGACCGACGAGAGGATCGGATCGAGCGCGGCGCCACTCGGCGGCCAGCGCGTCAACTTGGCGCCGTCGCGGTGGTCGTACCAGTTGTAGAACTGCCCGCTGGGCTCGTGGCGCTCCATGTGCTCGAGCGTCGTGAGCGTCTGGGCGGCGCGCCGCTCGAGCTCGGCGCGATCGATGATCCCGAGCCGCTCGGCCGCCACAGCGCTCCACAGGTAGGCACCGATGTTCGTCGTCGACGTCTGGACGGAGCGGCCGCCGTCGCCCTCGAGGATGTCGGCCGGCAGGCCGCTGCGCTCGTCGGTCATGGCCACGAACGAGGCCCAGGTGTCGCGCGCGTAGCGCTCCAGCGTGGCATCGCCCTCCGCCGCGAACGCCTGCCCCTGCATCGTCATCAGCACCGCCGCGCCCGTCAGCACGGCCAACAGCGTCCTTCGCATCGGCCCCTCCCCTGTGGGTGCTCGTCGGGCAGGTTCGTACCCCGGTTTCGCGCGTGGCTACCTTGGCGGTGTGCGGACCCTCCTCGCCACGCTGGCGGCGCTGCTGCTGACGGCCGCGCCGGCGCTCGCCCGCAGCGGCCCGGTCCAGCTCGGCACGGCGCTGAACTCGGGCGGGATCGACAACGCACCGTACGTCGACGCCCTCCGCCGCTACGACGCCGTGACCCCGGAGTCGGCCCTGAAGTTCGCCGAGCTGCACCCGGACGGCGGCCGCTACGACTTCGCGTTCGGCGACCGGCTCGTCGACTGGTCGGTCGCCAACCGCAAGCCGATGCACGGGACGACGCTGATCTGGTGCTACGACGCCGTGCTGCCGCAGTGGCTGCTGCAGCGCTCGTGGACGCGCGACGAGCTGATCGACGTGATGCAGGACCACATCCGCACGGTCATGGACCACTTCGAGGGCCGCGTGCCGGCGTGGGACGTCGTCAACGAGGCGTTCGCGCGCGACGGCGCGCGGCGCGACTGCCTGTGGCAGCGGGTGATCGGCGACGCCTGGATCGAGCTCGCGCTGCGCGCCGCGCGGGCGGCGGATTCGAGCGCGAAGCTCTTCTACAACGAGACCGCCGCCGACCAGCCGAACGCGAAGTTCGGCGCGGTGGAGGCGATAGCGGCCGACTTCAAGGCCCGCGGGGTGCCGCTCGACGGGGTCGGCCTGCAGTACCACCTGCTGCAGGGCGACGCCCCGCTGCAGTTCCTGGCCGAGGACGCGATGCGCCGGATCGGCGCGCTCGGCCTCGCGCTGCACGTCTCCGAGCTCGACGGCATCACCTCGACGTTCACGGGCACGCGCGAGCAGAAGCTCGACCGCCAGGCCCAGGCGTTCCAGACCGTCGCGGCGGCGTGCCAGGCGGTCGACGCCTGCTTCCGGATCACGCTCTGGGGCGCCGCCGACCACTGGTCGTGGCGCGGCACGGGGGAGATGTCCGTCGCGCTCGACGAGCACTTCGCCGAGAAGCCGGGCTGGGCGGGCATCCGCGAGGCGATCCGTCCCGCGCCGCTGCCCGCCGGCCAGCCGCCGTCGGCGCCCGGCCGGCCGCTCGCGTCGAGGGCCCCGAACGCCGGCGTGTTCACCGTATCGTGGCCGGCCTCGTGGGATCCCGAGGGCGCACCGGTCAACTACGCGCTCGAGCACCGAGACGCGGACGACGCCGCATGGTCGCCCGTGGCCAGCGGCGTGCGCGGGCTCGGCTTCTCGTTCGCGCCGGGCCGGCTCGAGCGCCAGGGCACCTACCGCTACCGCGTGCGGGCATCCGACGGCAGCCGCGCGGGCGTGTGGTCGGAGGAGGCGCAGCCGATCGTCGTGGACCGCGCGGACCCTGCGCCGCCGGCGATCACGCCCGACCGCGCGCCCGATGGCGGCGGCTGGTACCGCGACCGCGTCACGCTCACGTTCGCCGGTGCCGGCGATCCGGTGCTGCTCGACGGCAGCGCGGGCTCGGGCGTGGACCCGTCGAGCGTGCCCGCCCCCTCGAGCTTCGCGAGCACGGGCGCGCACACCGTCTCGGGGATCGTGCTCGACCGCGCCGGCAACGCCTCGCGCAGCGCGACCGCGACCGTGCAGGTCGACGCCGCCGCGCCGCAGGCCTCGCTCGCCTGCCCGCAGCCTGTCGCGGTGGGCGAGCCGGCGAGCGCGACCTGGACCGCGAGCGACGCGGGCTCGGGCCTCGTCGGGCCCGCGAACGGATCGCTGCCGCTGGACAGCTCGCGCGCGGGGACGTTCACCGCCCGCTACGAGGCGGCGGACGTGGCCGGCCACCGCACGCCGGCGACGTGCCAGTACGTGGTCGGCGAGGCGCCCGATCCGGATCCGGAGCCCTCGCCGGAGCCGACCGCGTCCGCGACGCCGACGGCCACGGCCACGGGGACCCCGACCCCGGAGCCGGACGAGCTCGCGGGCGCGGGCACGGCGCCACCGCAGCAGGGCGGCCCGGCGACCGACGCAGCCGCCGGGGGCCCTGCGCCGGCGGTCCGCTCGGCCACGCCCACGCTCCGACGCGCCTCGCGGGTCGGCCGCGACGGGCGCATGCGGCTCATGCTGCGCTGCCCGGCGGCGTGCTCCGGCCGGCTCTCGCTGCGCGCGCAACGGCGCACGCTCGCCGCGCGGCGCTTCCGCGCAGCCGCGGGGCAGGTGCGCGTCGTGCTGCGGCTCGCCAAACGCGACCGCCGCGCGCTCGCCCGCAAGGGCCGCCTCGCGGTCCGGCTCGCGATCGCGCCGGACGGCGCCGAGCCGGTACTCCGGCGGCTCACGCTGCGACGCTAAGCAGGCTCGCCGCGCGGGCCTTGCTGGCGCTAGAGCAGGCCCGCCGCTCGGGCGCTGCGCGCCGTGTCGGCCAGCACCGCCTGCGTGTCGTGCTGCGGCTGCCAGCCGAGCTGCTCGCGGGCGCGCGTGGTGTCCATCACGACCGGCACGCGCAGCGCGTTCAGCCACGACACCTGCGGCGGCATCAGCGGCAGCTTGCCGGTGACGACCGCGGTCGCCGCGACGCCCGCCCGCGGCACCGGCAGCGAGTGCCAGCCGAACGCGCGCGCCAGGTCGGCGACGCTGATCGTGCCGGCGCCGGCGAGGTTGTAGATACCGGGCTCGCCCTCCCCGCGCACGGCGGCCGCGAGCGCCTGCGCAACGTCCTCGGTGTGCACGAGCTGGAACGGCGTGCCGGGGTCGGGCAGCACCGGCCCGACCGGCGACTTGCGCAGCAGGGACGGGAACGCCTCCACGAGCGCGAGGGCGTCGCCGCCCGCGACGATGCACGGCCGCAGCACGTACGTCTCGGTGCCGCCGCCCTCGAGCGCCTCGCGCAGCGTCGCCTCGAGCTCGGCCTTCTGGGCGGAGTAGTAGTGCGCGTCGCTGCCGCGGGCCGGCACGTCCTCGGTGAGCGGCTGCGGGTTCTCGGAGTGGAACCCGTAGGCGGCGACCGACGACGTGTACACGAGCCGCTTCACGCCGCGAGCGGCCTCGAAGACGTTGCGCGAGCCCTCGAGGTTGACCGAGCGGGTCTCCTCGCGGCCGCCGACGATGATGAACGCGAGGTGCACGAGCACGTCGGCCTCGCCGGCGAGCGCCTGGACCGCGTCGCGGTCGAGCACGTCGCCCTGGCGGTACTCGGTCTTCTCCAGCCCGTGCGAGGCGGGGTCGAACGGCCGCCGCGCCATCCCGAGCACCTTCGTGACGAGCGGGTCGGCGTCGAGCCGGCGCAGCAGCGCTCGGCCGATGTCGCCGGTCGGCCCGGTGACGGCGACGATCATGGCTCGTACCCGGGTTCGCCCGGCAGCACGATCCGAGCGGCCGGACCGTCACCGACCACCTGCGGCTCGACGGGCTCGACCGCGCGTCCGGCCGCCCACCCGAGCAGCTCGTCCGCGCTCTCGAACTCGGCGAGCTGCTCGAGGGTCTTGATCGTCGGGAAGACGAGCAGGATCTCGCTGCGCCGGTGCGCCTCGATCGCGCCGCGCGGCGTGAACCAGCCGAGGTCGACGGTCTCGCCGCCGTCCGGCTTCGGGTCCGCGTCGGCGGGCGCCTCGGCGAGGAAGAAGTGGGTGTCGAAGCGGATCGTGACGACCGCGGGCGTGATCCAGCGCGAGAAGCGCACGAGCGCGCCGGGGTCGGGCAGCTCGATCGCGGACTCCTCGAGCACCTCGCGCACGCCGGCCGCGCGGTGCGCGAGGTCGCCGGTGCCCTCGTCAGCGTCGACGGCGCCGCCCGGGAAGACCCAGGCGCCGCCCATGAAGCGCTGCTGCGGGTTGCGCTTGACGAGCAGGACCTCGAGCGTCTCCGAGCCGCCGCGGAGCACGATCACCGTCGCCGCCTGGCGCGGCTTGACCGGCTCGCCGTGGTTCAGCTGGGAGCCCGGCTCGAGGCTCAAGGCCTCAGTCCTCGTAGAGCGAGAAGTCGGCCTTGCGCGCGCCGCAGACGGGGCAGAACCAGTCCGTCGGGATGTCGTCGAACGACGTGCCCGCCGGGATCCCACCGTCAGGGTCGCCCTCGGCCGGGTCGTAGATGAACCCGCAGGACTCGCAGATCCACTTCTGAGCGGTTTCCGTGGTCATGGCCTCTGAGGGTAGGAGATCGACCCCGCCATACTCGGACGTCCCATGCGGAGCCGGTTGCCGACCCTCGAGCTGCTCGTCTTCGTGGTCGGCACGTCGACGCTCGGCGCGGAGATCGCCGCCGCGCGCCTGATGGCGCCGTTCTTCGGCGACTCGACGATCGTGTGGGCGAACACGATCGCGATCGTGCTCGTGGCGCTCTCGATCGGCTACTGGTTCGGCGGCCGGCTCGCCGACCGCCACCCGCACCTGCGGGGCCTGTGCCTGCTCGTGCTGGCGGCGTCGCTGATCCTCGGCCTCGTCCCGATCGTCGCGAACCCGTTCCTGTCGCTGAGCGTCGAGGCGTTCGACTCCGTCTCGATCGGGACCTTCGCGGGCTCGCTGTTCGGCGTCTTGGCGCTCGTCGCCGTCCCGGTGCTGATGCTCGGCGCCGTGTCGCCGTGGGCGATCCGCCTGAAGCTGCACGCGGTCGAGGACTCGGGCGAGATCGCCGGCCGCATGTACGCGATCTCCACCGTCGGCTCGCTCGTCGGCACGTTCCTCGCCGCGCTGCTGCTGATCCCCCTCGTCGGCACGCAGCGCACGTTCCTGGTCTTCGCGCTGGCGCTCGCGCTCGTCGCCGCGCTCGGGCTCGGCATCCGCTGGCTGCCGGCGCCCGCCGCCGTCGCGCTGCTGCTCGCGATCCCGCCGGGCGCGATCAAGGGCAGCGAGGAGGGCCGCGTGATCTACGAGACCGAGACCGAGTACCAGTACGCGCGCGTGGTCGAGTACGACGGCGGCGTCCGCCGGCTGGAGCTCAACGAGGGTCAGGCGATCCACTCGACCTACCGGCCCGGGAGCTGGCTGACCGGCAACTACTGGGACGGGCTGCTCGTCGACCCGTTCGCGGCGCTCGGGCGCGAGCCGCGGCGCGTCGCGATGCTCGGCACCGCCGCCGGGACGACCGCCCGCCAGTACGCCCGCTTCCTGCCCGACGCGGTGGTCGACGCGGTCGAGATCGACGGCGAGCTGCTCGACATCGGCCGCCGCTACTTCGACCTCGAGGACCGTCCCCAGCTCAACAAGATCGCCGAGGACGCGCGCCCGTTCCTGCGCCGCTCCACACACCGCTACGACGTGATCATGGTCGACGCCTACCGGCAGCCTTACATCCCCTTCTACCTGACCACCAAGGAGTTCTTCGAGCTCGTGCGCGAGCGCTTGGCGCCGGGTGGGGTGGTGGCGATCAACGTCGGGCACCCGGAGGGCTCCGACCGGCTCGAGAAGGTGCTGAGCGCCACATTGCGCGCCGCCTTCCGCGAGGTCGCCCGCGACCCGCTGAACCCGACGAACACGATCCTGATGGGCTCCGACGCCCCGATGACCGGCGGCCGCCTGCTCGCCGCCTCGCGCTCGCTCGCGCCCGACCTGCGCCCGGTGGCGGTGCGCGCCGCCGCGCGCCTGCGCCCCGGGCTGACGGGTGGCGCGGTCTACACGGACGACCACGCGCCCGTCGAGTGGCTCGTCGACGAGTCGCTGATCGAGTACGCAGCCGGCGAGTGATGCGCTGGGAGCCGCAGGACGACGCCGAGGCGTACGCCGGCGAGGTCGGACCGGAGCCGCCGGGCCTCGCTAAGGAGCTCGACGGCGGGCCGTACGTGGCGCGCCTCAACGACCCCCGCTACGACTAGGCGGCGCGCGGCAGCGCGGCGCCGTCGAACACGCGCCCGGCCTCCTGGGCGGCGACGACCGGCACGCCCTCGCCGGGGCGGAAGCCGCAGCGCACGCACGCCCGCGCCAGCGACGAGGCGGCCTCGCGCAGCTCGGGCCGCGTGTGCGAGGCCATCACGGCGAGCCGCAGCCGCGCCGTGCCGTCCGGCACCGCCGGCGGCAGCACGGCCTCGATGAACGCGCCCTGCTCGACCGCGGCGTCGACGATCCGCTGCGCGCGCTCGGCGTCGCCGACCACGATCGAGATCACGTGGCCCTGGGCGCCCGCGGTGTCGAAGCCCTCGCGCGAGAGCCCGTCGCGCAGCGCGTCGGCGTTGGCCTGCAGCTTCTCGATCCGGCGCGGCTGCTCCTCGAGCAGGTCCAGCGCGGCCATCGCCGCAGCGATCGCGACCGGCGACGGCGCCGTGGAGTGCAGCAGCGTACGCGCGCTGTTGACGAGGTAGCGCGCCGTCACGTGGTCGCAGGTCGCGAAGCCGCCGTAGGCGCCGAGCGCGAGCCCGAGCGAGCCGGTGATCACGTCCACCTCGTCCTCGAGCCCGGCCTCCGCGACCGCGCCGCGCCCGTCGGGGCCGAGCGAGCCGATCGCGTGCGACTCGTCCACGAGCAGCCGCACGTCGTGGCGCTGCGCGAGCTCGGCGAGCTCCTCGAGCGGGGCGACGTCGCCGTCGAGCCCGAACAGGCCCTCGGTGGCGATCAAGGCGCCGCGGTTGTCGGCCTGGCGCAGGCCCCACGCGAGGTGCTCGGCGTCGCCGTGGTCGTAGGCGAACGTGTCCGCGCCCGCCAGCCTGCAGCCGTCGACGATCGAGGCGTGGCAGAGCTCGTCGTGGAAGACGACCTCGCCGCGGCGCGCGAGCGCCGGGATCACGCCGAGATTGGCGAGCGAGCCCGAGCCGAACAGCAGCCCCGAGCGCATGCCGGTGAACGTCGCCACGCGCTCCTCGAGCCGCCGGTGCAGCGTCATCGTGCCCGAGGCGATGCGGGCCGCGCCGGCGCCGACGCCCCAGCGCATCGCCGCGTCGGCCGCCGCCTCGCGGACCGCAGGGTGGTCGGCCAGGCCGAGCGCGTTCCCCGAGCAGAGCAGCAGCACCGGGCGGCCGTCGAGCACCACGCGCGGGCCCTGGGGACCACTGACCATCCGCAGGCGGCGGTACCGGCCCAGCTCCCTCAACTCGTCGAGACGCTCGTCGAGATCCAGCATCGGCTCTCCTCCCGGACGCCGCGCGCCCGGATGTTCGTGGAACGCTGGCGCAACGGTACGGAGCACACCGGACGGCTCGCCGACGGCTACGCTCGCGCCCCGTGTCGCTCGCCGAGCCCGTCGTCAGCCTCCCCGCCAACGTCGCGAGCCCGTGGCGGCGCCTGGCCGCCCGCCTGGCGTTCGCGGTGGCCCTGCTGCTCTTCGTCACGCTGATCGCCTACCTCGACCGCGCCGGCTATCGCGATCTCAACGGGACGCCCGTCGGCTTCCTCGACGCGCTGTACTACTCGACCGTCAGCATCACCACCACGGGCTACGGCGACATCACGCCGGTCACCGACGAGGCGCGGCTGGTCACGACCCTGCTGATCACGCCCGCGAGGATCCTGTTCCTGATCATCCTCATCGGGACCACCATCGAGGTGCTCGCCGAGCGGACGCGGACCGCCTTCCGCGAGCGGATCTGGAGGAGCGGCTTGCACGACCACACCATCGTCATCGGGTTCGGGACCAAGGGCCGCGCGGCGGTCGAGACCCTGCTCGCCCGCGGCGTCGAGCGCGAGAAGATCGTCGTGATCGACCAGCACGCCGACGCGATCGAGGAGGCCACCCGCTCCGGGCTGGCCGGCATCCACGGGTCCGCGAGCCGGACCGCGGTGCTGGAGGCGGCGGGCGTGAAGGACGCGGCGTCGGTGATCGTCGCCACCGACCGCGACGACGCCGCGGTGCTCGTCACGCTGACCGCGCGCGAGCTCGACCCGGGCGCGACGATCGTGGCCGCCGCCCGCGAGGCCGAGAACGTCCACCTGCTCAAGCAGTCCGGCGCGGACTCGGTGATCCTCTCCAGCGCCGC
>DATFQI010000231.1:0-7460 GCA_035264365.1 Solirubrobacteraceae bacterium
CTCCCTCGGTCATCAGCCAGTCGGATTATGGCTTCGGCCCGAGCCCTTCTGTTCGTGATGGACGCGGCGTGGACGCGGGGGACGCCCGCTGAGTCGAGCGCGACCATTCGGGCTAAAGAAAAAGCCGCCATATGCGGCGGCGTTTCGAGAGCCCTCTGCCGGACTCGAACCGGCGACCCCTTCCTTACCATGGAAGTGCTCTACCAACTGAGCTAAGAGGGCGTGCGAGGACGCAGGGTAGCGGTGCCCGGCGTGGGTTGCGACCTCGCGTGCGGGCGCGGCTAGCGGTGGGCCAGTCGGCGGAGCCAGTGTTCGGCGGCTCGCTCGCGGTCGAGCGTGGCTCGGTGCTCTGCGGCTCGGCGCTGGCTAGGCCTGAGGCCAGCGGTGGAATGCGGTTGTGGTGGCCGGAGTGGCTTGCGGGTGCGGCTCTCGGCGCGCTCTTGGTCTTGCTGGGCGTTCATCGCCTCGTCTCTCGGTGTGCCTGGGAACGCTACGCCCCTCAGATGAGGGCGCAAGGGCAAATTCACCGCACCGTTACGCCGGCTCGGGGTCCTCGCGTGGTGGCGGCTCGTCGGCGCGGACGGGCTGGCCGAACTCCGTGCAGGCCTCGTTGCGGCATTCCCAGTCGTGGTCGGGGCCTCCGAGGGCCTCGCTGGCCGGCTGGCCGCAGGTCGGGCAGAGAGGCGGGCTCTCGCTCATGCGCTCGTTGTACCGTGCCGGCCCGAAACGGGTCGTCAAGGCCGGGTCGCGCCGCATCCATCGGGCGCGTCTGGTGTTATGGCGACTTGGACATAGGCCGAGTCCTGCCTCCTCCGGGGGGTGGGAGCGGGGGAACCACTTGGGATCGGAGTGCCGGGGGCACTCGGGTCCTTGGGGCGAATCGCGGCAGCAAAGCCGCGTAGCGCGACCAGCGCGAGCCCGTCAGCTCACCTCGTAGGCCGCGATGAGGAGGAACGGAGCTCGGATTCGAGATGCGAACGACTGCATTGACGGATGACGGATGGGCGATCCTGGCGCTGCCGCACCACGAGAACGGCGGGCGTGACTTGGCCTGCGCGGCGACGTGGGAGCGCTCGCTGAAGCGCTCGCAGTTGCGACGAGCGCGTGCAGCCACCGAGCGCAGGAACCTGCCCGCCTCTCGGAAGGTCGGCGTGGCGATCGCGGCCTCGGCGATCCTCGCTCCGCTCGCTCAGCAGACCGCGTCCGCGCAGGAAAGCACCGCCTCCACGAGCACGACGAGCGCGACGGCCTCCACGAGCTCAGGCCTGTTGCGCCAGGGATCGAGCGGGCCCGCGGTGTCGGCGCTGCAGAGCCAGCTCGGGATCTCGGCCGACGGCGTGTTCGGGCCGGCCACGAAGGCCGCGGTCATCTCGTTCCAGCAGCGCAACGGGCTGCTGGTCGACGGGATCGTCGGGCCGCAGACTCGCGGCGCCCTTGGTGGCGGCTCGTCGAACACGAGCAGCTCCACCTCGAACAACTCCGGCCCCAAGCCCAGCCAGGGCGTCACGATCGCCGTCCAGAAGAAGCTCGGCCTCAGCGCCGACGGCGCGTACGGGCCGATCACCCGCTCCGCGGTCAAGGCGTTCCAGGCCCGCAACGGCCTGACCGCCGACGGGATCGTCGGCCCGGCCACGATGGCCGCGATGGGGATCTCCGGCTCCACGGAGCAAGCGCCGTCCTCGTCCGGTGGTGGCGGCTCCGCGGTCTCGGCCGCCCGCTCCGCGATCGGCACGCCGTACGCCTACGGCGGCACCACGACCTCAGGCTTCGACTGCTCGGGCCTCGTGGTCTGGGCGTTCCAGAAGTCGGGCGTGAGCCTGCCGCGCACCTCCTTCGCCCAGTTCGGCCAGGGCGCCGCGGTCAGCCGCGCGAACATCCAGGCCGGCGACCTCGTCTTCTTCAACGCCAACGGTCCTGGCGCGTCGCACGTGGGCATCGCGACGTCGAACTCGACCGTGATCTCCGCCACGACCAAGGGGGTCATGGAGCACGCGATCAGCGACTCCTACTGGGGCTCCCACTACGTCGGGGCGAGGCGCGTCTAAGGAAAACAGGGGCCACGCGCCGGGGGGCGGCCCGGCGCGGGACGCGCTAATCGACCTCGCGGTCCTCGCGATGGGCCGCGAACCAGGCGGCCTGTCGCTCCATGCGCTCGCGCGCGGGCGCGTCGCGCGGGAGGCCGTAGACCGTCCCCGGGAAGTCGAGGCCCTCCTGGACGGCCCAGATGGCGTCGTGCTCACTGGGCGGCAGGACCTGCGCGGGATCGCCGACGGCGACCCAGCCGATCGGGACCGTCGCGCCGTCCTCGAGCACGGTGTTGACGTGCACGACGCCGTGGATGCGCACCTCGACGCCGCGCCCGAGCCGCACGCCCGGGAACAGCGCGCAGCCTGTGGCCAGGAAGGAGCCGCCGCCGACCAGCGCGCCGTTGACGTGGGCGTGCGGACCGACGAGCACGTCGGAGCCGAGGACGACGGGATGCGCGGAGCGCGCCCGCAGGAGGGCGTTCTCCATCACGACGCAGCGCTCGCCGACCTCGATCCGCCCGTCCTCGGCCGTCAGCACGGCGCCGAAGAGGATCCGGGCGTCCTTCCCGACGACCACGTCGCCGCACAGGACGGCGGTCGGCGCGACGTACGCGCTCGGATGCACCGAGGGCGACTTGCCGCGGTGCTCGAGCAGCGTCATGGCAGCCGGTCCAGGAACTCGGCCTGCGCCGGGTTGAGCTTCTCGCGCGCGGTCTCCACGTCGAACCACTCGGCTCGGTCGATCTCCGGGAACGACTGCACGCGGCCCGACCGCGGCGGCCACTCCATCTCGAAGGTGTTCGACACGACGGCCGCCACGTCGACGTCGCCCTCGCCGTAGAAGGCCCGCACCTCCTTGCGGTTCTTCTGGCGCACGGTGCCGAGGTCGGTCAACCCCACGGGCGGCGTGACCCCGAGCTCTTCGAGGAACTCCCGCCGCGCGCAGGCCTCGGGGTCCTCGTCCTCGTCGTGCTCGCCCTTGGGGATCGACCAGGCGCCCGCATCGCGCCGCGCCCAGAACGGCCCGCCCGGATGCACCAGCAGCACGCAGCCGTCGCCGGCCCGCCGCAGCAGCACCCCGGCCGAGCGCTTCACAGCGCGACGACCACCTTCCCCAGATACCGGCCGCGCAGCATGTCGATGAACGCGCCCGGGGCGGCCTCGAGCCCACCCTCGACCACCGTCTCGGCCAGCCGGAGGCGGCCGGAGGCGATCAGGTCGCCGACCTCGCCGCGGAAGTCGCTCTCGCGCGCGGCGTGGTCGCCGACGATGAAGCCGCGCATCATCCCGCGCTTGCCGACGAGCAGCGAGAGGTTGCGCGGACCGGGCGGCGGCTCGACGGCGTTGTAGCCCGACACGGAGCCGCACAGGGCGATCCGGCCGCCGCGGTTCAGGGCGCCGATCGCGGCCTCGAGCTGGACGCCGCCGACGTTGTCGAAGTAGACGTCGACGCCGTCGGGCGCGACCTCGCGCAGCGCCTCGCGGGGCTCGATCGCGCGGTAGTCGAAGCAGGCGTCGAAGCCGAGCTCGTCGCGCACGAAGCGCGTCTTCGCGGGCCCGCCCGCGCTGCCGACCACCCGGCACCCGCGCGCCTTGGCGAGCTGCCCGGCGACGCTGCCGACCGCCCCGGCGGCCGCGCTGACGAACACGGTCTCGCCCTCGCGCACCGGGGCGATCTCGGTGACCCCGACCCAGGCCGTCATACCCGGCATCCCGAGCGCGCCGAGGAGCGCGCTGGCCTGGACGTCGTGCGGCAGCGGGCCGGGACGGCGCACCCGGTCGGCCGGCAGCAGGGCGTGCTCGCGCCAGCCGCGGTCGTGCACGACGAGCTCGCCCGTGCCCACCACCTCGCCGACGGCCCCTCCCTGCAGCGCTTTGCCGAGTTCGAACGGCGGCACGTAGGACTTGCGATCGTTCATGCGGCCGCGCATGTAGGGGTCGACGCTCATGAAGCGGTTGCGGACGAGGACCTGGTCCTCGCCCGGCTCGTCGAGCTCCCGCACCGCCAGCTCGAAGTCTTCGCCGACCGGCTCGCCGTGCGGCCGGCGGGCGAGGCGGATCTCCCGGGTCTCCATGCCTAGGACTGTAGGGTCCGGCGCCATGGAGCTGGCGGGCCGGCACATCGTGGTGACGGGCGGGGCGAGCGGGATCGGCCGCGCCTGTGCGCTGCGATTCGCGGACGAGGGCGCGCGCGTCACCGTCGCGGACCTCGACCTCGAGGGCGCGCGGGCGACCGCGAAGCAGGCCGGCGGGCTCGCGGTCGAGGCGGATGTCGGACGGGAGAGCGGCGTGAGCGGGCTGATCGAGCTCGCGGAGGCGCAAGTCGGGCCGATCGACGCGTTCTTCTCCAACGCCGGCATCACCGGCCCGCCGGGTGGGCCGCCGGAGCTCGGAGACGACGATTGGGATCTCCTGTGGCGCGTCAACGTGATGAGCCACATCTGGGCTGCGAGAGCCCTGGTCCCGAAGATGCTCGAGCAGGGTGAGGGGTACCTGCTGAGCACCGCCAGCGCCGCCGGCCTCCTCTCGCAGCTGGGCGCGATCGGCTACGCCACCACCAAGCACGCCGCCGTCGCGGTCGCCGAGTGGCTGAACATCACCTATCGCGACCGCGGCATCCGCGTCTCCTGCCTGTGCCCGCAGTTCGTCAACACGCCGATGGTCACCGAGGGCCTCGACGTCGACAAGCTGCGCCAGATCGCCCAGATCATCGAGCCCGAGCAGGTGGCGGACGAGGTCGTCAGCGCGATGCACGAGGAGCGCTTCCTGATCCTCCCCCACCCCGAGGTCGCCAAGTACATGGCCAACCGCGGCGCCACGCACGACCGCTGGCTCGCAGGGATGCGCAAGCTGCAGGCCCAGCTCGGCGGCCTCGAGCGGCCTCCGCAGTAGCCTCCGAACCATGGACGACGGCACGCTGCGGGAACGCCTGTGGCAGGGCTTCGCGCAGCTGCAGACGCTGCTCGGCGGCGATGCCGCGGGCGGCGTGGTGGCCGAGGAGGCCGGCATCGTCGCGAGCTTCGTGGCCGGCGCGCCGGACTCGCCGACGCTCAACGCGGCGATCGTCACCGGCAGCGAGCTCAGCCTCGACCAGCTCGAGCAGATGCGCGAGCGCTGGGAGATGCTCGGCGTGCGCCGCTGGGGGATCTGGGTCGACGGCGCGAACTGGCCGGTCACGGACACCCTGCGGCTCGCGCGCATGCGCGTGACCTCCTCCTCGCCGGGCATGGCGGCCGAGATCGCGGACCTCGCCATGAACGGGCGCGTCCCCACGCGCGAGACCGACCTCGCCACCGTCGGCCACGTCAACGACCTCGCCTACGGCAACCCCGACGCGCGGCTGGAGCGCACGCTGTCGCCGCTCCCGCCCGGCGTCCTGCACGCCTACGTCGCGGAGCTGCGGGGACGGCCGGCCTCGGTCGCCCTCGCGCTGCACCACCAGAGCGACTGCGGGATCTCGTTCGTCGCCACCGCCCCGCACGCGCGCCGCCAGGGGCTGGCCTCCGACGTCATGCAGCAGGTCGCGTGCGACGCCCGCGAGGCCGGCCTGACCTCGGCCTCACTGCAGGCGACGAGCCTCGGGGAGAAGCTCTACGTCGCGCTGGGCTACCGCAAGGTCTCCGACATGCAGCTGTGGGAGCGCCGCCGCTGACCCGCGCGCGGCGGGCGCTCACCCTGCTGGCGGTCCTGCTCGCCACTCTCGCGGGCGGCTACGGGGCCCTGGCCACCTTCGCGCAGACGAAGGACTTGTCGGTCGGCGAGATCCGGCTGTCGGTCTCGCCCGGCCACAAGGGGGCGCTCGACGTCTACGTGCCGCTGGTCGACTGGGGCGCGCGCTTCGAGGCGATCCGGCTGCCCGCGCGCCTGCGCGTCGACGTGCGCACCGTCGACCGCCGGACCGTCCAGCAGGTGGCGCAGGCGGGCGCGCTCGACGTGCGGCGCGTGCGCACCGAGGCGCGCGACGCGATCGCCTCCTACCTGCGCGCGCTGATCGGCGTGACGATGCTCGCCGCGCTGTCGCTCGGGCTGCTGGTGGCGTTCGCGATCCGAGGCGGCGCCGGGCCGCGGCTGCGCTGGACGGCGGCGCTGGCGCTCGGGACGGCGCTCGCGATCGGGATCGCGCTGGTCGTGCTGTTCCCGCCGCGCGGGGAGATCGACCGCCCGCAGTACTACGCCCACGGCGCCGACATCCCCCGCGCGCTGGAGGCGATCGACACCGCCCAGCGCTCCACGCGCGTGCTCGACGAGGAGCTCGACGCCCAGCTCGTCGGCCTCGCGCGCCTGGTCACCGAGCCGGCCGGCCGTGCGTCGCTGTCCAACGCCCCGCGCCTGACCGTCGCCTCCGACCTGCACAACAACGCGCTCACGATCCCGATCCTTGAGCGCGTCGCCGACGGCGAGCCCGTGCTGTTCCCGGGCGACATGACCGATCGCGGCTCGCCGCTGGAGGTCCGCGTCGTGCGGCGGGTCGTGCGCACCGGCAAGCCGTTCGTGTTCGTCTCGGGCAATCACGACTCCAACACCCTCGAGCGCGACATCGCGCGAGCGGGCGCGATCGTGCTCTCCGAGGACGGGCGGCTGAACGCTGACGGCAGCCGCGGCGAGGTGGTCCAGGAGGTCGCGGGGATGCGGATCGCGGGCTACTCCGATCCCTTCGAGAGGCGCAGCACCGAGAACTACGCCGACCGCTTCCGGCCGAGGCCCACGCCGCAGATGCAGGACGCGTTCACCGCCTGGATGCGCTCCGTCCAGAGCCGGGTCGACGTGATCATGGTCCACGAGCCCGCGCTGATCGAGCCGGCGCTGGCGGTCCTGAGCGACGACCCGCCCTCGCGCCCGCTCATGTTCGTCGCCGGCCACAGCCACCGCGCCACGCTCGAGACCCTGCCCGGCGTGACGGTGGTCAACGGCGGCTCGATCGGCGGCGGTGGCACCGGCAACCTCACAGAGGACGCGCCGACCGAGCTCGGGATCGCCCGCGTGATCTACGCCAAGGACCCCGCGTTCCGGCCGCTGGCGGTGGATCTCGTGTCGATCGATCCCTCCAGCGGCTCCGCGACCGCGCGCCGCGAGCGGCTGGACGAGTGATATGACGCTGCGTCATGAACCAGACCGCAACGCTGGCTGCCCCGCAGCCGAGGGTCCTCGCGGACGTCCTCTCGAACACGCGCGTCCGCGACGCCGCGCTCGTCATCGGCGCCGCCCTGCTCACCGCCGCCTGCGCGCAGATCTCGATCGCGATCCCCGGTAGCCCGGTCCCCGTGACCGGCCAGACCTTTGCGGTCCTGCTCACGGGCGCGGCGCTCGGCGCCAACCGCGGCGCGCTCGGCCAGCTGCTCTACATCGCGATGGGCCTCGTCGGCCTGCCCTTCTATGCCGACGGCGCGCACGGCTTCGACGTCGTCTGGGGCGCCACAGGCGGCTATCTCGTCG
>DATFQI010000232.1:0-4540 GCA_035264365.1 Solirubrobacteraceae bacterium
ACGATCGCCGAGGCGCTCGGCCACACCCACATCGGCACGGCGGGCGACCCGGTGACGGGCGCCAACGCCAACCTGCTCTCCGCCTGGCAGACCGCCTGTGACCAGTACAACCAGCTCGGCGAGCTGATGTACGAGCAGTACGGCATCAAGGTCTACCTGCACGCCGAGCAGAACAACTGGAACTTCATCAACGACCCGGCGCACCCCGAGCTCGCGCGCAAGCACCGGATCGACTTCTTCACCGAGAACACGGACCCGCGCTACGTGTTCTTCGAGCCCGACACGTACCACACGTACAACGCGCGCGGGCGCTTCCCCGACCCGGTCGACGGCTCGCTGTGGGGTGCGCCGCTCGACTACTGGAAGGCGAACGGGCCCCGGATCCTCGCCTGGCACGTCAAGGACGGCAGCCGGCTGGTGCCCCCACCGCTGCCGGGCGTGAACCCGTTCACCCAGACGATCGCCCGGACGGCGACGTTCACCGACGCGATCCTCGCCGGCGAGGGCTCGATCGGCCAGGGCTACCCGGTCGACCCGGACCCGGCCGTCGTGGGCTACAAGCGCATCTTCGACGAGGTCGGCCAGAAGGGCTCCAAGTTCGCGATCATCGAGAGCGACAGCGGCCCGGGCCCCGCGACCGATCCCGGACGCTCCCTGCGCCACGCCAAGTACAGCCTGCAGAACATGCTCGGGCTGCGGGGCGGGGTGAAGGCCAAGGGCAAGAGCACCGTCGCCGACGAAGCCGCGTACGAGAGCGACGCCGACTGATCGTGCGCCTGCGCACCTTCGCCATCGCCTGCGTCGCGGCGTCCCTGGGCGCCGCGGCGCCGGCGTGGGGGCACGGCGACCCGTCCGGGCACTATCTCGAGACGGATCCGCTGTACCCCTCGTTCGCCGACCGGCCCTCGCAGGCGCTCGAGCTGCGGCTGCTCGGTCTCCTGCAGGCCGTGCGCCGCGACGGCTATCCCGTCAAGGTCGCGCTCGTCGGCGGGAAGGACGACGTGGCCGACACGCCCGCGATGCTCCGGCACCCGCAGCGCTACGCCGACTTCCTCGTCTCCGAGCTCGAGGCGGCGAGGCCGGTGACGGCGCCGCTGCTGGTGATCACGCCGCACGGCGTCGGGGTCGCGGGCCGCGCGATGCGCGGCGAGGTCTATGGCCCCGTCACGCCCGCGGGCGTGCCCACGCTGCTCGGGCCGCTCGCCGGCCGGCGGCCCGGCGACGGCGACGCGCTCGCGCAGACCGCGATCGCCGCCGTGCGGCGGGTCGCGCGGCTCGGCGGGCATCCGCTGCCCGCCGACGTCCCGCCCGCCCGGACGATCGCCGGCGCGGGCGGGCCGAGCTCCGCGCGCGCCGCCGCCGGCGACACGTCCCTCCCAGGCTGGCTGCCGTTCGCCGTGTTCGCGGCCGTGTTCCTGCTGGCGTGGCTCGGCTACGAGCTGCGCATGCGCGCCCCCGGGCGCCGTCACCGTCCCGCCGTCAACTGACCATCGAGAGGCCACCATGCCCAACATCGGACCGACCGAGCTGATCGTCGTCCTCGTCATCGCCCTGCTCGTGCTGGGGCCGAAGCGACTGCCGCAGGCCGGCCGCTCGCTCGGTCAGGGGATGCGCGAGTTCAAGGACTCGCTGACGGGCTCAGGCGCCCGCAAGGCGGACGAGCCCAAGGCGGTCGAGCGCGCCTAGAGCGTCGATTCCGCGCGGCCGCGCTCGGCGTCGCGCAGGCGGGCGATCGCCCGCGGCACGACGTCGGGCGCGAGGTGCGCGTGGCGCGGCAGCTCGACGGCCACGAGCCCGCCGTAGCCGACCTCGGTCAGCGCCCGCAGGGCCGACCGCAGGTCGAGGTCGCCGTCGCCGAGCATCAGCTGCTCGTCCCCGCGCCTGCGCATGTCCTTGGCGTGCACGTGCAGCAGGCGCTCCGCCGCGCGCCGCACGCTCTCCTCCACCGGTCCCGGCTCCACGGCCGCGCAGTGGCCGAGGTCGAGCGTGAGCCCGAAGCCGGCCGGATCCCCGAGGCGCCGGGCGAGCGTGAAGAAGTCGTCGAGGCGCTCGACGAGCATGCCGCCCTCGGGCTCGACCGCGATCGCCACCCCCGCCCGGCCCGCGGCGGTGAGCACGCTCTCGATGCCGTCCATCAGCAGCGTCCAAGCCGTCACCGGATCCTGCTGACGCGGCGCGGCTCCGGTGCGCATCGAGACCACCGGCGCCCCGACGGCGGCCGCGACGTCGACCGCGCGGCGCAGCAGCTCGAGCCGGCGCTGGCGTCCCTCGGAGAGCAGGCTCGGGTGGTCGGGCCGGTGGCGATCGAGCAGGAAGCGCGAGTCCGTCTCGACGACCCGGGCCAACCCGAGCTCGTCCAGCAGCCCGCCGAGCCGCTCGGCGCGGACCCGCAGGCGCGGCGCCAGCGGATCGAAGTGCACATGGTCGAGCGTGAGCGCGACGCCGTCGTAGCCGGCCTCCAGCAGCAGCTCCAGCGCGTCCTCGAGCCGGTGCCGGGACAGACCGCTCGAAACGTAGGCATATCGGAGCATCGCCCTTCGAGACTTTAGTCCGTTGCGTGGTCAAAGTCTACAGTCGGTTTTCGGACTTCTGCTTGCGTAACGAACAAAGTCGTGTAGATTTCTCACCTCGACGCGGTCGCGAGGGGCGGCCGCCCAGAGTGAAGGAGAAGAGCGTCATGTCTGCACGCATACGCCGCGCCTTCGCGGCGGCTTCGGCACCGACGCCGCGACGCAGGCGCGGCTCGAGCAGGTGCTCGCCTTCCTGCGCGACACGGGCTACCGGAACATCGAGCTGTTCACGCTGAGCGGCCTGTCGGCGACGCAGATGCGCGCGCTGCTCGACGAGTACGGCATCAAGGCCTCGGCGCGCCACGTCGACGTCGGCACGCCCACCGCGCCCGCGAACCTCGACCGGATCCTCGCGGAGAACAAGATCCTCGGCATCAAGTACTTCGGCTCCGGCGCGAACGCCGAACTACGCCACCGAGGCCCAGTGGGTGGCCTACGCCGAGTACTTGGACGCGCTGGGCGAGCGCGCCCGCAAGGCCGGCCAGACGCTGATGGTCCACAACCACAACTGGGAGTTCGAGCGCCAGTTCGCCGACGTCTCGGCGTACGAGACGCTGCTTGCGCACACCGACCCGCGCAACGTCGTCTTCCAGCTCGACCTGTACTGGTCCACGCGCGGCCTCGGGACCGCGGAGGGCGCGACGAGCGTCGCGCAGGCCGATGACCTGTCCGCGGAGCTCGTCCGCCGGCTCGGCAACCGGGCGCAGCTGTTCCACGTCAAGGACATGGCGACCGGCGCGTTCCCCGGCCGGATCGAGATCGTCGGCGCCGGCGGGATCGACTTCCCCTCGATCTTCGCCGCGAGCAAGGGTCCGGTCCGCTACTACGTGGTCGAGCACGACCCGCGCTTCAACCCGGCGCAGCCGTTCGATCCGTTCGAGGCCGCGAGGGCCGGGTTCGACTACCTGACCTGCGTGCGCTACTAGCGCGCGGCTGAGGCCTTCCTGTGGGCCGGCGGCGCGGACGCCGCCGGCCCGGCCTCAGTCCCCTCGCGCGAACGCCGCGTCGAACGCGACGCCCGACGGCGCGAAGTCCGTTCTGCGGACGAACGCCAGCGCGTCGCGGGCGCCGTACTCGCGGTCCATCCCCGAGTCCTCCCACTCGATCGACAGCGGGCCCTCGTAGCCCGCGCGGTTGAGGGAGCGGAAGATCGACTCGAAGTCGACGTCGCCGTGGCCGGGCGAGACGAAGTCCCAGCCGCGGTCGCTGTCGCCGAAGTTGAGGTGGCTCCCGAGGATCGAGCGGCGCCCGTCGAGGCGCCGCTTGGAGTCCTTCACGTGCACGTGATGGATCCGGCCCGCGAACTCGTCGACGAACGCGACCGGGTCCAGCAGCTGGGGCTCGAGGTGGCTCGGGTCGAAGTTGATCCCGAAGCCCGGCCGGTGGTCCAGCGCCGCCAGCGCCTTGCGCGTGGTGACGAAGTCGTAGGCGATCTCGGTCGGGTGCACCTCGAGCGCGAAGCGCACGCCCTCGGCGTCGAAGACGTCGATGATCGGCCCCCACGCCTCGGCGAAGCGCTCGTAGCCGCGCTCGATCTCGTCGAAGTCGTTGGGCGGGAACGAGTAGAGCATGTGCCAGACCGGCGAGCCGGTGAAGCCCGTCACGACCTCGACGCCGAAGCGGGCGGCGGCGCGCGCGGTGTCCTTCATCCGTTCCGCGGCGCGTGCGCGGACGCCGTCCGGGTCGCCGTCGCCCCAGACCTCCGGCGGCACGATCGCCTGGTGACGTACGTCGATCGGATCGCACACAGCCTGCCCGACGAGGTGGTTGGAGATCGCCCAGCAGCCGAGGCCGTGCGACTCGAGCAGCGTGCGCCGCTCGGCGCAGTAGCCGTCCTCCTCCAGTGCCCGGACGACGTCGAAGTGGTCGCCCCAGGAGGCCAGCTCGAGGCCGTCGAAGCCCCATTCGCCGCACTTGGCCGCGAGCTCGGCGATCGGCAGGTCGGCCCACTGGCCGGTGAAGAGGGTGAC
>DATFQI010000233.1:0-9242 GCA_035264365.1 Solirubrobacteraceae bacterium
GACGAGTGGGCGTTCGTGCGCCGCCACCCGCTGATCGGCGAGCGCATCGTGCGCTCCGCGCCGTCGCTGAGCCGGGTCGCCGAGCTCGTGCGCTCCACCCACGAGCGCTTCGACGGCGCCGGCTATCCCGACCGCCTGCAGGCCGACGCGATCCCGCTCGGCTCGCGGATCGTCGCCGTCTGCGACGCCTTCGACGCGATGACCTCGGGCCGCCCGTACGCCGCCGCGCGCACGCCCGGCGAGGCGCTCGACGAGCTGCGCCGCTGCTCCGGCACGCAGTTCGACCCGGCGGTCGTGGAGACCTTCCGCGCCGTGGTCGCCGAGAGCACGCTGCGCTCCGCCGCGTAGTCATCACGCGCTGCTAGCGTCCGGCCACCTGATGGCCGACGCCCTTCAGCGCACGCCCCTGCACGACCGCCACGTCGCGGCCGGAGCGCGGCTGGTCCCGTTCGCGGGCTGGGAGATGCCGGTCCAGTACGAGGGCATCCGCGCCGAGCACCTCGCGGTGCGCGAGCGCGCGGGCGTCTTCGACGTCTCGCACATGGGCGAGATCGAGACGAGCGGGCCCGATGCGGAGGCGTTCCTGCAGCGGGTGCTCTCCAACGACGTCACGAAGCTGGCCGACGGCGGCGCCCAGTACAGCGTGCTCTGCCAGGACGATGGCGGGGTGCTCGACGACCTCTTCTCCTACCGGCTCGGCGATCGATTCCTGACCGTCACCAACGCCTCCAACCACGAGAGCGACCTCGCGTGGTTCCGCAGGCACGCGGAGGGCTTCGACGTCCAGCTCGACGACAGGCTGCACGACCTCGCGATGCTGGCCGTCCAGGGCCCCGAGGCGCGCGCGATCGTCGCCGGCATCACCGACGGCGAGCTGCCCAAGCGCTTCAAGACCGCCACGCTGACGGTCGCCGGCCAGGACGGCGTGCTCGTCTGCGGCACGGGCTACACGGGCGAGGACGGCGTCGAGCTGATCGTCCCCGCCGCCGGCGCGACCGCCGTCTGGGACGCCGTCACCGAGGCCGGCGCGCAGCCCGCGGGCCTTGGCGCGCGCGACACGCTGCGCCTGGAGGTCTGCTTCCACCTCTACGGCAACGACCTGATGACCGGCCGCGGCCCGATCGAGGCCGGCCTGGGCTGGTGCTGCAAGGAGGACACGGGCTTCGTCGGCTCCGACGCGGTGCGCGCCACGCGCGAGGCCGGCCCGCAGGAGAAGCTCGCGCCGTTCGCGGTCACCGGCCAGGGCATCGCCCGCCAGGGCAACACCGTCGTCGGCGGCGGCGAGGTGACCTCCGGCACGATGTCCCCGAGCCTCGGCTACGCGATCGGCATGGCCTACCTGCCGCCCGAGAAGGCACAGCCGGGCACCGAGATCGAGATCGACGTCCGCGGCAAGGTCCGCACCGCCGAGGTGCGGGAGAAGCCGCTGTACACGCACAAGGAGAGCTGACCAGTGGCCGCGAGCTACCCGGACGACCTCAAGTACCACTCCGATCACGACTGGGCCCGCATCGACGGCGACAGCGCCACGCTGGGCATCACCTGGTTCGCCCAGGACCAGCTCGGCGAGGTCGTCTACTTCGACCCGCCGGCGGTCGGCAGCACGCTGACGAAGGACCAGCCGTACGCCGAGATCGAGTCCGTGAAGGCCGTCTCCGACGTCGTGGCGCCGCTGTCGGGCGAGATCACCAAGGTCAACGAGGGCCTCGCCGACTCCCCGGAGAACGTCAACGAGGACCCCTACGGCGACGGCTGGCTGGTCAAGATCAAGCTCTCGGACGTATCCGAGGTCGACGACCTGATGGACGCGACGACCTACGAGGGCAGCCTGTCTTGAGCCGCTACACCTCCGCCACCGACGCCGACCGCGCGGCGATGCTCGAGCGCATCGGCGTGCAGTCGATCGACGAGCTGTTCGAGACGATCCCGGAGGGCGTGCGCCTCGACCGCGCGCTCGACCTGGCGCCGGGGCGCCCGGAGCAGGAGGTGTTCGCGCACCTGCGCGAGCTGGCGTCGCGCAACGTGTCCGCCGACGACGAGCTGTCGTTCCTGGGCGCGGGGATGTACGACCATTACGTCCCGGCGCTGGTGGACTCGATCATCTCGCGCTCGGAGTTCCTGACGCCCTACACGCCGTACCAGCCCGAGGTCTCCCAGGGCACGCTGCAGCTGATGTTCGAGTACCAGACGGCGATCAGCGAGCTGACCGGGCTGCCCGTCTCGAACGCCACGCTCTACGAGGGCCCGAGCGCGCTCGGTGCCGCCGGGTTCCTCGCCCGCCAGCATCACAAGCGCACGCGCTTCCTGATCTCGCGCGGCGTGCACCCGCACGCCCGCGAGACGCTGCGCACGATGAGCGCGGGCTGGGGGATCGAGGTCCAGGAGATCCCGCTGCGCGACGGCGTCACCGACGCGGACGCGCTGGCCGACGCCCTCGGCGATGACGTCTCGGCCGTCTTCCTCGCGCAGCCGAACTTCCTCGGCGCCATCGAGGACCTCGAGGCGCTCGTCCCGGGGATCAAGGACTGCGGCGCGATCGCGGTCTGCTCATGCGACGCGATGACGCTCGGCGTGCTGCGCCCGCCCGGCGACTTCGACGTCGACATCGCCGTGGGGGAGGGGCAGCCGCTCGGCAACCGGCTCGACTACGGCGGGCCCTCGTTCGGCTTCTTCGCCGCCCAGCAGGCGTTCCTGCGCCGGATGCCCGGGCGGATCGCCGGCGAGACGAGCGACGCCGATGGCCGCCGCGGCTTCGTGCTCACGCTGCAGACGCGTGAGCAGCACATCCGCCGCGAGCGTGCGACGTCGAACATCACGACCGCGCAGACGCTCAACGCGCTGGCCGCGATCGTCTACCTGAGCTGGCTCGGCCGCCAGGGGATCGTCGAGATCGGCGAGCTGATGCTCCAGCGCACCGCCTACGCGCGCAAGGCGCTGGCCGGCGTCGAGGGCGTCGAGCTGCTGCACGAGCAGCCCGTGATCCGCGAGTTCGCGGTCCGGCTCACCGCCGACGTCCACGACGTGATCGAGCGCTGCGCGGCGGAGGGCGTCAACCCCGGCTACCCGCTCGGCGCCGACTACGACGAGTTCGACGACGGCCTGCTCGTGGCGATCACCGAGCAGCGCACGCGCGAGGACATCGACCGCCTCGCCGAGGTGCTCGGCCGCGCGGTCGCCGGCGCCCGCCGCGCCCGGCGCCCTGAGGAGGTGACGGCGTGAGCCTCGCCGAGACGCCGCAGCAGCGCGACCGGGCGAAGACGATCTTCGAGAAGTCCCAGCCGGGCCGGCGCGCGTTCGTGGCGCCCGAGCTCGACGTGCCCGAGGACCCCGACGCGCTGCCCGAGCGCTTCCGCCGCAAGGAGCCGCCGCGGCTGCCGGAGATCGCCGAGCCGGAGATCAACCGCCACTTCAACCGCATCTCCAAGCGCAACTTCGACCTCGACACGGGCTTCTATCCGCTCGGCTCGTGCACGATGAAGCACAACCCGAAGCTGCACGAGCGCGTGGCCGCGCTGCCCGGCAACGCCCGCCTGCATCCGGCCCAGGCGCCGGCGCGCGCCCAGGGCGCGCTGCAGCTGATGTACGAGCTCCAGGGCGCGCTGGCCGAGATCGCCGGGCTGCCGCACGTCTCGCTGCAGCCGAGCGCCGGCTCGCACGGCGAGCTGGCGGGCGTGCTGCTCACACGCGCCTTCCACGAGGCCAACGGGGATGCGCGGACGAAGATCCTCACGCCCGACACTGCGCACGGCACCAACCCGGCGACGGTGACGATGGGCGGCTACGAGGTTGTCAAGGTCGGCACCGACGACCAGGGCGGGGTCGACATGGACGACCTGAAGGCGAACCTCGACGACGAGGTCGCCTGCCTGATGCTCACCAACCCGAACACGCTCGGGGTCTTCGACGAGAACATCGAGGAGATCGCCAAGCTCGTGCACGGGGTCGGGGCGACGCTGTACTACGACGGGGCGAACCTCAACGCCGTGATGGGCCGCGCGCGCCCGGGCGACATGGGCTTCGACATCGTCCACTACAACCTGCACAAGACGTTCACCCAGCCGCACGGCGGCGGCGGGCCGGGCGCGGGGCCGATCGCCGTCTCCGGGCGGATCGAGCCGTATCTGCCGCGGCCGCAGGTCGTGCGCAGGGACGACGACACCTATGACCTCGACTTCGACCGGCCGAAGTCGATCGGGCGGCTGCGCGGCTTCCAGGGCAACTACGGCGTCTTCGTGCGCTCCTACGCCTACATCCTGTCGCTCGGCGGCGACGGCCTGCAGGAGGCCTCCGAGACCGCGGTGCTCAACGCGAACTACCTGCTCGCGCGCCTCAAGGAGGAGGGGATCGGCGAGCATCTGCCGGTCGCGTTCGACCGCCTCTGCATGCACGAGTTCGTGCTCTCGGGCGCGCCGATGAAGAAGAACCTCGGCCTGCGCACCACCGATCTCGCCAAGCGGCTGCTCGACCACGGCTACCACCCGCCGACGGTCTACTTCCCGCTGCTCGTCGACGAGGCGCTCCTGATCGAGCCCACCGAGACCGAGACGCGCGAGACGCTCGACGGCTTCGCCGACGCGATCGCCGAGATCCTGCGCGAGGGCGCCGAGGATCCGGAGATCGCGCGCAACGCGCCGTACACGACGCCGGTCCGCCGGCTCGACGAGGCCGGCGCCGCCAAGCGCCCGATCATACGCCAAGAACTGGAGTAGCCCGTCACGGTTGTGACGTCGGGGTTCCGACCGACACCAGGCCGGCGGAGGCCCGGCGCGGCGCGGTGCGCGGGATTCCGGCCCATGTCAGGCAGGTTTCCCACCCAACACCGGATATCGGTGTGATGAACGGCCATGTTCGAAGTGGCATGCCCTTTGGGCAGCCGTCAAGCGGACGTCAACCGACCCTGACCCCTAAGGGAGGTCCCATGAATCGAATCCGCATGGCCGCGTTCGCGGTCCTGATGGTCTGCGCCGTCTCGCTCGGTGCCGCCGGCACGGCATCCGCCGCACAGCAGCCGGCTGAGACGCCGCTGACCCAGACCGTGAACGTGACCGGCACGAAGGGCTTCAAGGGCACGCTCGCGATCGATCGCTTCGCCGCTCGCAACGGCAAGATGGTCGCGATCGGCACGCTGAAGGGCACGATGCGCAAGAACGGCAAGACCAAGCGCGTCAAGGCCCGCACGGTCACCCTGCCCGCGTCGGTGGTCGGCGCAGGCGACGGCTCCGGCGCGAAGGCCGCTCAGGTGCCGCCGATCCCAGGCGCGTGCCAGATCCTCAACCTGGTCCTCGGGCCGATCACCCTCAACCTGCTCGGCCTCGTCGTGCGGACGAACCAGATCAACCTCCGCATCGACGCCGTGCCAGGGGCCGGCAACCTGCTCGGCAACCTGCTGTGCTCGATCACGAACCTGCTGAACCCGGGCGGCGCCCTCGGGCCGCTGACGACGGCGCTCAACCAGCTCACGGCGGCGCTGAACGCGCTGCTCGCGCTCGTCCCGCAGAGCCCCGGGACGGCCGCCGCCGCAGCGGTCGGACGGTAGTTCTCACGCGGCCGCAGGGTGCCCTCGCGGTACCCTGCGGCCCGCGTGATCATCTTCTCCGGCATCCAGCCCACCGGCACCAAGCACCTGGGCAACTACATCGGCGGATTCCTGCAGTACGTCGCCGGCCAAGACCGCGGCGACCCCTCGATCTACTGCATCGTCGACCTGCACTCGATCACGGTCGAGTACGACCCGGCGGAGCTGCGGACCCGCTCCTATGACCTGTACGCGCTGATGGTCGCCTCGGGGCTGGACCCCGAGCGCTCGATCCTCTTCCGCCAGAGCGACGTCAAGGAGCACACGGAGCTGAGCTGGCTGCTGTCGAGCGTCATCCCGCTCGGGACGCTCAACCGGATGCATCAGTTCCGCGACAAGTCCACGCGCCAGCGCGAGATGGTGCGCTCCGGGCTGCTCTTCTACCCCGTCCTGATGGCCGCCGACGTGCTCGCGTACCGCGCGAACGAGGTGCCGGTGGGGGAGGACCAGCGCGAGCACCTCGAGGTGATGCGCGACGCTGCGCGGACGTTCAACGAGCGCTACGGAGAGACCCTGGTCGTGCCCGAGGCGCGGATCCCCGAGGTCGGGGCGCGGATCTCCGACCTGCAGGAGCCGACGCGCAAGATGTCCACGACGGGCGGCAACGAGCAGGGCACGGTCTACGTGCTCGACGAGCCCGACGTGATCCGCAGGAAGTTCAAGCGCGCGCAGACGGACTCCGGGCGCGAGATCGTGCGCTCGCCGGAGAAGCCGGGCGTCACCAACCTGATCGAGATCCTGGCCGTCGCGCGCGGCTGCGATCCGGCCGAGATCGAGCGCGAGTTCGACGGCAAGGGCTACGGCGACCTCAAGACGACGGTCGGGGACGAGGTCGCCGACTGGCTGGCGCCCGTGCGCGAGCGCTACCACGAGATGCGCGCCGACGAGGCGGCGCTCGAGGAGCGGCTGGCCGAGGCCGCTGAGCGCGCCCGCGCGCTCGCGGCGCCCGTCGTGGCCGACGTGCGCGACGCCATGGGAGTCGGGCCGGCGCGCCGGTCCGTCGGCCCCGCCGCCTAGCCTTCCGGTTCGCATGGCCTCCGCGGTGCATCGGCTGGAGCTGGACCTCGACGTCTTCGCGGGGCCGTTCGACCTCCTGCTCTCGCTGATCCTGCGCGAGGACGTGGACCTGCTCGAGGTCGAGCTGGCCGACATCGTCGTCTCCTACCTGGATCACCTCGAGGCCTCCGAGCTGCTGGACCTGGAGTCCGCGACCGAGTTCCTGGTGCTGATCGCGGCGCTGCTGGAGCTCAAGTCGCGGCTGATGCTGCCCGGCGAGGAGCTGCCCGAGCTCGACGAGCTCGCGCCCGCCGAGGCGGCCGAGGAGCTGATCGAGCGGATGCTGCAGTACGCGCGCTTCCGCGGCGCGGGCGGCCATATCGCCGCGCGCCACGACGACGAGCAGGGGCACCTGTACCGCTCGGCGCCGCTGCCGGAGACGCTGCGCCGCGCGCCGCTGGCCGCGGCCCGGCAGGCCTACGACCCGACCGTGCTGGGCGCCTCGCTCGGCGGGCTGCTGCGCACGCCGCCGCCGATCGACCTGCAGCACATGGCGATGCCGCGCGTGTCGCTCTCCGACCGCCTGGCGGTCCTGCGCGGGCTGCTGCGCCGCGGCGCGTTCTCCTTCGAGGACGCGGTGCGCGACGCCGACCGGATGACGGTCGCGGTGACCGTGTTCGCGCTGCTGGAGCTCTACAAGCGCGGCGAGGCGGAGTGGCAGCAGGACGAGCCGTTCGGCGAGATCACGGTGCGCGGCGAGGCACCGGCGCCGGCCCTCCGCGCGGTCGCCGCGGCGCGGCGCGACAGCGTCTCGCGGACGGTGCAGAAGTGACCGGGCTCGCGCGCCTGATCGAGGCGCTGCTGTTCCTCGCCCCCGAGCCCGTACCGGTCGACGAGCTGGCCGACGCGCTGCAGGCCTCCGAGGAGGACGTCACGGAGGCGCTCGGCGAGCTGCGCCACGGGCTCGGCGGCCGTGGGGTCGTACTGCGCGAGGTCGGCGAGGGATTCGCGCTCGCCTCGCACCCGGACGCCGAGGAGGCCGCGCGGCGGCTGCTCGCGCGCCCGCGCACGCCGTCGCTGACGCCCGCGCAGGCCGAGACGCTGTCGATCGTCGCCTACCTACAGCCGGTCTCCCGCCCCGAGGTGGCGCGGATTCGCGGCGTGGCGTCCGAGTCCGCCGCCGCGGCGCTGACCGACCGCGGGCTGATCGAGGAGTCCGGCCGCTCGCAGTTCGGCGCCGTGCTCTATCGCACGACGCCGCTGTTCCTGAAGCTGTTCGGGCTCAAGTCGGTCGACGACCTTCCCGACCCGTCGGCCTGGGATCCGAGCCCGGAGGACGAGGCGGCGCTGCGCGACCGCCTGCTGCGCGCCGGCGAGGAGCGCGCGCAGAACGCCGGCTAAGCCGCGGCCTTCGCGGCGAGCTGGCCGCAGGCCGCGTCGATGTCCCGCCCGCGGGTGAGGCGGACCGTGGCGCTCACGCCGTGCTCCTCGAGCGCGGCCTTGAAGGCGGCGATCGCCTCGCGCGAGGAGCCGTCGTAGGTCGCGTCGGTGGGGTTGAACGGGATCAGGTTGACCTTGAAGACCTTCGGGTCGAGCAGCTTGGCGAGCTGGACCGCCTGCGCGTAGCTGTCGTTGACGCCGGCGAGCATCACGTACTCGATGAAGACCATGCGCCGGCGCACGCCGTAGTAGCGGCGGCAGGCGGCGAGCACGTCCTCGAGCGGGTAGCGGTCGTTGACCGGCATGATCCGGGAGCGCAGCGCGTCCTCGGGCGCGTGCAGGCTGAACGCCAGGCGGATCGGCATGTCGCTTTCCGCCAGCTTGTCGATGCCGGGCTTCCAGCCGACCGTGGAGATCGTCGTGCGGCGGTGGGTGATGCCGACGTCGGGCAGCCGGCGCGCGCTCGCGAGGACGTTGTCGAGGTTCATCATCGGCTCGCCCATCCCCATGTAGACGAGGTGGTTCACGGGCTCGATGCGGCGGAAGTGCAGCACCTGGTCGAGGATCTCGCTCGCCGTCAGGTTGCGGCCGAACTTCATCGCGCCGGTGGCGCAGAACGTGCACGTCAGCGGGCAGCCCGATTGCGAGGAGACGCAGATCGAGCGGCGGCCGTCGCGGTAGCGCATCATCACGGCCTCGACGGCGCGGCCGTCGTGCGTGTGGAAGAGCGCCTTCACGGTGCCGTCGATGCTGTGCGCCTCGTGGACGAGCTCGAGGCTCGAGAACGGGACCTCTGCGGTAAGCCGCTCGCGCAGCGCGGCCGGCAGATCGGTCATCTCGTCGTAGCCGCGCGCGCCGTTGGCCGTCCAGCGCCACACCTGGCGGGCGCGGAAGGCGGGCTCGCCGGCGCCGGCCAGCGTCTCCTCGAGCAGCTTCAGGTCCACCCGAATATCGTGGCAGGCGTCCGTATGCGCCTGGCCAAGTACCTGGCCCACGCCGGCGTGGCCTCGCGCCGCGCCTCCGAGCAACTCGTATTCGGCGGGCGCGTCACGGTGGGCGGAGAGGTGGTGCGCGACCCCGCGCGCGACGTCGACGGCAGCGAGGCGATCGAGGTCGACGGCGAGCCGGCGCGCGCGTGGAAGGGCGAGCGGGCCGTCTACGCGCTCAACAAGCCCGCCGGGGTGGTCTCGACCGCGGCCGACACGCACGGCCGGCAGACGGTGGTCTCGCT
>DATFQI010000234.1:0-9005 GCA_035264365.1 Solirubrobacteraceae bacterium
GGCATGGCTACTTCGCCTTCACGCCGTACTGCGAGCGGGCCTTCTTGCGGTCCGAGACGCCGGCGGCGTCGAGCGTCCCGCGGACGACCTTGTAGCGCACGCCCGGGAGGTCCTTGACGCGGCCACCGCGCACGAGCACGACGGAGTGCTCCTGCAGGTTGTGGCCCTCGCCCGGGATGTAGACCGTGACCTCCATCGAGTTGGTCAACCGCACACGGGCGACCTTGCGAAGCGCGGAGTTCGGCTTCTTCGGCGTCGTCGTGTACACACGCGTGCACACGCCGCGGCGCTGAGGAGCGGCCACGCGCTTCTTGCGCCCCTTGCCCGACTTCAGGCCGGGGGTCGCAAGCTTCTTCTTCGGGGCCTGGCGGCCCTTACGGACAAGCTGGGAGGTCGTCGGCATACGGCGGGGCATGCTAGCAGCGGGTTTCGGCTCCGTCCCGGGCGCACTTCGCAACAACTTCGCACGTAGAGAGTGAAGAAAGGGGGTCCCGGGCCCCGCAACGCCCCGGGGTGAGGCAGGGTCCAGCGCATGCCCAAGCCCGCCGTCAACGTCGATCGCCGGACCACCACCCCCGGTCGGATCGACGTTCACGGCGATATTCGCCGTCAACGTCGATCAGGAGAGGCTCGCGGTGCTACCGATCGACGTTGACGGCATCGCTCGCCGGCAGGACGGCATCGTGACCCGCGCGCAGCTCCGTGGCCTCGTGGAGGGCCAGGAGATCGACAACGCGGTGAAGGCGAAGCGGCTGTTCGTGGTCTACCGCGGGGTGTACGCCGTCGGCAGCGACCGCTTGGAGGACCGCGGCAGGATCCGAGCGGCCACGCTCGCCACCGGCCCGCACTCGGCCGCGAGCTTCTCCACGGCGACCGCACTCTCCAGGCTCACCCCCACCCTGCCCGCCGTTCTCCACGTGTCGATCACCCTCCGCGACCGCCGCAACCGCAAGGACCTGATCGTCCACCGAGGACTCGAACCCGAGGACGTGACGCAGATCGCCGGGATCCCGGTGACCACGACCCTGCGCACCCTCGAGGACCTGAAGTGGCCCGACCGGCTCGTTCGCGAGGCGCTCGCGCGCAACCTCGTCCGGCCGGAGCAGCTGCCGTTCGAGAGCCCCACGGACAACGACTTCGAGGAGCGCTTCCGGGAGCTGGTCCGGCGAGCCGGCCTCCCGCAGCCGCGAGCCCAGTACCGACTCGGCCGCTACAGGCTCGACTTCGCGTGGCCGGAGCTCAGGGTCGTCGTGGAGACCGACGGCTGGGCCACCCACGGCCGCCGGCAGGGCTTCGAGGACGACCGCGCAAGGGACGCGGCGCTGGTGGCCGCCGGCTGGCGCGTGCTGCGCGTGACCTACCGCCGGCTCCGGCGCGAGCCGACGCTGGTCGCGGCGCAGCTCGCCGCGGTGCTCGCTCAGGCCGCCGCGCCGATGGCCTCGTAGAGCTCCGTGTACTCCTGCCCCGTCGCCTCGGCCACCGGCGCGTACGTGACCTTGCCGCCGACGACGTTGACGCCCTTGGCCAGCCCCGGGTTCTCGCGCGAGGCGCGCTCCACACCCGCGTCGGCGAGGTGCAGCACGTAGGGCAGCGTCGCGTTGGTCAGCGCGTAGGTCGAGGTGATCGGGACCGCCCCGGGCATGTTGGCGACGCAGTAGTGGGTGACGCCGTCGACCTCGTAGGTCGGGTCGGAGTGCGTCGTCGCGCGCGAGGTCTCGAAGCAGCCGCCCTGGTCGATCGAGACGTCCACCAGGACGGCGCCCCTCTTCATCAGCGAGAGCTGCTCGCGCCGGATCACGTAGGGCGCCTTGGCGCCGTGCACCAGGACGGCGCCGATCACGAGGTCCACGTCGGGCAGGCGCTTCTCGATGTCCAGCGTCGACGCGTAGCAGGTGTCCGCCCGGCCCCCGAAGGCGATGTCGAGCTCGCGCAGGCGGTCGATGTTGCGGTCGTAGACGTAGACCGTCGCCTCCATGCCGATCGCGATGAAGGCCGCGTTCATGCCGACCACGCCGCCGCCGATGACCATCACGTTCGCGGCCGCGACGCCCGGCACCCCCCCGAGCAGGATCCCGCGGCCGCCGAGCGGCTTCTCGAGCATGAACGCGCCGGCCTGCGTGGCGATCTTGCCCGCGACCTCGCTCATCGGCGCCAGCAGCGGCAGCCGGCCGCGCGTGTCCTCGACGGTCTCGTAGGCGACGCAGGTGGCGCCCGAGTCGACGAGCCCCTGCGTGAGCTCAGGATCCGGCGCCAGGTGCAGGTAGGTGAAGAGCGTGTGGCGAGGCTCGAGCAGCGCCACCTCGGGGGCCTGCGGCTCCTTGACCTTCACGATCATCTCCGCGGCTCCGAATACCGCGGCCGCGTCGGGCAGGACCTCTGCACCCTGCGAGACGTAGTCGGCGTCGGAGATGGAGGAGCCGTCACCGGCCCCCGCCTGGACCACGACCTCGTGGCCGTGCTCGACCAGCTCGCGCACCCCGGAGGGCGTGAGCGCGACGCGGTACTCGTCCGTCTTGATCTCGGTGGGAACGCCGACCTTCATCTGGTCCTCTCTGTCGCGATGCTCATTACGGGTTGATCAGCTCGCGTCCCCGCAGCGCGAGCCAGAAGTCGATGCGATCGCGCGCGGAGTCCAGCGACCGCCCGGTCAGCTCCTCCACGCGGCGGATGCGGTAGCGGAGGGTGTGACGATGGCAGTAGAGCTGGCGCGCCGCCCGCTCCCATTGCCCGTTGCACTCGATGAACGCTTCCAGCGAGCGCATCAGCTCCCCGCCGTAGGCGCCCTCGCCGTCCTCGATCGGGGCGAGGATCGAGTCGCAGAACAGGCGCAGGGCCTCGTCGTCCTGGAGCGAGAGCAGCAGCTGGAAGGAGCCGAGATCGTGGTAGGTCGCGACGGGCCCGGCCGCGCCGTTGCCCGCGAGCTCGCGCGCCTCGAGCGCGCAGCGCGCCTCGTGGAAGGTCCGCCGCGCGTCGGCGGCCGGCGCGGCGCGCCCCGCGCCGGCGATCAGCTCGGCGCCCGCGTCACGCGTGACGCGCAGGCGCACGCGCTCGGCGAGCGCGAACAGCTCGTCGTCGCCGCCCTTGGGGGGAGCCAGCAGCGCGCAGGAGAAGCGGCCCGTCCCGGCCACCAGCCCGGCGCCCGCCTCGTCGCGCACCGCCCGCGCGAGCGCGTCCTCGACCGCCGCCTTGACCTGCCGCGGCGGCGCGAGCACGACCATGCCGGCGCGCTCGCCGAGCCCGAACGGCTCAAGCCGCCGCGCGAGGTCCGCGCCCGCCAGCTCGCCGGACACGAGCGCCGTCAGCACGTCGCCCGCCAGCCGCCGCTCGGTGTCGTCGGCCATCCGCTTGCGCAGCAGCTCGAGCGCGACGATCGTGACGGCCTGGTGGAGCGTCAGGCGGTCGAACTCCGTCAGGGCGCCGCCGTCCTTGGCGGCCACCAGCCACGCCTGGGGCGCGCCGCTCTCGTCCCCGCCCGCGCGCGCGACCGGGAGTGCCAGCGCGCGCCCCTCCAGCGCCCCGCCGGGGGCGAACCCGCGCCGCGCGCCGGCCCGCGTGCGCTCGCGCAGCTCCGCGCCGGCCTCGGCGGCCACGGCCGGCTCCACGCCGGAGGACGCGAGCTCCTCCCCACGCCCGTCGAACACCAGCGCGGGCCCGCCGATCAGCGCCGCCAGCGCGCCCGCGACCCCCTCGAGCCCCTGCTCGGAGAGCACGATCCGCTCGAGCCGCTCGTGCGCGGCGAGCGCGCGCCGCAGCACCGCGTACTGCTCGTTGACGAGGTGCGTGAAGGCCTTCTCGGTGAGCGCGATGAACGGCAGCTCGTAGGGCACCTCGAACAGCGGGAACGAGTGCTCGGCGGCCGCCTCGACCAGGGCCGCGGGCATCGTCTCGTGCGCGAACCCCGTCCCGAGCCCGAGCCCGGCGAGGTCGTGCCGGGCCAGCCGCGCGACATACTCGCGCTGGGTCGCCTCGTCGGTGAGCGCCATCCCCGTCGTCAGCAGCAGCTCGCCGCCCGACAGGAACGGCGTCGGGTCCTCCAGCTCGGAGATGTGCACCCAGCGCACGGGCACGTCGTATTCCGCGCCGCCGGAAACGGCGCGGACGGCTACGTCTGAGAGCAGGTCGCGGAGGGTCAGCATCGCCAGACCGGCAGGGGACCTTCGCCGATCCGCACAAACGTACCTGACGCCCGGGCCGCCGGCTGGGCGGGCGGTCAAGCCATAGGCTGCGCAGCCATGCTCGAGCACAGCCGCACCGGCGGCGGACCGCCGATCGTCCTCCTGCACGGGATCGGCCTCGATCGCCATGTCTGGGATCCGGTCGTGCCGCTGCTCGCGCGCGAGCACGAGGTGATCGCGGTCGACCTGCCGGGCTTCGGCGCCTCCGCGCCGCTGGCCGGCCCGCCCACGGTCGCGGCGCTCGCGGCCGCCGTCGAGGAGCTCGGGCTCGAGCGCCCGCACGTGGCCGGCAACTCGCTGGGCGGCGGGATCGCGCTCGAGCTCGGCCGCCGCGGCTCGGCGGGCAGCGTGTGCGCGATCTCGCCGATCGGCTTCGCGGCCGGGCGGGAGCGTGCCTACGCGCGCATGACCCTCGACGCGATGCACGCGATGGCGAGCGCGCTCGACGCGCGCGCCGAGATCGCCTACGGCGGCCCCGCGCGCCGCGCCGCGCTGATGAGCCTCGTCCTCGCGCGCCCGTGGCGGATGCCCGCCGAGGCCGCCGCGCACATGAACCACTGCACCGCGCGGGCGCCCGGCTGGCACGCGACGCTGCCCGAGGTCACCGCCTGGCGGCCGCAGATGCCCGCCTGCCCGACCACGATCGCCTGGGCGCAGCGCGACCGCCTGCTGCTCGCCGGCCGCCAGGCGCCACGCGCGGCGCGCCTGCTGCCCCAGGCGCGCCACGTCACCCTGCGCGGCTGCGGTCACGTCCCGATGTGGGACGACCCGGAGCAGGTCGCGCGGGCGATCCTCGATGCCCGCGCCTGAGCGGCCGCTGCTGCTCGTCGACGTCGACGGCGTGCTCTCGCTGTTCGGCCCGCACGTCGACCGCGCGCAGACGACGCCGGCGCTGATCGAGGGGATCCCGCACCTGCTCTCCCGCCGCGCCGCGGTCCTGCTGGTGCGCCTCGCCGCGACCTACGACTGCGTCTGGTGCACGGGCTGGGAGGACCGCGCGGACGGCCACCTCCCGCACCTGCTCGGGCTGCCGGCGGGCTGGCCGCACCTGGTCTTCACAGACCGCCCGCAGGACGCCGCGCACTGGAAGCTCGCTGCCGTCGACGCGCACGCGGGGCCCGGCCGCCGCATCGCCTGGGTCGACGACGCCCACGACGAGCGCTGCCGCGCCTGGGCCCGTGAGCGCCCGGGCCCGACGCTGCTCGTCACGACGGACCCCTCGACCGGCCTCACCGAGGCCCACGCCGATCAGCTGGAGGCGTGGGCCCTCAGGACGTGAGCGCCGACGGCGGTCCAGAACCCCGTCACGAGCACCGCCGCGATCAGGTCTGAGAACAGGTGCGTGCCGCGGATCAGCAGCATCAGCGCGATGCCGACGGTCATGCCGTAGGCCAGCAGCGCCGCCGGCCACCGCAAGCGACCGCGGAAGATCAGCAGCAGCGACATCCCGGCCGCGGCGACCGCGGTCGTGTGGTTGCTCGGCCACAGGTTGGCGTCGGGCAGCGGTGGCCGCGCGATCGAGATCGTCGAGGCGAGCGCGACGGTCGTGAGGTTCGAGAGCCCGGTCACGCCCGCCACCACGATCGCGCAGCGCACTCCGGAGACCACGAGCGCGAGCACGATCACGCCGATCGTGAGATACAGCGCGGGCCCCGGGTCGCCCAGGTGGGCCCCCTTGCTGAACTCGCGCAGCACGGTCTCGTCGCCGAGCGGGTCGAAGCCCGTGTAGACGCGCAGGTCCAGCTTGCGCCCCGCCTGCGTGTGCAGCGCCAGCGCCCAGACGAGCGCGAGGGCCGCCGCGAGCGCGAGCGGGAGCGGATTGGCGCGGAGCCGGCTCAGGCGAGCTGGGCGTTCGCCTCGGCCGCGCGCATCGGCGGCGGCACGATCAGCGCGGCGACGATCACGAGCACGAAGGCGAGCATCTGCAGCGCGATGCCGACGGCGTCGCCGGGCATCGGATCGCCGAAGACGACGATGCCGCCCATGATCGTCGACACGTTGGCGGCGGTCGACGTCGAGGCGATGACCGGCACGGCCTCGCCGTCCTGCAGGCCGCGGGCGGAGGCGTAGAAGGCCACCACCGAGGCGATGATCGTGACCGGCAGCCAGGGCGAGAGCACGACGGCCATGATGCCGTCGCCGCCGAGGCCGGTGAGGGCCTTGATCGCGACGTCGGAGACGCCGAACAGCACGCCGGCCGCCGCGCCGAGCATCACACCGTGGTGATGGTCGGGGGCGCCGATCCGCGGCCCCGTGATCAGCAGCGCGCCGATCACGAGCATGCCGGCCTCGAAGGAGATCATGCCGGCGAGCGAGAAGCTCGAGTGCGAGCCCGAATGGGCCGGGAGGGTGACGACCAGCAGCACCAGGCCGGCGGCGGTCATGCCGACGCCGATCCACTGGCGGCGACCGACCTCGAAGCCGAACAGCCGCTCGGCCATCACGGCCAGGACCACGACGCCGGTGGAGAGCACGGCCTGCACGACGGAGATCGGGGCCAGCGCCATCGCGGCCACGTGCAGCAGCCAGGCGCCGAGCGCCACGGCCATGCCGATCGCGAACCAGCGGGAGGAGAACAGCGACTTGACCGTCTTCAGCGGCCGGCGGATGTCGACCTTGGGGGCCGCGCAGGCGCCCCGGTGCTTGTAGAGGAAGCCCAGCTGCGTCGCCACGGCACAGGCGAACGCCAGCAGGATCCCCAGATTGAGCGTCACGTTGTCAGTTCCCCAGAAAAGTTGTGCGGCATTGCGATGAGAGCGAGCCGGACACCCCATCCGCACTCACTCTCTAATAGTCGGGCTCTCGGCACCCCACCTTGAGCCCGCGCGATCAGACTAGCGTCCACTCTGCTCGATTCGCGGTCCCGCTGTACTGACCTGCTGGTCAGGATGCCCGAAGTGGCGCGAGACTAACGCGGAAGTGTGATCCCGATCACTTGGCGCCCAGACGGTCGACGATCTTGCTCAGCGTCGCGACCAGCGGACCCATGCGATCCGGGACCGATCCGGACTCGGTCGTCACCGTGGCGCCGTCGTAGACGACGCGATAGCCGAAGGCGTCAGGCTGCGTCCGACCGGCGGTCGAGTCCTCGGGAAGGCCGGTCAGGTCGGCGCTGTCGGCATTGTCGGCGATCGTCTGGAGCTCCGCCGGCTCGAGCTTCACGGCGCGTTCACCACCCGACCTCGTGGTGAGCGACACACTTCCGTCGGGTTGCACCACGAGCTTGTCCGCGCGCCCTGCGATCCCACCCCCGCGCGTGAACGTCAGGGGGCCGGCGAGCTGCGCGCCGCCGGAGGAGCCAGGCCCGCCCGACCCCGCGGGCGACTCGTCGTCGCCGCCACAGCCCGCGATCGCGAGCGTCATCAGTCCGGCGATCAGCACCGCGCTCCGCATCTTCGCGAACACTACGCGCGAGCTCCGAGTGCGTCTCAGCATCCCTCCACCTCCGGGGCGACCCAGCTGCCATCGAGGCCGACGGCCGCGAACGACTGGTCGATCTGGGCGTACTGGGAGCTGCGCTCCCCGAACAGGTCGCGCGCGACCTTCAGCGAGGCGGTGCGAAAGTCCTCGAAGCCCGAGGTCGGCTCGAGCTCCTCCGTGAGCACGCGGTACATGACCTGCTCGGCGTCCTTGCGCCCGATGTTCTGCACGATCAGGTAGTAGACGTGGTTCGGGATCCCGGAGTTCGAGTGCACGGCGCCGTGGTCGTTGAAGGGGTCGTCGTCGTTGGGTCGCGTGTCGTAGTCGTCGACGTGCGCGGGGTCGCCGAAGCGCCCGGGGTCGGCCATGTCGCGCAGCGGACCGCCCGGCAGGTCCTCGCCGATCTCCCAGTCGTCCGTGTCGACGTTGGAGGCGAAGATGTCCGAGAAGGACTCGTTCAGCGCGCCCGACTGGCACTCGTAGACGAGGTCCGCCGTGCGGTCGGTGATCGCGTGCGTCAGCTCGTGCGCGGTCACGTCGAGCGGAGCGGCGTAGCCCTCGCCGAAGACCATCTGCTCGCCGTTCCAGTACGCGTTGTTGAACTGCTCGCCGGGCTTCTCGCAGAAGTGCACGCTGGCGACCAGCTCCGCACCGCTGTCGTCGTAGGAGTCGCGCCCGAACCTGTCGCGGTAGTAGTCGTAGGTGCGTCCGAGGTTCTCCCAGGCCGCGTCGGCCTCGCTGTCGCCGGCGGGCCCGTCGTCGCCCTCGCGGACGCGATCGCCCGGCAGCGAGTTGTCGCAGTCGGCGTCATAGACCTCGCGGTCGGCCCGCCCGCTGTCCTCGTAGGGCTCGTCGGCGCCGGCGGTCGTCCCGTCGGGCTGCTCGCAGTTCGAGCCGCCCGTGATGACGCACACCGCGCCCTCGACCGCACGGGCGATGCGCCCGTCGAGCCCGAGCGCGAAGAGCGCGATGAACACGAGCGCCAGCACGGCCAGCATCCCCCCGTAGGAGACCGCCGCCTGGCCCCGCTCCTCCCGCACCGATCGCATGCGGGACAGCCTCCCGGCCGCCCGGGAGGCCCACAAGAGACCCGCGCCTCAAATGCGAACGGGCCGAGGGCCCACCCGAAGGTGGGACCCTCGGCCCGGACGGCCCAGGTGTCTAGCTCTTGTCGTCGTCGGAGGACCCGGAGTCGCCCAGGTCCCCGCCGATGTCGTCGAAGCCGCCGCCGGTGGTGCCGAAGCCGGCGTTGATCTCGTCCAGCTCGGCCGTGTCGAACGCGGGGCCGAAGCCCTGCAGGCCCTCGCCGTCGTCGAGGCCCAGCTCGGCGGCGAGGTCGTCGCCCTCCAGCAGCCCGACGTCGTCGATGCCGCGGGGGAGCGGCTCGGCCGGCTCGATCTCGATCGTGCG
>DATFQI010000235.1:0-5928 GCA_035264365.1 Solirubrobacteraceae bacterium
GGAGACGCTGAGCGCGGCGCTCGCGCGCGGCGAGCGCCCGTCCCGCCCCGGGCCGGTGGCGGCCGCCCTCGCGTTCGGCTGGCGCGGCATGCTCAAGATCAAGCACGTCCCCGAGCAGCTGATCGACGTCACGCTCACCCCGGTGCTGTTCCTGCTCATGTTCACGTACCTCTTCGGCGGCGCCGTCGCCGGCTCGACCGATGACTACCTCCAGACCCTGCTGCCCGGGATGCTCGTCCAGTCGGTGCTGTTCGTGTCCGTCTACTCGGGCGTCGCGCTCAACACGGACAAGACCAAGGGCGTCGTCGACCGCTTCCGCTCGCTGCCGATCTGGCGCCCGGCGCCGCTCGTCGGCGCGGTCGTGGGCGACAGCGTCCGCTACGTGGTCGCGTCGGCGATCGTCGTGGCGCTCGGCTTCGTCCTGGGCTTCGACGCCGACGGCGGCGTGGCCGGCGTGCTCGCCGCGGTCGCGATCGTCGTGCTGTTCGCGTTCGGCCTCTCCTGGGCGTTCACCGTGCTCGGCCTGATCATGCGCGCGCCGAACGCGGTGATGAACACCGGCTTCATGCTGCTGTTCCCGCTGGTCTTCCTGTCGAACATCTTCGTCGCGCCGGAGACGCTGCCGGGCTGGCTGGAGGCGTTCGTGGACGTCAACCCGATCAGCCATCTCACGACGTCCGCCCGCGGCCTGATGGCCGGCGACGCCGAGGTCGACTCGATCCTCATCTCGCTGCTCAGCGCCGGCGTCCTCACCGCCGTCTTCGCCCCGGTGACCGTGCGGCTGTACCGCAAGGCGTAGGCGCTAGCGCGGGCCGTTGCGGATGGCCGAGTTGGCCAGCCGGATCAGCTCGCGCTTGCCGACCTTCGCCTGGATCGAGTAGAGCGTGTGGCGCTCGCGCCACTCGATGCTCGGCGGCGAGCAGGAGGCGCCGCAGGCCAGCGGCCGGTAGTAGCCGGTGCGGCCGCGGTCGAGGCGGATCGTGCGCTTGGCGCTCGGGCGCCCGTCGTGGACGCCCTTGAACTCGGCGATGAAGCAGGCCGTCGCCTGATTGCAGCGCCGCACCGCGCCGAGGTCGAAGCGCCAGGCGCTCGCGGTCGCGCGGCCCTCCGCGAAGAAGCGGCGGAAGTCCGCGGTCATCTTCTGCGGCAGCAGGATCGGCACCTCGGTCTGCGCGTGCGCGCGCTCGAGCTGGGTGGCGAAGCGCTTCGGCACGTCGATCGTGCGGGCGCTCGCGGCGGGCGCGGCGACGGCGAGCAGAACGAGCGCGAGCAGGAAAGGCCGGAGCATCGACGGGGCAGCCTATGCGGCGCCCGCGCGTCGCGCCAGCCCGTCGTTCGTCCAGAACGCCGCGTCCTGCTCCCCGAGCGGGGTCGAGGGCGGTGCGCCGTCGTAGTACTCGGCGGCGAGCGCGCCCCAGTCGCCGCCCGCCCGCAGCTCGCCCAGGACCGCCAGCACGAGGCCCTCCATGCGCCGGATCAGCAGTGCCTGCGGCGGGACGGTCTCCTGGCGCATCTCCGCGTAGAAGTCCGAGCGCGGCGAGGAGGAGCGCTCCATCAGGTCCGCGATGTAGCCGGGGGACAGGCGCTTGAAGCCGGGAGTGAAGTACCACTCGCCGGCGGTGCGGATCTGCGACAGCACGCGCTCGGGCTCGAACGCGCGCGGGTCCGGCAGGTACCCCGCGGCGGCGAGCGAGGCGTGCACCCCGTCGGCGTCGCCGGCGGCCGCGGCGCGCGCGATCCCGCGCTCGGTCTCCAGGTAGTCGGCGTCGACGACGCGCATCAGCCCGAAGTCGAGGAAGCCGACGCGGCCGTCGGCGAGCAGCAGGTAGTTGCCGGGATGCGGGTCGCCGGCGGCCCGCCGCAGGTGGGCCAGCGTGCCGAAGAAGAAGCGGAAGACGATCTCGGCGAAGCGGTCGCGCTCGGCCTCGCCGAGCTCCTTGACCGCCTCGAAGCGCTCGCCCTCGATCAGCTCGGTGACGCGCACGCGGCGGCTCGAGAGCGACGTGTCGACCGGCGGCACGAACGCGAGCGGATGCCCGCGCCAGGCGCGCTCGACGGCGCGGTGGTTCTGCGCCTCGATCTCGTAGTCGAGCTCCTCGGCGATCCGCTCGCGCAGCTCGGCGGCGAGCGCCTTGACGTCCAGCCCGGGCGCCAGTCGCTTGACCAGCGGCAGCAGCACCTGCAGGTTGCGCAGGTCGGTCTCGACCGCCTCCGCCACGCCCGGGTACTGCACCTTGACGGCGACGCGGCGCTCGTCGTGCGTGACCGCGCGGTGCACCTGGCCGATCGAGGCGGCGGCGAACGCGTCGTGCTCGAAGTCCGCGAACGCATCGCCGAGCGGCATCCCGAGCTCATCGCGCAGCAGCTTCTCCATCCGCTTGAACGGCAGCGGCGGCACTTCGTCGCGCAGCGACGCGAGCGTGCGCTTGAACTCCTCGCGCTCCCCCTCCGGGATCGCCGTGAAGTCGACCGTCGAGAGCACCTGGCCGACCTTCATCGCCGCGCCGCGCATCTGCCCGAGCTGCTCGACCAGCTCGCGCGCCAGCGCCGCCGCCCGCTCCCCGGTCGCCTCCTCCGCGCGCTCCGGCGTGCGCACGAGGTTCGCGGCGCGCGTGCCGGCCCAGCGCAGCCCCTGGCCGGCGACGAGGCCGCCGACGCGCCCGGTGCGGGCGATGCGGGAGGTGGGGGGAGCCTTCGGGTCCTTCGACACGTCAGGGAGCTACGGGGCTGGGGAGGCTCAGGACCATACTGGTGCCGTGGAGGTGCACTTCTTCAAGGCCCCGGCGGAGTGGCGCGCGTGGCTGGAGGCCAACCACGCGACGGCGACCGAGGTCGAGGTCGGCTTCCGCCGCAAGGCGAGCGGGCTGCCGACGATGACGTGGTCGCAGGCGGTCGACGAGGCGCTGTGCTTCGGCTGGATCGACGGCGTGCGCCACTCGATCGACGAGGTCAGCTACCGCAACCGCTTCACGCCGCGCAAGCCGTCGAGCACGTGGAGCAAGGTCAACATCGCGAAAGTCGAGGCGCTCGAGGCCGCAAGCAAGATGACCGCCGCCGGGCACGCCGCGTTCGCGCGCCGCACGGAGGCCAACTCGGGGATCTACTCGTTCGAGGGCGAGCGTCGCGAGACGCTGCCTGAGCCCTACGCGACGGTCCTGGCGGGCGACGCGGCCGCGCAGGCCGACTTCGCCGCGCGCCCGCCGTACTACCGGCGCGCGGTCGTGCACTGGATCACGAGCGCCAAGCGGGAGGCGACGCGCGAGCGCCGCCTCGCCCAGCTGATCGAGTCCTCGCGGGCCGGCGAGGAGGTGCCTCCGCTCAGGCGGCGTTGACGCCGGTCCCGATCGGGCAGGTGACGCCGGTGCCGCCGAGCCCGCAGTAGCCGTTCGGGTTCTTGGCGAGGTACTGCTGGTGGTAGGCCTCGGCGTAGTAGAACGGACCGGCGTCGGCGATCTCGGTCGTGATCTCCCCGTAGCCCGAGTCGCCGAGCTGCGCCTGGAAGGTCTCGCGCGAGGCCTCGGCGGCCCTCAGCTGCTCCGGCGTGGTCGCGTAGACCGCGGAGCGGTAGTGGGTGCCGACGTCGTTGCCCTGGCGCATGCCCTGGGTCGGGTCGTGGTTCTCCCAGAACAGCTTCAGCATCGCCTCGTAGGAGGTCTTGGCCGGGTCGAAGACGACGAGCACGGCCTCGGTGTGGTTGGTGCGCGCGGAGCACACCTCCTCGTAGGTCGGGTTCGGCGTCTGGCCGCCCGCGTAGCCGACGGCGGTGGTGTACACGCCCGGCGCCTTCCAGAACACGCGCTCGGCGCCCCAGAAGCAGCCGAGGCCGAACACGGCGGTCTCGTAGCCGTCGGGGAACGGCGGCTGCAGGGGCGTGCCGAGGACGTCGTGGCGATCCGGCACGGGGAGCGAGGTCTCGCGGCCGGTGAGCACGTCCGCCGGCTCGAGCAGATGGGTCTTGTGGCGGGTGAAGAACATGTACATCTGAGTCTAGGTAGGCGTACAAGCGTTACAGCGTTCGTAGAGTGCGCCCGATGCGCGTCCACGAGGAGGTCTCCGAAGCGCTCGCGGGCGGCCGCCCGGTGGTGGCGCTCGAGAGCACGATCATCTCCCACGGGCTGCCGCGCCCGCGCAACCTCGGCGTCGCCCGCGACATCGAGGCGGCGGTGCGCTCCGCGGGCGCCGTGCCGGCCACGATCGCGCTCGTCGGCGGGGAGGTCCGCATCGGCCTCGACGACGCGGCGCTGGAGGCGATCGCGAGCTCCGGCGACGTGGTCAAGTGCGGCGTGCGCGACCTCGCGCCGGCCGCTGCGCGCGGCGCGCACGGGGCGACCACGGTCGCCGCCACCTCCTACCTCGCCGTGCGCGCCGGGATCGGCACGTTCGCGACCGGCGGCCTCGGCGGCGTGCACCGGGAGGCGCGCGAGAGCTGGGACGAGTCGGCCGACCTCGGCACGCTCGCGAGCACGCCGATCACGGTCGTCTGCGCGGGCGTGAAGTCGATCCTCGACGTCGGCGCGACGCTCGAGCGGCTCGAGACGCTCAACGTGACCATGCTCGGCTACGGGACCGACGCCTTCCCCGGCTTCTACCTCTCGGACTCGGGCTTCCCGGTGCCGTGGCGCGTCGACTCGCCCGAGCAGGCGGCGGCGGTCGTGCGCTCGCGCGCGGAGCTCGGCAGCGACGCGGCGATCGTGGTCGCCAACCCGCTGCCCGAGACCGAGCAGCTCGACCCGGAGCTGCACGCCCGCGTGCTCGCGGACGGCCTCGCGGCGGCGGAGCGCGCGGGCGCCACCGGAAAGGACGCGACGCCGTTCCTGCTCGACTTCTTCCACCGCGAGACGGGCGGCGCGAGCCTCGAGGTCAACGTCCGGATCGTGCTGCGCAACGCCGAGCTGGCGGCGCGGATCGCCGCCGCCGCCGCGTGAGCGCCGCGGGCGCGGGGCGTCCCGCGGGGGCGCGGCCCCTGACGGCCGCGCGCATCGTCGTCGTCGGCGACCTGATGGTCGACGTCGTCGCGGCGCTGCCGGGGCCGCTCGCGCACGGCAGCGACACGCCGGCGCGGATCGCGCAGCATCAGGGCGGCTCCGGGGCGAACGTCGCGGCGTGGCTCGTGGAGGCGGGCGCGCGGGTCACGTTCGCCGGCCGGGCGGGCACGGACCCGCTCGGCGACGCGGCGGTCGCCGCGCTGGACGGCGTGACGCTCGCCGTCGAGCGCGACCGCGAGCGCCCGACCGGCACCTGCATCGTGCTCGTGCACCCCGGCGGCGAGCGCACGATGATCCCCGACGCGGGCGCCAACGACGCGCTCGAGCTGACCGCCCTGCCCGACGGCGAGCACGTGCACCTGACCGGCTACGGGCTCCTGCGCACCGGCTCGCGCCCGGCGATGCTGCGCGCGCTGGAGCTCGCGCGCGAGCGGGGGATGACCGTCTCCGTCGACCCGTCCTCGGCGGCGCCGCTCGCCGCCGAGCCCGCGTTCCTGGACTGGGTGGCCGGCGCTGCGCTGCTGCTCCCGAACGCCGACGAGGCGCGCGTGCTCACCGGCGAGGCCGACCCCGAGCGGGCCGCCCGCGCGCTCGCGCGCCGAATCCGGAGTTGTTCGGCCTCAGGCCGAACAACTCCCGGTTCGGCGGACGTGGTGGTCACGCTGGGGGCGGCGGGCGCGCTGTGGAGCGACGGCGAGCGCGTGCTGCACGCGCCCGCCGTGTCCGCGGAGGTGGTCGACACCACCGGAGCCGGCGACGCGTTCGCCGCCGGCCTGCTCGCCGCCCGCGCCGGCGGGGCCGAGCCAGCCGAGCAGCTCGCGGCGGGGTGCGCCCTCGCCGCCCGCGCCGTCGGCGTGCGGGGCGCCCGGGCGAGGTACGATTGACTGGTCAGTCAATCGAGGAGCCAGCCAGCCATGCCTGAAGCCGTGATCGTCGACGCCAT
>DATFQI010000236.1:0-6806 GCA_035264365.1 Solirubrobacteraceae bacterium
CGAGGAGTCGGCGAAGGTCAGCTCGGAGAGGTCGACGATGACGTCGCGCGTGGCGCGCAGCGCGGCCGAGATCGGACGACGCCGCCGGCCGCTCGTCGCTCGGTCCTCGTCCCCCGCGATGACGAGGATGGCCAGCTGTTCATCGAAACTGACGATCGGGGCAACCTAGTGCATACCTGGCGGTTCGTACAAGGGGTCCGGCTAGCATCCTTGGAATGATCGTCGACGAAGAAGAAGTCACCGAGGCGCTCAGCAACGTGATCGATCCCGAGCTGGGGCTCGACTTCGTCGAGCTCGGGCTGGTCTACGGCGTCGAGATCGACGGCGGCACCGTGACCGTCACGTTCACGCTGACCACCCCCGCGTGCCCGATCGGCCCCCAGGTCTCCGAGCAGATGCAGGAGTTCGTGGGCGAGATCGAGGGCGTCACCGACGTGGTGACCAACATGGTCTTCACGCCGCCGTGGACCCCGGACAAGATGTCCGAGGACGCGAAGTTCGCGCTCGGCTACTAGTCCCGCCGCCCGCCCCCAAGACCGCGGCTAGACCGGCGCTCGCTTGGACGCGGCGCGCTTGCGTGCGGCCTTGCCGCCGTTCGCCTTCGCCTGCTTCTCCGCGGCCACCACGAGTTCCTCGAGCGCGATCGAGAGGTCCTGCCCGAACTCTTCCAGGTCCGGCATCGCGTCGTAGTCGCCGAGCAGGCCGAAGTCGATCCCGCCGTTGTACGACATGATCGCGATCGCCAGCGCGTGGTCGCGCGGCAGGAAGGCGACCGGGAAGAGGTCCAGCAGCTCGCGCCCGAGCAGGTAGAGCGGGAACTGCGGGCCCGGCACGTTCGTCACGATCAGGTTGAACAGGCGCGTGGAGAAGTTGATCCGCGAGGCCTGAGCGAGGATCGTCGGCGGCGCGAAGCCCTGCAGCCCGGCCAGCACCTCGGCGCCGAGCGCCTGCTTGGAGTCCTTGAGGCCGTTCATCGCCTCGCGCACGACCGCGAGCCGCGCGACGGGGTCCTCGACGTAGACCGGCAGCGGCCCGCGCATCGCGGCGATCTGGTTGCCGAGCTCGTGGCGCTGGTCATTGGTGCGGATCGAGACCGGCACCAGCGCGCGCAGCTCCATCCCCTCCGTGCGCACGCCGCGCGAGCGCAGCCAGTGACGCAGCGCGCCGGCCACGACCGTGAGCACGACGTCGTTGACCGTGCCGCCGAGCGCATCCTTGACGCGCTTGAAGTCGCTCAGCTCGTTGCGCACGAAGACGAACCGCCGGTGCGGGCCGATCGGCACGTTGAGCGGCGTCCCGGGCGCCGGGTTCAGGCCCGCCCACGCGACCTCGCTGATCCCCTCGATCGCCTCGCGCGCGACCTCGATGCTGCGCTGCGGGTGCGCGGCCGCCCCGAGCGCCCGGCCGCCGAGCTCGAACGGCGTGCGCACGAGCCCGCGGATCCCGCGCGCGGCGAGCTGCGCGGCGCTCGGCTCCTGCTGCGGCACCCATGGCTCGCCCTCGTGCGGGGCGTCCGGCGGAACCGGCTGTGCGTCGAACAGCACGGTCGCGAGGTCGACCCCGGAGACGCCGTCGACGAGCGCGTGGTGGGTCTTGGAGATAAGGGCGAAGCGGTTGCCCTCGAGGCCCTGCACCAGCCACGTCTCCCACAACGGCTTGGAGCGGTCCAGCCGCTGCGAGTGCACGCGCGCGGCGAGCGCGCGCAGCTGCTCCTCCGAGCCCGGCGACGGCAGCGCGGTGTGGCGCACGTGGTACTGGAGGTTGAAGTTCGGGTCGTCGACCCACAGCGGCCGGCCGGTCTCCAGCGGCGGGAACGCCAGCTTCTGGCGGTAGCGCGGGACCAGGTGCAGGCGGCTGCGGATCTGGTTGCAGAACGCGTCGTAATCCGGCGGCGGCCCCTCGAAGAGGAGCACCGCGCCGACGTGCATGTGGGCGTTCTCGACCTCCTGCGCCAGGAACGACGCATCAACCGCGGTCAGCCGATCACCGTGAGCCTGGGCCATGGTGCCGGAGCCTATCCGCTCCCCGTTCGCCGGCGGTGAGCTTCCCGGTCAGCGGCGGCGCAGCCACTCGGCGAGCAGCGGGTCGACCAGCCGCGTGTCGCGCGGGCGCCGCAGGACGTGTCCCTGGTCGGCCAGCCGGGCTGCGGCCGCATCGAGCGCGCCGCGGCTGAGCCGGTGCTCGGCGGCGAGCGAGCGGCTGGTCGGCGCGGTGCCGTCGGCGACGGCCGCCAGCAGCGCGCGCTCGACGCGCGAGAGCTGGCCCCACAGCGCGTGGTGGGCGGGCGCGGTGCGCTCCAGCGCGGCCTCGATCGCCTCGCCCGCCAGCGCGGGCGTGCCGGCGGCCCCGTCCGCGAGCCGGTCGGCCAGCAGGTAGGCGAGCAGCATCGTGCGCTGCGGGTGGCCGGCGCCGAACGCGACGAGCTCGCCGAGCGCGTCGCCGGGGTCCAGGCCCTCGGCGGCGAAGCGGCCGGCGAGGTCGCGAGCGGTCTCCTCGGGCGGCAGCGGGCCGAGCGGGAGCGGGTCCGCCTGGCCGAACAGCGGCCGCTCGCGCGCGTCGAAGAGCTCGCGCATCATCGATGGCTCCGAGCCGGCGTAGACGTAGGCTGCCGCGTCGCCGTGATACTGGATGTGCGCCCGCAGCAGCCCGTCGAGGTCCTTGCGCGCGACGAGCAGGTCCTGGAACTCGTCGAAGACGACGAGCGTCGGCGTCCGGTCGTCCTCCCACAGCGCGCGCGGGAGGTCGAGCAGCCGGTGCAGCACGGTCTCGGCGGCCTCCGGGTCGGGCTCGCGCGGGCGCGCGGAGACCGAGACGGCCGGCCCGGCCGCGCCCACGCTGACGCCCAGGCGCGCGAGCAGGCCGGCCAGGTGCGCGCGGATCCACGGCGCGTCGAGCTGGGCGTAGGCAGCCGCGATCCGGCGCGCGACGTCCGTCAGGTCCGCCACGCGGCCGAAGTCGACGTGTGTGGTCCGCCAGCCGGTCTCCCGCAGGCGCTCGGCGTGGGCGAGCAGGACGCTCGTCTTGCCGTAGCGTCGCGGCGCGACCATGCGCACGTTGACGCGGTCGCCGGCACGCCGGGCGAGCAGCCGCAGCTCCTCCTCGCGGTCGATCAGGAGCGCGGGCGGGACCGGCCCCTCGAACGGGAACGGCGTACCCTGCCGATCATCTGGTCTGATAGACACGGACCAGATGGTACTACAATTTCAGACCACTAGGCGATCGCGGTCGCGAGGCCGGCGACGACGGCGATCACGAGCGTCGCGTTGAGCATCGGCTCGTAGCGGCCGCTGGAGGCCAGGCTCGCGAACAGCGGCCGCCCCGCGAGGTGCGCGAGCGCGACGAGCGGGACGAACAGCGCCACGAGCCATCCGCGCGGCAGGGCGTCCGAGGTGCCGGTGGCCACGAGCGCGGCCGCGCCGATCAGGCTCAGCCCGAGCTGGCAGACCGTCAGCGTGTCACGCACGCGCGCGGGCTCGTCGCCGCGCCCGAGCAGGTAGAGCAGCAGCGGCGGCCCGCTCGTGTTGGTCGAGGTGACCAGCGCGCCGGCGCTCAGGCCGGTCGCGGGGGCGGCCCAGCGCGGCTCCGGGCCTCTGTGCTCGGCCGGCGCGCGGCGGCGCACGATCAGCGTCGCGGCGACCCCGACGCTGACCGCGACCTGCAGCGCCACCGCGTCGAGCGCGCGCAGCACGGCGATGCCCGCCACCGCCGCGGGGACGGCCCACGCGAGCACGATCGCGCAGCGGCGGACCATCGGCACGGGCCGCCGGCCCTCGGTGGCGAGCGTGAGCACGCCGATCTCGGACCCGAGTAGCAGCAGCAGGCCGATCGCCTCGTGCGAGTCGAGCGCCGCGAAGGCCAGCGGCGCCGCCAGCAGGGCGAAGCCGAAGCCGGTCGCCGCCTGGATCGCGGCGCCCGCGAACACGGCCACGGCGGTTGCGGCGAGCAGCGGGGTCACGGCGGACCACCCTAGACTCAGCCCGGCACCCGACTTCCCGACGGGGGGAACGCAGATGGCGTGGGATTTCTCGACCGAGCCCGAGTTCCAGCGGCAGTTGGACTGGATGCGCGACTTCGTGCGCGAGGAGATCTGGCCCGTCGAGACGATCTTCGCCGAGCTCGGCGACGACGCCTTCCGGCGGCTGATCGCGCCGCTGCAGGAGCAGGTGCGCGAGCGCGGCCTGTGGGCCGCGCACCTGGACCCCGAGCTCGGCGGCCAGGGCTTCGGCCAGGTCAAGCTCGGCCTGATGCACGAGATCCTCGGCACGAGCCCGTTCGCGCCGGTCGTGTTCGGCAACGCCGCGCCCGACTCGGGCAACTCGGAGATCCTCGCGATGGCCGGCACCGACGACCAGAAGCAGCAGTGGCTGCACCCGCTGCTGGCCGGCGACCTCAAGTCGGCGTTCTCGATGACCGAGCCGCACACCGCCGGCTCTGATCCGACTCTGCTGGAGACGACCGCCGTGCTCGACGGCGACCACTGGGTCCTCAACGGACGCAAGTGGTTCTCCTCGAACGCGTCGGTGGCGGACTTCCTGATCGTGATGGCGGTCACCGACCCCGACGCGCAGAGGTACCAGCGGGCGTCGATGCTGATCGTGCCGGTCGACACGCCCGGCGTGAACATCCTGCGCGACATCCCGACGATGGAGCACCCGTACGAGCACTACGGCCGCTACGGCGGGCACTCCGAGATCGAGTACAGCGACGTGCGCGTGCCGGCCGACGCGCTGCTCGGCCCGCGCGGCGCCGGCTTCCTGATCGCGCAGCAGCGGCTCGGGCCGGGCCGCATCCACCACTGCATGCGCTGGCTGGGCGTCTCCAAGCGCGCGTTCGACATGCTCTGCGAGCGCGCCGTCAGCCGCCACGCCCACGGCTCCGCGCTGGCCGACAAGCAGACCGTGCAGAACTGGGTCGCCGATTCGGCCGCGCAGATGCACGCCGCGCGGCTGATGACGCTGCACGCCGCGTGGAAGATGGACACCGAGGGTGCGGCCGCGGCGCGCCAGGAGATCGCGCTGATCAAGTTCTACGGCGCGGCCGTGCTGCACGACGTCGTCGACCGCGCGCTGCAGGTCCACGGCGCGCTCGGGTACTCGACCGACCTGCCGCTGGAGGCGATGTACCGGTTCGCGCGCGCCGCGCGGATCTACGACGGCCCCGACGAGGTGCACCGCCAGAGCGTCGCCCGCCGCATCCTGCGCGGCTACGAGGCGCCGGAGGACGGCGTGCCGACCGAGCACGTGCCGACGCGCCGCGAGGCCGCCCGCGCGCGCTTCGCCGACCTGCTCGAGGCGGTGACCTCCAACGACTAAGCCCGCCCTCGTCATCGGACTCATCAGCGTGCCCGCGCTGATCGTCGTCGGGCTCGTCCTCGCCCTCACCGCGGGCGGCGGCTCGACCGCGGAGGAGAGCGCCGCCACGCCCGTCGCGGCGACCGCGACGCGTGCCGACCGCTTCGACTCCGCGCGCGCGTGGAAGCACCTCTCCTACCAGGTCGGCCTCGGCCCGCGGCCGGCCGGCTCGCCGGTGCTGGCGAAGCTCGCCGGCTACCTGCGGGCGCGGCTCCCGCGCGGGCACTACGAGAACGTGCCGGGCCACCCAGGGCTGCGCAACGTGGTCGGCCGGATCCCTGGCTCCAAGCCGGCGGTCGTGCTCGCCGCCCACTACGACACGAAGAACCTGCCGGGATTCGTCGGCGCCAACGACGGCGCCGGCGGGACCGCCGCGGTGCTGGAGATCTCGCGCGCGCTGCGCAAGCTCGAGCGGCCGAAGGGCGCGCCCGAGGTGCGCTTCGTGTTCTTCGACGGCGAGGAGGCGACGGACGACTCGCAGCCGTTCGAGGCGACGGGGCTGCGCGGCTCGCGCGCCTACGCCCTCCGCCACTCGAAGGAGATCCGCGCGCTCGTGCTGCTCGACTTCGTCGCCGAGAAGGGCGCGATGCGGATCCCCCGCGAGGCGGGCTCGGAGCCGCGCCTGTGGCGCCGCCTGCGCGCGGCCGCCAAGCGCGCCGGCTCGCTCGAGGCGTTCCCGAACCTCGTGTCCGGCGAGGTCACCGACGACCACACGCCGTTCACGCGCAAGGGGATCCCGGCGATCGACCTGATCGACTTCACGTTCCCGTGCTGGCACGAGACCTGCGACGACCTCTCCGCGGTCTCCGAGCGCTCGCTGGACCTCTCCGGGGAGGCGGTCCTCGAGCTTCTGCGGACCTGGCGCTGACCCGGAGGTACTAGCCTGGGAGTCATGCCCGTGGAGAAGCTCCTGCTGGCCGCCCCGCGCGGCTACTGCGCCGGCGTCGACCGCGCCGTGCAGACCGTCGAGCGCGCGCTCGAGCTCTACGGGGCGCCGGTCTACGTGCGCAAGGAGATCGTCCACAACAAGCACGTGGTCGCGCAGTTGCGCGAGCGCGGCGCGATCTTCGTGGAGGAGCTCGACGACACGATCCCCGAGGGCGCCGTCACAGTGTTCTCGGCCCACGGCGTCTCGCCGGCGGTGCACGCCGACGCCGAGCGGCGCTCGCTGCGCACGATCGACGCGACCTGCCCGCTGGTGACGAAGGTCCACCGCGAGGCGGTCAAGTTCGCCGGCGAGGGCTACACGATCGTGCTGATCGGCCACGCCGGCCACGAGGAGGTCGAGGGCACGATGGGGGAGGCGCCCGACCACATCGTGCTCGTGGAGACCGAGGAGGACGTCGACGCGCTCCAGATCGACGATCCGGAGAAGATCGCCTACATCTCCCAGACCACGCTGTCGGTCGACGAGACGCGCACGATCATCGCCCGCCTGCGCGAGAAGTTCCCCGC
>DATFQI010000237.1:0-10746 GCA_035264365.1 Solirubrobacteraceae bacterium
CCGCCGCCAGGTGATGCGCCCGCAGGTGGTGGACATCAACGAGATCGTGGGCGGCATGGGCGCGATGCTCGAGCGGATCATCGGCGACGACGTGCAGGTCGCGATCCAGCTCGCCGAGCGGGTGTCCGCGGTCGAGGCCGATCGCGCCCAGATCGAGCGGGTGGTGCTCAACCTCGCCGCCAACGCGCGCGACGCGATGCCGCGCGGCGGCCGCCTGACGATCGAGACCGCCGACGTCGTGCTCGAGGACGCCTACGTCGCCACCCACGGCGACGTCACGCCGGGCCCGCACGTCCTGCTGGCGATCAGCGACACCGGCATCGGCATGAGCGACGAGGTCCGCCGGCGCCTGTTCGAGCCGTTCTTCACCACCAAGAGCGGCGGCGGCGGGACCGGGCTTGGGCTGGCGACCGTGTTCGGCGTGGTCAAGCAGAGCGGCGGCTCGATCTTCGTCTACAGCGAGGAGGGCCGCGGGACCACGTTCAAGATCTACCTGCCCGCCTCCCGGCGGCCGGTCGTCCACGAGACCGACGGCGTGCAGCCCGCCTCCGAGCGCGGCAGCGAGACCGTCGTGGTCGTCGAGGACGACGAGAGCGTGCGCGAGCTCGTGCGGATCATGCTCGGCGGCTGCGGCTACGAGGTCCTCGCCGCGCCGGACGGGGACGGCGCGGCGCGGATCTGCGAGGCGCACCCGGGCGGCGTCGACCTGTTGCTGACCGACGTCGTGATGCCCGACATCGGCGGCCGCGCGCTGGCGGAGCGGCTGACCGCGCTGTTCCCGCACCTGCGCGTGCTGTTCATGTCGGGCTACTCGGACGAGGCGGTCGTCCGGCACGGGATCATCCGCCCTGACACGGCGTTCATCGAGAAGCCGTTCACGCAGGCCTCCCTCGCGCGCAAGGTGCGCGAGGTCCTGGACGCCTAAGGGACGGAGACCAGCACGGCCGCGACGTCGTCGTCGGGCGGCTCGCCGGCCGTGTGCGCGGCGAGCTCGACCAGCGCGTTCAGCAGCGTGTGGCCGTCGGCGCCCTCGGCGTGCATCGCCCCCGCCAGCTCGAGGATCGGGCCGGCGCCGATCCGCTCGGCCGAGCCCGGGAACGCACGGCTCTCGACGAGCCCGTCCGTGTAGGCGAGCAGGGCGCCGCCCGGCTCCAGCTCGACCGAGCCGGCCGCCCACTGCGGGTCGGCGACGATCCCGAGCGGCGGGCACGGCGGCAGCGCGACCTCGTACGCGCCGTCGGAGCCCAGCCGCACGAGCGGCGGGTGCCCGGCGTTGACGGCGAGCGCGTGGCGGCTCTCCGGCCGGATCTCGCACAGCAGCGCCGTCGCGTACACGCCGACGTCCGGCCGCTGCGCCATCGCGATCCGGTTCAGCGTCGCGGCGCGCTCCTCCAGGCCGAGCCCGGCGGCCAGCAGCATCGCCCGCCACGTCGACCTCAGCGACATCGCGAACGCCGCCGCGTCCGGCCCGTGGCCGGCGACGTCGCCGATCACGAGCGCGATCGTGCCGTCCGGCGCGGCCTCGCAGAGGAAGAAGTCGCCGCCCAGCAGCGAGCGCTGCTCGCCGGGCCGGTAGACCGCGGCGGCCGTCGCGCCCGGCAGCTCCGGCGGCTCGGGCACGAGCGCGCGCTGCAGCCGCCGCCCGGCGTCGCCGGACGCCACGGCCTCCGCGCGCAGCGCGATGATGTCGGTCGCCGTCGCGGCCAGCTCGGAGAGCACCTCGAGGTCGCCTTCCGACCACTCGCGCGGGCGGTCGTCGATCACGCAGAAGGAGCCGAGCACCGGGCCGCCGGGCGCCCGGATCGGGAAGCCGGCGTAGGCGATCACGCCGAGGTCGGGGATCGCGAGGTTGTCGGCCAGCCGCTCGTCGTCGCGCGCGTCCTCGACGATCAGCGCGGCGCCGTCCTCCACGACGTACTGGCAGAAGGAGTGCGAGAGCGGCGTCTCGCGGCGGTCGGAGTACGGCGACGGGAGACCGGACTGGCTCTTGAAGAACTGGCGGTCCGGTGTCACCAGGGAGACCAGCGCGACCGGCACGCCGAGCGTCCGCGAGGCGAGCTGCGTCAGCCGGTCGAAGACCATCTCGGCCGGCGTGTCGAGCAACGCCGCGGACTCGAGTGCGCGCAGGCGGTGCGGATCGGAGACGGCGTCGGACATCTGGGGGCCGACGCCGAGCCTAACGGCGCCGGTCCCCATGTCCCTTAAGCCGCCTGGGGGTACGGCCTAAGCCGCCTGGAGGGTGCGGCGGTGGAAGCGGCGCGGCGGGCGCGCCGCGGCGGAGAGCTGGCGGGCGCGCTCGGCCAGCAGGAACGACAGCTCGCCGGTCGCGCGGAACGGGTCGGCGATCGCGTGGCCGTCCTCGAGCGAGTGGGCGGCCCAGATCCGGCCGCCGACCTCGGCGACCAGCACGATCCCGTGGGGCGCGCTGCTCGAGTCGAGCTCGGCGAGGTCCAAGAGCGCGAGCGCGTCGTCGGGGCGCGCGTAGCGGATGGTCACGGCGGGGCTCGTGGCCTCGATGTCCTGCGTCGGCCCGAGCAGCTTCTTGAGGGTGTCGGTGGCTCGCATGAAGGACATGTTCGTGCTGATCCGCCCCTCTTACATCGGGCATTCGGTGCCGCATCCGCAGCCCGATGCCTTACTCACGCAGGTCGCGCACTTAGGGGTTCACGGAACGGGCGATTTCCAGCGCTTTTGCGCGCTGCGCGGCGCTCTCCAGGCGATACACGCGGCCACGTCCGGTCCAGATGAGCGTGGGGCCGGCGAGCAGCGGCTGCTGCTCGCGCACGCGGCCCTCCGGCGTCTCGTAGAGGTAGGCGTGATCGCCGTCGATGAAGGCGCCGAGCCGGCCGTCGACCTTCACGCGCTCGGCGGTCGCGCCGCCCAGCAGGAGCTTCTGGAGGTAGACGCCGTGGATCGCGCCACGCGACTCGGTGAGGATCAGCCCGGCATCGACTCCGTCGAGCCGCGGCAGGCCCTCGCGCGGCTCGTAGATCAGCGAGATCCGCTGGCCGAGGACCCGCACGCGGTCGGGCTCGCCCAGCACGGCCGGGATCGCGGCCGCGAAGCCGGCCTCGCGCTCCGCCTGAGCGACCGGCACGACCCGCCCGAGGTCCGCCTCCAGCTCAGGGCGCGTGCCCGGCGGCGGCGCGGGCACCCGGCGGATCTCGACGTCGCGCAGCCCGAGCCACTCGAGCACGTCGTCGCGGGCGCCGGGGAACGCGACCGCCGCCGCGGGGACGAGCAGGAGCAGAGCGAGGCCGGCTGCGAGGATGCGCCGCGCGCGGCGGCCGCGCGGAGCCAGCGCGGCCCTGAAGCGGGCGGTCGCCCGGCGCTCGCGCGGCGCGCGGGCGACGGCCGCGGCGATGTCCGGCGTGGCCGGCCAGACCGCCTCCTCGGCGAGCGCGCGCAGCTGCAGCTCGAGGTCAGGCATGCGTGCCCTCCAGCTCCAGGCGCAGACGGCCGAGCGCCCGCGACAGCCGCGACTTGACGGTGCCCGGGCGGCAGCCGAGCGCCGCTGCGCACTCCGCCTCGGACAGGTCCAGCAGGAAGCGCAGGACGATCACCTTGCGGTGGTCGGGTCCGAGCCGCGACAGCGCGGCGGCGAGCTCGGAGCGCTCCGCGCCGGCGAGCGCCGCCGTCTCGGGCAGCGGCACGGGAGCGACCGGCTCGGCGGCCGCCCGCTGAGTCAGGGCCGAGCGGCGCCCGGCGGCGCGGCGGCGGTTGCGCGCCTCGTTGGCGACGATCGTGAGCAGCCAGGGCCGGAACGGCGCGCCGGCCCGGAACCGCCCCATCGCCGCGCGCGCCTTGATGAACCCGTCCTGGGCGGCGTCCTCGGCATCCGCGGCGTTCCCGCAGATCACGTAGGCGGTGCGGAAGGCCACGGTCTGGTGACGTTCGACGAGCATGCCGAAGGCGCGGTCGTCCCCCGAGCGCGCGCGGGCAACCAGGTCGGCGTCGGTGGCCTCGATCGTCACACCGCCGATTCCACGCCGACCTGGCTCCGAGTGCAACTACCCGGCGGTCGCGGATCCCCCTCGCCGGCCCAGCAGGCCCGCCGCGCCGCGGGCGAGCAGCGCCAGCAGGCCGGCGGCGCCGGCGGCGAGGAACACCCACGCGATCGCGGGCAGCCCGTCGTCGGCGGGCGGCGGCGCCTTGTGCGGGGCGGCGGTCGCGGCGGCCCTCGCGGGCGCCGGCAGCACCAGCTTGCTCGCCGGCAGCGGCGCGACGCCTCGCGTGACCCGCTCGAGCTCGTTCGTCGCGGTGGACGGCGGGTTGCCCCAGGTCCCGTCCTCGAACTGCACCTTCTGCGCGGCGGCGACCCACTGGAACGTCCACCCGGGCACGACCTGGCCGTCCTCGCCCTTGACGCTGACCTTCACGCGGTAGAACGGCGTCTTCTCGCCCGGCCACGCCGTCGGCGGGCCGCCGTCGGTGATCGCCATCGACGTGCGGTCGGTGACGTCCTGACAGCCGTCGGCGCCGCAGACCTTCACGGACGCGATCTCCTTGGCGGCGGCGGTGGCGGCCGGGCCCAGCGCGGCGGCCGCGATGGCGAGAAGGACGAGTGGGGTGCGCATGGCCGGGTTACACCCCGCGCGGGCGATCGGTTCCCGGGACGGCCCGCGTAGGGTTCCCCCGATGCTGCAGCGCGGTGGCCGACTCCACCTCTCACCGAGCGACCTGAACAACTTCCTCGCCTGCGAGCACCGGACGGCCCTCGATCTCGCCCGCGCCCGCGGCGAGATCCTGCTGCAGCGAATCCCGCGCCCGGACGCCGAGCTGATCGCCGAGCGGGGGCGCGAGCACGAGCGCGCGCACCTCGAGCGCCTTCGCGAGCGAGGGCTCGAGGTGACGCAGATCGAGCCCGGCGAGGGCGCCGCGGAGGCGACGCTGGAGGCGATGAAGGCGGGCGCGGACGTGATCCACCAGGCCACCTTCACGGCCGGCAACTGGCGTGGCGCGGCCGACTTCCTGCTCAAGGTGCGCGTGCCGTCGGATCTGGGCCCGTACTCCTACGAGCCCGCGGACGCGAAGCTGGCGACGCACCCGAAGCCGTACGTGATCTTCCAGCTGCTGTTCTACGCCGCGATGGTCGGCCAGGCGCAGGGCTCCGCGCCGGACTGGGTGCACGTGGTGCTCGGCTCCGAGGAGACGCGCTCGTTCCGCCCGCGCGACTTCCAGGCCTACGCCGACCGCGTCCAGGGCCGCTTCTTCCGCAGGCTGCAGGCCTACCGCAAGGGCGCGCCGCCGCCTTACCCGTATCCCGTCGAGCACTGCGCCTACTGCGACTGGTGGGCGCGCTGCCGCGACCGACGGCGCGAGGACGACCACCTCTCGCTGGTCGCCGGGATCACGCGCGCGCAGGCGATCAAGCTCGAGGACGCGGGGATCCGCTCGGTCAACGAGCTCGCCGACGTGCCGGCGGGCGCGTCCGTGCCGGGGATCTCGGCCCCGACGCTCGCCGGTCTGCGTCAGCAGGCGTGGCTGCAGATGCTCAGCCGCGGGTCCGAGGAGCCGCTGCACGAGCGGCTGCCCGGCGCCCCCGGGCGCGGCTTCGCGCGCCTGCCGCCGCCGTCCGAGGGCGACGTGTTCTTCGACATCGAGGGCGATCCTTACTGGGGCCGAGAGGGCCTGGAGTATCTGTTCGGCTCGCTGACCGCGGACGGCTACCAGCCGCTGTGGGCGCACGACCGCCCGCAGGAGCGCGCGGCGTTCGAGCGCTGGGTCGACTGGATCACGGCACGCCTGGAGCGCTTCCCGGACCTGCACGTCTACCACTACAACCACTACGAGCCGACCGCGCTGAAGGCGCTGATGTCGCGCTACGGCACGCGCGAGGCCGAGGTCGACGACCTGCTCCGGCGCAAGGTGTTCGTCGACCTCTACACGATCGTGCGCCAGGCGATGCGGATCGGCGTCGAGAGCTACTCGCTGAAGGAGGTCGAGGCGCTGTACCCGTTCGAGCGCGATGCCGAGGTGACCGAGGCCGGTGGCTCGATCCTCGCCTACCAGGAGTACCTGGCCTCGCGCGACGCGTCCAAGCTCGAGGCGATCGCCGACTACAACGCCGACGACTGCCGCTCCACGCAGGGGTTGCGCGACTGGCTGCTGGGCGAGCGCGGCCTCGTCGGCTACCTCGACGCGGCGCCGCCCTCCCCGCCCAGCGCGCAGCAGCTCGCGCGCCACGCCGAGGTGGAGCGGTTGGAGGCCGCGCTGCTCGCGGACGGCGAGGATCCGGCGAAGCGGCTGCTCGCCGACCTGCTCCAGTACCACCGCCGCGAGGCGCGGCCGGAGTGGTGGGCGTACTTCGACCGGCTCGGGCGCACGGCGGCCGAGCTGCGCGACGACGACCCGGAGGCGATCGGCGACCTCGTGCCCGCCGACGACGTGCCGCTCGGCGAGGTCGCCCAGTCCTACCTGCACCCGCTGCGCTTCCCGCCCCAGCAGCACAAGCTCTCGGCCGGGGTCGCCGTCGACCCGGTGACGCAGCGCGGCTACGAGATCCCGCGGATCGACGACGACGCCGGCCTGGTGTGGCTCAAGCGCGGCAAGGCATCGCAGTACAAGCCGCTGCCGACCGCGCTGATCCCGCCCAAGCCGATCCCGCAGACCGCACAGCAGGCGGCGTTGCGCGCGCTCGCCGAGCAGGCGACCGGGACGATCAGCGGGCCCCACCCGGCGTTCGAGCTGCTCCTGCGGATGCCGCCGCGGTTGCGCGGGGACACGCTCGGCGAGCGCGTCGCCAACCTGGGCGGCTCGGCGCTCTTCGTCCAGGGGCCGCCGGGCTCGGGCAAGACGTACACGGGCGCGCGCCTGATCTGCGAGCTGCTGGCCGCCGGCAAGCGCGTCGGCGTCGCGGCGACCTCGCACAAGGCGATCGCGAACCTGCTCGACGAGGTCGAACGCGCGGCGGCGGAGAGCGGCACCGCGGTGCGCGGGCTCAAGAAGTCCGGCGGCGGCAACCCGGAGTCGGTCTACACGACCGATCTCGTGACCTCGTCGCCCGACGCGTCCGCGTTCCCGCCGGCCGAGGACTCCGGCGTGAACCTGATCGCGGGGACGCCGTGGCTGTGGGCGCGCGAGGAGATGCGCGCCTCCGTCGACGTGCTGTTCGTCGACGAGGCCGGGCAGATGGCGCTCGCCGACGCGCTGGCGATCGCCGGCGCCGGGCGCGGGCTCGTGCTGCTCGGCGACCCGCAGCAGCTCGCCCACGTCTCGCAGGGCACGCACCCCCGGCGCTCGGGCGTGTCGGTGCTCGAGCACCTGCTCGGCGACCGCGAGACGATCCCACCCGCCGAGGGGGTGTTCCTCGAGCGGACGTGGCGGATGCACCCGGACGTCTGCCGCTTCGTCTCGCGCACGATGTACGACGGGCGGCTGGTGCCGGTCGAGGGCACCGAGCGCCAGGCCGTCGCCTCGCCCGGGCTGTCCGGCGCGGGCGTGCGGCTGATCGAGGTCGAGCACGCGGAGAACCGCCAGAGCGCTCCGGAGGAGGCCGATCGGATCGCGGAGGAGGTGGCGAAGCTGCTCGACGGCGGCCGCTACACGGACGCCTCAGGTGCCGAGCGCGACCTGACGCTCGACGACATCCTCCTCGTGACGCCCTTCAACGCCCAGGTGCGCCACCTGCGCTCGCGGCTGCCGGCGGCCGCGCGGATCGGCACCGTCGACAAGTTCCAGGGCCAGGAGGCTCCGGTCGTGTTCTTCTCGATGACCGCGTCGTCCGGCGAGGACGTGCCGCGCGGCATGGACTTCCTGTTCTCCCGGAATCGTCTGAACGTCGCGGTCTCTCGGGCTCGGGCCTTGGCCGTGGTCGTGTGTTCGCCGCGGCTGCTGTGGGCGCGCTGCAACACCGTCGAGCAGATGCGGCTTGTGAATGCGCTGTGCAGCTTTGCCGACGAGGCGGAGCGGCAGGCTGGCGCCTTGGGCGCCGCGGTAGCGCGGGGCGCTTGAACGGCAGGTACCGAGGGAGGGGGAGCGTCGGCGGTGGGCTCCGGACGCCTCGTTCGGCTCGAAGGGAGTTGTTCGGCCTCAGGCCGAACAACTGCGGACTCGACGCCGCGGGTGGGGCTCCCGCCTCCCTACCCAGCCGCAGTTCGAGCCCAGCAGGCGACCCCGCGCCCTAGGCGTTACGCAGCACCATGCGACGCCGCCACGGCAAGGCGATCCGCGCGGTCGTTCAAGGCCTTGTGGGCATGCGTAGCGCCGGTCTCGTGCCCGCGGACCCAGTGCCACCGGACCGCCTCGTGCCGGGCGATCTCGGCGTCGAGCGCGCGCACGAGGTCCTGGTTCTTGACCGGGTCGCCGCCCGCGGTCTTCCAGCCCTTGCGCTTCCAGCCGTGGATCCACTTCGTCATCGAGTCGAGCATCAGGCGCGAGTCGGTCACCACGCAGGCGCGCGAGCCGGCGGGCAGCGAGCGCAGCCCCTCGAGCGCCGCCGTGTACTCCATGCGGTTGTTGGTCGTCTGCGGGGCGTGGCCGGAGAGCTCGACCGGCTCCTCGCCGCCGCCGACCACGATCGCCGCCCAGCCGCCGGGCCCGGGGTTGCCGCGACACGCGCCGTCGGTCCAGACGAGGACCTCGCCCTTGCGCTGCTCGACGGGGGTCTCGGGCTCGTGGGCGCGGCGGCGGCGCGGGCGGTTCGGAGGAGGCATCGCGCGGGCATAGTGCCAACCGGGGAGGACGGCCCACGCCGATGCGGATCGATCACGTCATCTACGCGACGCGGAATCTCGACGCGACGGCCGCGCGGCTCGAGGCCGACCACGGCCTCGTCGCGAAGGGCGGGGGGCGCCACACCGGCATCGGCACCGAGAACCGGATCTTCCCGCTCGGCGGCGGCTACCTGGAGCTGATCGCCGTGGTCGACTACGGCGAAGCGGAGCGCAGCGCGCTCGGTCACGCGCTCGCCGAGCGCATCGACGGCCGCGGCGAGGGCCTGATGGGCTGGGTCGTTGCCGTCGAGGACGTGATCGCCGAGGCGGGTCGTACGGGCGCCGAGCTGAGCGTGATCGAGCGCGACGGGCTGCGCGCGCGGCTCGCGGGCGTGGCGACCGCGATGGCCGAGCCCATGCTGCCGTTCTTCCTCCAGCGCGACCCTGGGCTCGCCGACCCCGGCGCCGGCGGCGAGGCCGGCGGCATCACCTGGGTCGAGGTCGCCGGCGACCCCGAGCGGCTGCGCGGCTGGCTCGGCGGCGCAGAGCTGCCCGTGCGCATCTGCGACGGCGACCCGGCGCTGCTCGCCGTCGGGATCGGCGAGCGAGAGCTGCGCTGACGCGCGGGCTAGCCGTAGGGCGGTTCGCCAGGCACCCCGGTGGGCGGCGGCCGCGCGGCGCGGCAGGCTTGCCGGAGCATGCCGCGCACCCGCCTCACCCTCGTCCTGCTGACGGCCGCCGGCGTCTCGCTCGCGCTGATGCAGACGCTCGTGATCCCCGCGCTGCCCTACTTCGGGCGCGAGTTCGACCAGTCGGCGAGCTGGACCGCGTGGATCGTCACCGGCTTCCTGCTGAGCTCCTCGGTCCTGACGCCGATCGTCGGGCGACTGGGCGACGCGCACGGCAAGAAGCGCGTGCTCGTGTGGTCGCTGTCGGTGTTCGGGGTCGCCTCGCTCGGCGCGGCGGCCGCCTGGGACCTGCCGTCGCTGGTCGCCTTCCGGATCGTCCAGGGCGTCGGCGCCGCGGTCTTCCCGCTCGCCTTCGCGATCATCCGCGACGAGTTCCCGCCCGAGCGGGTCGGCTTCGCGATCGGCACGGTCAGCTCCGCCTTCGGCATAGGCGGCGGCGTGGGGCTCGTGCTCGGCGGGCTGATGCTCGAGCACCTGAGCTGGCACTGGCTGTTCATCGTCGGCGGCCTGCCGAGCCTGATCGTCGCCGCGCTGATCGCGCGCTGCGTGCCGGAGTCGCTCTTGCGCACCCGGGCGAAGGCCGACTGGGCCGGCGCCGCCGTGCTGTCGCTGGCGCTGATCGCGCTGCTCGTCGCGCTCAGCGAAGGTGCCGAGTGGGGCTGGGCGTCGGCCCCGGTGGCCGCGCTGGCCGCCGCCGCAGCCGTGCTGCTCGCGCTCTGGATCCGGGTCGAGCGCCGCGTCGATGACCCGCTGATCGACCTGCGCACGCTGGCCCGCCGCGGCATGGCCGCGACGAACGCGACGACCTTCATGGTCGGCTTCGCGATGACCGGCTTCTTCGTGGCCATGCCGGCGCTGGTGCAGTCGCCGAGCGCCGGCTTCGGGGCCTCCCCCCTCGAGGCCGGCCTGCTGCTGCTGCCGTTCTCGGTCGCGATGATGCTCGGCGGTCCTGCCGGCGGCGCGCTGCTCGGCCGCGCGGGCCGGCTGGCCGTGCTGCGCGGCGGTCTCGCCACCGCGGCGCTCGCGGTCGCGCTGATGGCGGTCGCGCATGACGACGAGGCGCTGCTGTGCGCCTGGCTGGCGATGATGGGCTCCGGCGCCGCGTTCGCGCTGGCCGCGATCGGCGCGCTCGTGATCGATCACTCGCGCCCGTCGGAGACCGGCGTGGCAGGTGGGATGAACTCGATCATGCGCACCGTCGGCGGCTCGTTCGGCGGCCAGATCGCCGCCGCCCTGCTGACGGCGGGCACGGCCGCCGGCTTCACTCAGGCGCTCGCGGTCACCGCCGCGGCGGCCGGTCTGGGACTGCTGCCGACGCTGCTGCTGCGGCGCGCGCCGGCGCCGGCCGTGGCGCCCGCGCCGGCCTAGCCGCCACGATGCTCGCAGCGCGCGCGGGCCCGGGG
>DATFQI010000238.1:0-9373 GCA_035264365.1 Solirubrobacteraceae bacterium
GAACCCGGGAGAAAGGTCTGAACCCATGTCCGTACGCGTCGGGATCAACGGTTTCGGCCGGATCGGCCGCAACGTGTTCCGCGCCGCGCAGGAGTCGAGCGCGGACATCGAGATCGTCGCGGTGAACGACATCACCGACTCGAAGACGCTCGCGCACCTGCTCAAGTACGACTCGGTCTACGGCCGGTTCCCTGGCGAGGTCGAGGAGACGGACGGCTCGCTGAGCGTGGACGGGCGCGAGATCAAGGTGCTCTCCGAGCGCGACCCGGCGGCGCTGCCGTGGGGCGACCTCGGCGCCGACGTCGTGATCGAGTCGACCGGCTTCTTCACGAAGCGCGACGACGCGGCGAAGCATCTCAGCGCGGGCGCGCAGAAGGTGATCATCTCCGCGCCGGCCACCGAGCCCGACGTCACCGTCGCCCTCGGCGTCAACTTCGACGACGTCTACGACGCCGACAACCACCACGTGATCTCCAACGCCTCGTGCACGACCAACTGCCTCGGCCCGGTCGCCAAGGTGCTGCACGACACGATCGGCATCGAGCGCGGGCTGATGACGACGATCCACGCCTACACGGCCGACCAGCGCCTGCAGGACGCGCCGCACAAGGACCTCCGCCGCGCCCGCGCGGCCGCGGTCAACCTCGTGCCCGCGTCGACCGGCGCGGCGAAGGCGATCGGCCTCGTGATCCCCGAGCTGCAGGGCAAGCTCCACGGCTTCGCCGTGCGGGCCCCCGTCCCAACCGGCTCCGTGGTCGACCTGACCGCGCAGGTCGCGCGCGAGACCAGCGTCGAGGAGATCAACGAGGCGTTCCGGTCCCAGGCCGACACGGGCGCCTTCAGCGGCATCCTCCAGTACACGGACGACCCGATCGTGTCCTCGGACATCGTCAAGTCGCCGTTCTCGTCGATCTTCGACTCGCAGCTCACCTCGGTGCTCGACGGCAGCCTCGTGAAGGTCGTCGCCTGGTACGACAACGAGTGGGGCTACTCCAACCGGGTGGTCGAGCTCGCCGAGAAGGTGCTGGTGCGTGCGCACGCTTGAGGACCTCGATGTCGACGGCAAGCGCGTCCTCGTCCGGGTGGACTTCAACGTCCCCCTGGACGAGGACCAGAACATCACGGACGACGCCCGGATCCGGGCGGCGCTCCCGACGCTGAGGGAGCTTCGCGAGAACGGCGCCCGCCTGCTGCTCGCGGCGCACCTCGGGCGCCCGAAGAACCGCGAGCCCGAGTTCTCGCTCAAGCCCGTCGCCGAGCGGCTGAGCGACCTGCTCGGCACGGACGTGCAGCTCGCGGAGTCACTCGACGACGTGCCCGACGGCGACGTCGTGATGCTCGAGAACGTCCGCTACGAGAAGGGCGAGACGAAGAACGACCCCGAGCTGGCGGAGCGCTACGCGGCGCTCGCCGACCTGTACGTCAACGACGCGTTCGGCGCCGCCCACCGCGCGCACGCCTCCACCGAGGCGGTCGCGCGGCTGCTGCCGAGCGCGGCGGGCCGGCTGCTCGAGCGCGAGGTCTCGACCCTGCGCGGCATCCTCGACGACCCGAAGCGCCCGCTCGTGGCGGTCGTCGGCGGCGCCAAGGTGACCGACAAGATCGGCGTGCTCGAGGCGTTCCTCGAGCGCGCGGACACGATCCTGATCGGCGGCGCGATGTGCTTCCCGTTCTTCAAGGCCCAGGGCCACGACGTCGGCGACTCGCTGTGCGAGGAGGCGGGCATCGAGCCCGCGCGCAAGCTGGCCGGGCAGGACAAGATCGAGCTGCCGCAGGACCTCGTCGCCGGCCGCGAGTTCAAGGCCGACACCGAGCGCCGGGAGCTCGACGGCGTCGACGTCCCCGACGGGTGGATGGGCCTCGACGTCGGCGAGGCGACCGCCGAGCGCTACGCGGGCGTGATCGCGGAGGCCGGCACCGTGTTCTGGAACGGTCCAATGGGCGCCTTCGAGCTCGCCCCGTTCGCGGCGGGCACGAAACGGGTGGCCGAGGCGATCGCGGCCGCGCCCGGCACCACCGTGGTCGGCGGCGGTGACTCGGCCGCCGCGCTCGCCCAGTTCGGCCTCGCGGACGAGGTCGACCACCTCTCGACCGGCGGCGGTGCGTCGTTGGAGCTCGTCGAGGGTAAGCCCCTGCCCGGCGTGGAGGTCCTTCAGTGAGCAGCCGCACCCCGTTCATTGCCGGGAACTGGAAGATGAACAAGACCATCGCGGAGGCGGAGGCCTTCATCGCGGCGCTGCTGCCGCAGGTCTACGACACGGAGGGCGTCGACGTCGCGGTCTGCCCGCCCTACCTGGCGCTGCAGGCGATGGTCGACTCCGCGCGCGGCTCGCGGGTCGGCGTCTACGCCCAGAACATGCACTTCAAGGAGTCCGGCGCCTACACGGGCGAGGTCTCCGCGGCGATGCTCGCCGAGCTCGACGTCGACGGCGTCGTGCTCGGCCACTCCGAGCGCCGCCAGTACTTCGGCGAGACCGACAAGGCGCTGCAGCAGAAGGTGCCGGCGGCTCTGGAGGCCGGGCTCCTCCCGATCCTGTGCGTCGGCGAGACCGAGGAGGAGCGCGAGCGCGGCGACACCGAGCGCAAGCTGCGCCACCAGGTCCAGGAGGGCCTCGACAAGGTGCCGCTCGAGCGGCTGCCGGAGGTCGTGATCGCCTACGAGCCGGTGTGGGCGATCGGCACGGGACTGACCGCCACCTCCGAGCAGGCCCAGGACGCGTGTGGCTTCGTCCGCGCGCTCGTGGCGGGCTTCGACAAGGCTGCGGCGCAGGCGGTGCGGATCCTCTACGGCGGCTCGCTGAAGTCGGAGGGGGCCGAGGAGCTGCTGTCGCTGCCCGACATCGACGGCGGCCTGATCGGCGGCGCCAGCCTCGACCCGAAGGACTTCGCGTCGATCGTGCAGACGGCGGCCAGGATGGTCGCCGCCGCATGACGGTCCCCTGCGTCTGCCTCGTCGTGCTGGACGGCTGGGGGCTGGCGCCGGAGGGGCCCGGCAACGCGGTCGCGCTCGCGGACACGCCGGTGATGGACCGCATCTGGGCCGAGCGGCCGCACACCCAGCTCACGACCTGCGGCGAGGCCGTCGGCCTGCCCGCGGGGCAGATGGGCAATTCGGAGGTCGGCCACCTCAACCTCGGCGCCGGCGCGATCGTCCCGCAGGACCTCGCGCGCATCGACAAGGCCGTCGAGGACGGCACGCTCGGCGACTCGAAGACCCTGCAGGACCTGATGAAGGACGCCGAGCGGGTGCACCTGATCGGGCTCGTCTCCGACGGCGGCGTGCACTCCTCCGACCGCCACCTGAAGGCGCTGGTCGAGCTCGCCGCCGGCTGGGACGTGCCGGACGTCGTCGTGCACGCCTTCACCGACGGCCGCGACACCTCCCCGAAGGGCGGCGCGAAGTACCTGGCCGAGGTCGAAGCGCTCGAGGGCGCGCGCGTCGGCTCGGTGATCGGGCGCTACTTCGCGATGGACCGCGACGGGCGCTGGGACCGGATCCAGAAGGCCTACGACCTGCTCGTGCACGGCAAGGGCGAGCACCACGCCGACAGCGCCGAGCAGGCGGCCAAGAACGCCTACGAACGCGACGAGACCGACGAGTTCATCACGGCCACGACCGTCGGTGAGGAGGCCTGCATCCGGCCCGGCGACGCCGTGCTCGGCTTCAACTTCCGCCCCGACCGGATGCGCGAGATCACGCGCGCGCTCGCCGACGCGGACTTCGGCGAGATCGACCGCGGCGGGGCCGCCGTGGTCGAGCGCTACGCGACACTGGCCGAGTACGACGAGGACTGGGACTACCCGGTCGTGTTCCCGCCCGAGCGGCCCGCGGTCACGCTCGCGCAGGTGATCGCCGACCACGGGCTGAAGCAGCTGCACGTCGCGGAGACCGAGAAGTACCCGCACGTGACCTACTTCTTCAACGGCGGCGAGGAGGACGAGCACGAGGGGGAGACATTCGAGCTCGTGCCCTCCCCGCGCGACGTCCCGACCTACGACCACAAGCCGGAGATGAGCGCGTACGAGGCGACCGACGCCTTCGTGAAGCGCTTCGAGGCCGACGAGCCGGCGTTCGCGATCATCAACTTCGCCAACGCCGACATGGTCGGGCACACTGGCGTGATCGAGGCCGCCGTGAAGGCCGTCCAGGCCGTCGACGAGTGCCTCGGGCGCGTGCTGGAGACGGTTCACGCCGCCGGCGGCGCGTGCATCGTCACCGCCGACCACGGCAACGCCGACGAGATGCTCGAGGAGGACGGCTCGCCGGATACCGCGCACTCGCTGAACCCGGTCCCGCTCGTGGTCACCGCCGGAGCCGAGGCGCTCGACGGGGAGGGGATCCTCGCCGACGTCGCCCCGACGGCGCTGGCGCTGCTGGGGATCGAGCGGCCGCCGGAGATGACCGGCCGCTCGCTGCTCGCCTAGTCATACGTTGCGGCTGCAACTACTATGGGTGGCGGATAGGCTGTGAACCCGACATGAGCACCGGCACGACATCCCCCGACACCAGCCTGACCGCCGCGGCCGAGGTGCCGCTGCGTGAGCTCGCCCCGGCCGAGCTCGGCGCGTGGCGAGGCCTGCTGCGCGTGCACAGCGCGCTCGTGAAGGCGCTCGACGCAGAGCTGATCGCGACGCACGGGCTGCCGCTGACCTCCTACGAGGTCCTGATCAACCTGCAGGCGGCGCCCGGCCGCCGGCGGCGCATGGCCGAGCTGGCCGACAGCGTCCTGCTGAGCCGCTCGGGCACCACCCGCCTCGTCGACCGCCTCGAGCGCGACGGCCTGCTCGAGCGCGACACCTGCGACTCGGACGGCCGCGGCTGCTTCGCGGTTCTGACCGACCGCGGCGAGGAGCTGCTCTCGAAGGCGCGCGCGACGCACCTCGAGGGTGTCCGCGAGCGCTTCCTCAACCACTTCGACGCCGCCGAGCACGAGCAGATGGCGGCGTGGTGGAACCGTGCCCTGCCGGGTGCGGGCGATGTCGCAGATCTCAGTCGCTCAGACTGAGATACTTGACATCTTCCGACTGAGATCTCATACTGCCTGGCAGTAACGATCCTTCCTGACCGGAGGTGTCCCATGACCATTGTTCGCTGGGAGCCGCTGCGCGAGCTGGGCACGCTGCAGACCGAGATGAACCGCCTGTTCAACACCGTCTTCGACGGTCCGGCGCCCTCCGGCGCCGCGATGCGCCGCTGGATGCCCGCCATGGACCTCGTCGAGTCGGACGACCACTTCGTCCTGCGCGCCGACCTGCCGGGGATGAGCGAGGACGACGTGAACATCGAGCTCGAGGACTCCACGCTCACCATCTCGGGCGAGCGCAAGTCCGAGCACGAGACCAAGAACGAGGGCTTCTACCGCGTCGAGCGCGCGACGGGCGCGTTCTCGCGTTCGCTGACGCTGCCCAGGGGCGTCGACCCCGAGGCCGTGACCGCGCGCTTCGACCGCGGCGTGCTCGAGGTCCGCGTCCCTAAGCCGGCGGAGCGCAAGCCGCGCCGGATCTCGATCGGCGGCTCCGAGCCCGCCGCCATCGAGGGCAACGCCGCCGCGTAGCCGCGCTCCCGCCAGGGGCGGAGGGCCGTCTAGGCTCTCCGCCCCTTGTCGTCTCTGCAGATCCACACCCGCGCGCCGGACTCGCTTGCGCGCACCGGCACGCTGCGGCTCGCCCACGGCGAAGTCCGCACGCCCGCGTTCGTGCCGCTGGCGACCAAGGCCGTCGTCAAGACGCTTGAGGTCCGCGAGGCCGCGGCGCTCGGCTACGACATGGTGCTGGGGAACACGTTCCACCTGTTCCTCACGCCCGGCCACGAGCTGATCCGCGAGCTCGGCGGGCTGCACCGCTTCCAGCGCTGGGATCGCCCGATCATCACCGACTCCGGCGGCTTCCAGGTCTTCTCGATGGGGCACGGGGCCGTCGCCGACGAGATCAAGGGCCGCTCCGCGCAGTCCGGCGGCGGCGAGCGCGCCGGGGCGATCCTCTCGATCGAGGAGGGGGGCGTCACCTTCCGCTCCTACCTCGACGGCACCGCGAGGTTCATGGGGCCGGAGACCTCGATGGAGGTCCAGGCCGCGCTCGGCTCCGACATCGCGCTGGTGTTCGACGAGTGCACGCCGTTCAACGTCTCGCGCGAGTACACGGCGCGCTCGACCGAGCGCACGCACCGCTGGCTGGACCGCTGCCTGGCCTGGCACGCCGAGCACGGGCCGGAGGGGCAGATCGTCTACGGGATCGTGCAGGGCGGGGTGGAGGAGGACCTGCGGCGCGCGTCCGCGCAGGAGGTCGGCGCACGCGACGTCGGCGGGATCGCCATCGGCGGCACGCTCGGCGAGGACAAGGACCAGATGTTCGAGGTCGTCTCCTGGGCGGTCGACGAGCTCCCGGAGGGCCTGCCGCGCCATCTGCTCGGGATCGGCGAGGTCGACGACCTGGTTCGCGGCGTCGAGCTCGGCATCGACACGTTCGACTGCGCGATGCCGACGCGGATCGGCCGCCACGGGATGGCGGTCGTACCCGACCCGCCCAAGCGGTGGCGGGTCGACCTTGCGAAGGGGCGCTGGCGCACGGCCGACGAGCCGCTGCTGGAGGGCTGTCCGTGCCCCGCCTGCGAGCACGGCTACAGCCGCGCCTACCTGCACTACCTGCTGCGCGCCCGGGAGCAGACCGCCCAGCGCTTGCTGACGATCCACAACCTCGCCTACCTGCAGCGGCTGATGGCGGGGTTGCGGGCCGCGATCGACGCCGGCACCCTGCCCGAGGCCGCCGCGGCGGTGCGCGCCGGCGCGGCTCCCTGGGACCTACCCGCCTAAGCGAGTCCGCGCACGATCAGCGCGAGGGCGATCAGCAGCAGCACGACGAGCACGACGGCGACGACGCGCGGACCCCACACCTCGAGCGCGCTGCGGTGCTCGAGCGGCACGATCGCGTCCTCGCCGAGCAGCCGGGCGGCGCCCGCGCCCGGCTCCGGGCGGATCGTCGGTACCTGGGCGCGCGAGGCGGGCCGCGGGGCCGGCACGGCGGGTTCGACCGGCGCGGTCGCCCCCGGCTCCGGGGTCTCCACGAGCACGTCGAACGCCTGCGTCTCGTCGCCGGCCGGGGCGGCCTGCGGCTCGGCGCCGGCCTCGGCCGCGGACGGCACCTCGGGCTCGGCCTCCGGCTCCAGTCCCGGCTCGTAGATCTTGTACGGCGGCCGCGGCGCGTCCTCGGCCTGCGACTCCGGCGCGGGCTCGCCCTGGGCGGGCGGCGCGGCCTCTGCGTGCGGCTCCGGCGTCGGCTCGTCGGGCGGCGGCGCGGGCTTCTCGCGCGGGATCAGGCGGACCGCGGGACCGGGCTTCGACGGCGCGGGCATGGGCCGGCGGGCGGCCGGCGCGGCCTGCTCGCCCTCCGCTGACATGCGCGCGCCAGGGCGACGGCTGGCGGCGCGCAGGCGCTCCGCCTCGGCGGCGGATCGCCGCGTGGCCTGGCGCAGCTTGGCGATCTCCGCGAGCGCCTCCTCGTGCTTCTCGCGCAGCTCCTCGAGCGCCATCACGGTGCCGTCGCGCTCGTCCTGCAGGCGGTCGGCCTCGGCCGCGGCGGTCCGCAGCTGCTGGGCCTCGCCGCCGACCTCGGCGGCCCGCTCGCGCTCGCGCGCGAGCTCGGAGCGCGCCTCGGCCTCCGAGGCGCCCATGCGGGTCAGCTGCTCGCCCTGCGACTCGCGCACGGTCTGGAGCTCCTCGCGCAGCCGCCTGGCCTCGTCCTCGAGCAGCCCGGCACGCTGCTCGGACTCGCCGGCGCGGGCCTCGAGCGCCTCGACGCGGACCGTGGCCTCGCGGGCCTCGGCGCGCGCGGCGCGCAGCTCCTCCTCGTGACGGGCGCGGGTGCGGCCGAGCTCGGCGCGGGCAGAGGCCAGGTCGCGCTCGAGCTGCTGGCGGGACTCGCCCGCGGCGCGCAGCACCGGCTCGCCGCCGGGCTCGGGCGGTGCGACGACCTTCGGCTCCTCCGGCCGTCCGGGCTTGCGGTCGCCGAGGTTGGTCAGCGGCGCGCTCGACTCGGCCTTCTGGCGCGTGCCCGGCCGCTCGTCGCCGCCGGGCGGCGGCAGGTCGACGGTGAGCGCCCCGACCTCGAGCTCGGCGTCGCCGACGTCCTCGTGCGAGCCCTCCCAGGGGAACGCGGCGATCCAGGCGGCGCCCTCGTCGGCGGCCCACGGCTTGTGCTCGAGCACGGCGAGCAGGCGGCGGCGGCCGCCCCCGACCCGCAGGGTCAGCACGGGGCGCACGAAGCGCCGCCCGCGCACGCCGAACCAGCGGCCCTCGAGCTCGAGCCGGCCGTCCTCGGACCACTGGAAGCGATCGAGCTCGAATCCGGTCTGCTCGGGAGCGACGGTGCTCATCGGGTGTTGTCCTCGATCAGGCCCTTCACCTCGTCAACGGCGTCTTGCACCTGGCCCTGCACGTCGCGCTTGAGCTGGACACCCTTCTGGACCGTGTCCTGAGTGGCCTGGTAGATCGCGATTCCGCCGGCGACCAGTGCGAGCACGAGGAGCAGCGCCAACCACATTCGCATACCCGAGCCGCGGCTGCGAGCCTGACCCCGCCCACCCGGCGCCGAGCGGCGTCGGGCGGGCGGCGCGGGCTCCGGCCGGCGGCTGCGCGGGGGCGCTTCCTGGATCGGCTCAAGCCGGCGCTGCGGGCGCTCTCGCGGGGGCATCGCGGTGGTGGCCTGGGTCCCGGCGAGCATCCGGGTGGCCTCCGTGTCGTCGATCACCCAGGTGCTTTCCGTGTCGCGCGCCGGAGCCCTGCCCTGCAACGCATCGCCCAAGGCGCGCTCCATCTCGGCCGCGTCGGCGTAGCGGCGCTCGGGGTCGCGGTGCAGCGCGACCATCACGGCTTCGGCGAGTGCGGACGGGACGTCCGGGTTGAGCTCGTCCAGCCGCGGCGGCGGCGAGGTCTCCTGCAACCGCGCGAGGTCGGTCAGCGAGGCGGCGTCGTAGGGCAGCCGCCCGGCCAGCAGCTGGTAGGCGACGACGCCGAGCGCGTACAGGTCGCTCGTGGGCCCGGCCGGCTCGCCGCGGGCCTGCTCGGGCGAGAGGTAGGCGGCGGTGCCGAGCACCGAGCCGACCTTGGTGATGTCGGACTGCTCGGCGGCCTTGGCGATGCCGAAGTCGGCGAGCTTGACCGCGTTGTCGCGGCTGCGCAGCAGGTTGCCGGGCTTGACGTCGCGATGCACCACGCCGTTGCGGTGCGCGTAGTCGAGACCGCGGCACGCCTGCACGAGCACGTTGACCGCGTCGCGGTTGCCCAGCGGGCCGTGGTCGCGCAGGATCTCCGCGCACGACTCGCCGTCGACGAACTCCATGACGATGTAGTTGCGTGCCGTCTCCTCGTCGAGCCCGAAG
>DATFQI010000239.1:0-2388 GCA_035264365.1 Solirubrobacteraceae bacterium
GAGCGCCAGCAGCGGCCCCGCCTTGTAGGTCGTGCGCAGGAACTGCAGCGGCGCGACGTGGTTGTACGTGAAGTTCATGGCGCGCCGCAGCGGCGTCCCCTCCGGGAAGCCGGCCACCATCACGACGAGGCCGGCGAGCGCGAGCACGAGCAGGAACGCCGCCGCACGCGAGCGCCGCAGCAGCGCAAACGAGCTGAGCACAAGCGCGGGCACCAGCAGCCCCGCGAGCACCACCGGCCAGGCGAACAGGAACACCGCGCCGTCGCCGAACAGCGGCCGCAGCCGCCCGCCGTAGCCGACGCCGAGGTAGGAGATCCAGTAGCCCATCAGCCGCAGCGACTCGGGCAGGCTCGTGGTCGACCAGATCGTCCCCGGCTGCTCCGTGAAGCGCAGGAAGTCGACGCCGTGGCGCGCCTGCACGAGCGTCGGGACCACCCACCAAACGGCACCGAGCCCGGTCAGCAGGACCGTCCGCCACCCGAAGGAGAGCAGCGCACGTCCGCCGACCTCGCGCGTGAGCCACGCGTAGAGCGCGAGCAGCAGCGGGCCCAGCAGCACCCACGCCGTGACGGCCGCGTTCACGCCGCCGCCCGTGCAGGCGACGGCGAGCGCGAACGCCGCCGGCCACCACCAGGAGCGCGGCGCGCGCAGGCCGCGGTGGACGCAGAGCAGCAGCCACGGGAGCGCGGCGTAGCCGAGCAGCGTCACCGACGTGCGCGCCGTGAACACGGCCACGTACGGGTTGACCAGGAACAGCAGGCCCGCGACCAGGTGCGCGGCGCCGCGCGGGCGGCCCGCCAGCGCGTCCATCAGCCGCACGATCCCCCATACCGCCACCAGCAGGACGAGGCCGAGCCACAGCCGGTGCACGAGCCACGGCGACAGGCCGAGCGCCCGCCCGAGCGCGAAGAACGGTCCCATCGGGAATAGGTAGCCGCCGTACTGGCCGCCCTGGACGTGCCCGAGGTCCTCCGTCGGCGACCACGCGGCGGCGACGTCACCGAGGAACGACACCGGGTCGACGTGCAGGCCGATCTTCGTGTCCGATGTCGCCTGGCCGGGACGCTGGATCAGCGCAAGCGCGAAGGCCAGGGCCGCGAGGCCCGGGAAGACGAGGCGATCCATGGCGGGCCTGCGCACGGCGCCGCACCATAGAGGGGCGGCCAGCGCGTAGCCTGCCGCGCTCGATGCGCTCGCGTCCCGTCCTCCTCGCCGCGCCGCTGCTGCTCGGGCCCGGCGTGCTGGCCTGCTTCTCGGGCGGGTTCTTCGACACCGCCCGGCTCCGTGCCGGCGTGCTCGCCTGGCTGCTGCTGGCACTCGTCGCCTGCTGCTCCCGCCGGCCGCTGCCGCGCAGCGGGCCTGGGCGCCTCGCGCTGGGCGGCCTCGCGGCGCTGACGGCGCTGACCGGCCTGTCGCTGCTGTGGGCGCCGCTGGCGGGTCCGGCCGCGGACGACCTCCAGCGGCTGCTGCTGTACCTGCCCGCCTTCGCGGCCGGGATCGCGCTGCTGCGCCCGCGCGCCGCCGCTCGGGCGGCGGAGCCGCTGCTTCTCGCCGGCGTCGCGGGCGCGACGCTGTACGGGCTCTCCGAGCGGCTCCTGCCAGGCGTCGTCTCGCTCGAGCGCGTCGTGAGCGCCGGCGAGCGGCTCGCCTACCCGCTGACCTACTGGAACGGGACCGGGGCGTTCGCGGCGATCGGGCTCGTGCTCGCCATCGGCCTGGCCGGCGACCCGCAGCGCCCGCGGACTCTGCGCGCCGCCGCCGCGGCGACCGGCCCGCTGCTCGGCCTGGCCGTCTACCTCACGTTCTCGCGCGGCGCGCTCGGCGCCGTCGCCGCGGGTGTGGGGCTGCTCGTCGCGCTCGTGCCGACCGCCGCCCAGCTGCGGGCTGCGCTGGTCGTCGGGGGCGCCGGGGCGATGGCCGTCGCGGCCACGCTCGCGCTGCCGGCGGTCGAGACCGTGGACAGCGGGTCCGGCCAGGGCGTGGCCATGCTCGCCGTGCTCCTCGCCTTGGCGGCGGCCGGCGCCTGGCTGGCGCCGCGCGAGGCGCGGACGGCGCCGCTCGCGCCGCTGCGCGTGGCAGCGCTCGGGCTGCTCGCCGTCGCCGTCGCGGGCATGTTGCTGGCGGTGGCCCAGGCGGAGCGCCGCGGTGGCGCGGACAAGCCCGAGGCCGGCGCGGGCCGGCTCGCCTCGGTGCAGAGCAACCGCTACGACTACTGGCGCGTCGCACTGCGTTCCTTCAGCGACCACCCGCTGCTGGGCGAGGGCTCCGGTGGCTTCCGCGTCGTCTGGCTGCGCGAGCGGCCGTACCGCGAGGCGGTCCGCGACGCGCACTCGCTGTACCTGGAGACCGCCGCGGAGCTCGGCATCGCCGGCCTCGCGTGCCTGCTCG
>DATFQI010000240.1:0-13030 GCA_035264365.1 Solirubrobacteraceae bacterium
CGTGGTGGTCGGGATCCCCCAGTGGGTGGTGACGTCGCCCGGCCGCAGGTCGCGCGTGCGGTGGATCACGTAGCCGGCGCGGCTGCGCGACTTCGTGCCGATGGCGTGCACCGGCCCGTGCCACGGGCGGCCCATCGCCCACAGCGCCAACGCGCTCTGCCAGGCAAGCGCGCGCACGCCCGCCATCAGTACGACCGCCATCTCCCGGCTGCGAGGCCCGACCGGCCGGTGACCCACGCCGTACACCCCGCGGTAAAGGGGGACCAGGCTGCCCGCGGCGGCCAGATGATCGACCGCCCGCCGCGGCACGCCCGCCGCCAGCAACTGCCGCCGCGCGACCACCCCGTGCTGCGGACCCGCGATCGCCGCCGCGACCGCAAGTGGGGACCGTTTGCGGGCTATAGGCCGGTCAAAGGTCTCCACCCCCACGATCCTGGCCCCGCCGGCGCCACCGAACAACGCCCAAACGCAACGAAACGGCCCCGAAACACCACCCTCCCTACCCAGCGCAGTTGACGTACGTTCCCGCTAGGAGATCAACCCGATGCGCTGAGCCTTCTGCACCGCCTCCGCGCGATTGCGCGCACCGAGCTTGCGATAGAGCGAAGACGTGTGCTCCTTGACGGTATGGGGCGACAAGAAGAGCCGCTCGGCGATCTCGCGGTTGGTGGCTCCGGAGGCGACGGCCTCGAGGACCTCGCGCTCGCGCTCGGTCAAGGGCGGGCCAGCAGGGGCCTCGTGGGGCTTGAAGACCGTCATGCCGAGCCCGACCATGCGGACCGCGCCGGCGATGTCGGCAGCCGGCCAGTCCTTGGAGATGAAGCCCGCGGCGCCGGCGGCGCGCGCGGCCGAAGGCGAGATCCGCCCGGCGCCCGAGATCATCAGGACGTTGGGCGGCGGGACGACCTCGCGCAGGCGCTCGCAGATCGTGGCGCCCGACTCCTGGCCGACGAAGAGGTCGACCAGCGCGACGTGGGGCTCGTAGCGCTTGGTCATGGCAAGCGCCTCTTCCGTGTTGCGCGCCGAGAGGCAGCGCTCCACCCAGGGCTGCTCGCCGAGCATCAGCCGCAGGCCCCAGTGGACGACCTCGTGGTCGTCGACGACGAGCACGCGCAGCTTGCGGTCGGTCGAGCCGCCGGCGGCAGCCAGGCGCGCCGGGTTGAGATCGGGCGCGCTCACACCGGGACCGCCATGCGCACGCGCCACACGCCCTCTTCACGCTCGCCGAACTCGACGATCCCGCCCGCCTGCAGCGCCTCGAGCGCCGCGAGCTTGAGGCCCATGCCGGTCGTGCGGGGGCGGCCGGAGACGCCGTCGTTGGAGACCTCGAGCACGAGGTTGTCCTCGTCGCGCTCCAGGTTGACCTCGACCTTCGAGGGCCGCGCGTGCTTGTGCGCGTTCCGGACCGCCTCGGCGAGCACCGACTGGGCGAGCGACTCGAGGCTCTTGGGCACGCTCACACGTTCCGATCCGCGCCTGAGCGCGAGGTGAAGATCCGGGTGCTCGCGGGCCAGCCGGTCGACCTCCTCGAGCAGCGTCGTGTGCGTCTCGGGCGCGCTGCGGCCCAGGGGCCGCTGCAGCGCACGCCGCAGGTCGACGAGCGCCGCCTGCAGCTCGGCGGCGATCCGCTCGCGCGCCTCCGGCTTGAGCTCCGCGGAGGACGAGAACACGAGCTGCACGCCGAACAGCCGCTGGATCACGCTCTCGTGCACGTCGCGCGCGAGGTCGATCCGCTCCTGGAGCTGGCGCGCGCGGGCGCCCGCGGTCGTGGCGACGCGCGCGAGCGTGGCGAGCGCCGCCGTCTTGCCGAGCGTCCACAGCAGGTAGCGCTCCTCGTCGGACAGCGGGCCCGGCTTGCTCGAGTCCGACAGGATCACGCCGAACCAGCGGCCCGCGGCGGCCAGCGGCGTGCACACGAGGTTGGACTCGCGCAGCAGGTCGCGGAACTCCTCCGGGATCTCGTCGGCGAAGTCGCCGCTGACCTCGATCACGCGGTCCTCCTCGAGCGACTGGCGCGCGACCGGCGCCGTCTCGACGGTCACGTGCGCGTCGGCGAACGCTTCCAGGTCGATCCCGTAGGCGCCGGCCGCGCGCACCCGGCGGCGGACCTCGTCGTAGCGGAAGATCACCGCCCGGTCCATCGAGGTCAGCGCGCAGGTCGCCTCGCAGAGCCGGCCGTAGAAGGCGTCGGAGGAGTGGTCGTCCTCCACCTGGGAGAGCAACTCGACGAACATGTCGAGCGCGTCGACGCGCACCGCTGGGGCGCCATCCTGCATGGTCGACGGGTCCACTCCCTCCATTCCTCCCGGCACATCTTGCTGTACACCGGAACCCCGGCGCGGCTACGTCGACCGGAATCCGCCATATGCGGGGACTCTGAGACGATTGACCGCGGTGGAGGGGAAGCCGATCGAGCAGGTCCGGGCCATGTGGACCGCCTACGCGCGCGGCGGCGTCGAGGCGATGCGCCGCCTCGTCGGCGACACGCTGGTGGAGTGGATCCCGCTCGGCGCGACGGAGCCCGTGCCGGCCGAGCGCTTCTGGGGCGATTGGGGCCGGCGCCAGACCGAGCAGGTCTCGGTGACCGTGCACTCGTTCGAGGAGCACGGCGACTGCGTGATCGCGCACGGCAGCATGCGCACGTTCAGCGAGGGCGGCTTCGCGGACGTGCAGCCGAGCTGGGTCTACTTCTTCCGCGACGGGGTCTTGGTGCGCGGCGCCGGCTACGCCACGCGCGAGGAGGCGCTCCACGCGGTCAGCCGCTGGCAGCAGGCGGAGTGATGCCCGCGTCCTGGGGGCTGGGGCAGGGCGACCTGCTCGCCCCGGGGCGTCGGGTCGTGCGGGCTCTCGGCGGCGGCAGCGCCTATGAGGTCTTCCTCGTCTCGGACGAGGGCTACCACGCACTGATGGTCGCCAAGGCCGTGCGGCCCGACCGCGTCGAGGACGCGCGCGCGATCAAGGACCTGCGCCGCGAGGGCGACGCGCTGGCGGCGCTCGGGCACCCCGTGATCGTGCGCGGCTACGAGGCCGACCCGCACCCGCCACGCCCGCACCTGCTGATCGAGCACGTCGAGGGCCCGAGCCTGCACGACCTCCTGCGCCGCCACGGCCCGCTCGGGCGCGAGCGGCTGCTGCCGCCGGCGATGCACGTCGCAGGCGCGCTGCACTTCATGGCGAGCCGCGGCTACGTCCACCTCGACGTCAAGCCCGGCAACATCGTCGTGGCCGCCCCGCCCCGCCTGATCGACCTCTCACTGGCCCGCAGCCGCGGGCGCGCGGAGCGGCTGCGCGGGATCGTGGGCACTGACGCCTACATGGCCCCGGAGCAGTGCGATCCGGAGGCGCTGCCGGGCAGGATCGGCCCGCCCGCCGACGTCTGGGGGCTCGGCACGACGCTGCACCACGCGCTCTCGGGCCGGCCGCCGTTCCCGCGCCCCAACCGGACGCGAGAGAGCGAGGACGCGCACGTGCGCTTCCCGCAGCTGCACCGCGAGCCCGAGCCGCTGCCCGGGCATCTCCCGGAGGAGGTCAGGTCGCTCGTCGCCGACATGCTCGACCCGGAGCCGGAGCACCGCCCGCTGGCGACCGAGGTCGTCGCGCGGCTCGAGCCGGTCGTGGCCGGGCTGGGCTAGCGGTCAGCCGACGGGCCAGTCGTGGACCGGCTCGTTGGAGTGCATCAGGTCGCGGTAGCGGATCGTCATCTCGCGCAGCGCGTCGGTGCGGTCGAGCTTGTCGTCGTCGTAGAGCTTGTGGAACGTGTCGGCCTGCCACGAGGCGCCGTTGACGCCCTTCAGGCAGCGCTGCTCGATCACGCCGAGCAGGCGGTCGCGGTCGGTCGCGTCGACGCCCCAGCTCGCCAGGCCCTCGTGGGCCATCGGCAGCAGCCGCCGCAGCACCAGCTCCGTGACGGGCACCTCACCCACGCCCGGCCAGTAGACGTTCGCATCGATGCCCTCGCGCGCGCCGGTGTGGAAGTTCTCCTCCGCGGTCGAGAACGACATCTGCGACCAGATCGGCCGGTCCTGCGTGCACAGCACGTGCAGCACGCCGTAGTAGAAGGCCGCGTTGGCGAGGATGTCGACGACGGTGGGGCCGGCCGGCAGCACGCGGTTCTCGACGCGCAGGTGCGGGCGTCCGCGCACGACGTCGTAGATCGGCCGGTTCCAGCGGTAGATCGTGCCGTTGTGCAGCCGCAGCTCCTGCAGGCGCGGGATGTCGCCCCCGGCCAGCACCTCGACCGGGTCCTCGTCCTCGCACACCGGCAGCAGCGCGGGGAAGTAGGTGACGTTCTCCTCGAACAGGTCGAAGATCGAGGTGATCCAGCGCTCGCCGAACCACACGCGCGGGCGCACGCCCTGGGCGCGCAGCTCCTCCGAGCGGGTGTCGGTGGCCTGCTCGAACAGCGGGATCCGCGTCTCGCGCCACAGCTCCTTGCCGAAGAAGAACGGCGCGTTGGCCGCCAGCGCGAGCTGGACGCCGGCGATCGCCTGGGCGGCGTTCCAGTGCATGCCGAACTGCGAGGGCTCGACGAGCAGGTGCAGCTGCACGCTCGTGCAGGCCGCCTCGGGCGTGATCGTGTCCGCGTAGGTCGCGAGCCGCTCGACGCCGGCGATGCGGATGTCGAGGTCCTCCCCGCGGGCGGCGAAGATCTGCTCGTTGAGCAGCTCGTAGCGGGGGTTGGCGCTGAAGGACTCCGCGTTGAGATGGCGGTCGGTCACGGTCGGCAGGATCCCGACCATCACCATGTGCGCGCCGACGCTGCGTGCGCGCTCTTCGGCGTTGTTGAGGCTCACGCGGACGTGGTGCTCGAGCTCGGAGAGCACGGTCCCCGACAGCGAGCGCGGCGCGACGTTGATCTCGACGTTGAACTGCGCGAGCTCGGTCTGGAAGTCCGCGTCGGCGATCACCTCGAGCACCTTCGCGTTGACGAGCGCCGGATCGCCCTCCTCGTCGGTGAGGTTGAGCTCGATCTCGAGGCCCATCGAGCCGCGGGTCGCCTCGAAGCGGGACTCCGAGAGCATGCGCGCGAAGACGTCGAGGCAGCGTTTGACCTTCGCGCGGTAGCGCTGCCGGTCCTCGCGGCTGAAGACGGTCGCAGCGACGTCGTCGCCCATCGCTCGGAAGACTACGTCAGCAGCTCGTCCGTGCGTGGCGCATCCTCCACGCCGCTCAGCCGCTCGGCGGCGCGGACGAGGTCGACGGCCACCGAGCGCACCGGCGCGACGACCTCCGCGAGCCGCAGGTCGCGGGCGTCCTCGGCCAGCCCGGAGGCCTTCGTGGCGGCGCCGAGCGCGAGCTGCCGGACCTGCTCGACCCGGCGCTCGTCGTCGTAGGCCGCGGCCAGCTCCCAGGTCGCGTCGGCGAGCGCGGCGACCGCCTCGTGCAGCGGCTCGGGCGCGATCGCGCCCGCACGCAGGAAGCGCAGCGCGTTGCGGGCGAGCACGGTGACGTCGCGCGTGGCGTAGTCGACGGCGCCGAGCGACTGCTCGATCCGCGCGAGCTGGCCGCGGGCCCGGCGCCGCGGCGGGGCGAAGCGGGCGGCCTCGCCCACGTCGAGCAGCTCCTGGCGCACGTCGATCAGGTGCAGCGCCAGGGCCTGACTCCTTTCCTGCGCGCGCTCGGCGGCCTCGGTGTCGCCGTGCTCGAGCGCCTGCGCGGTGTCGCCGAGCGCGCGGCCGAGGTCGGCGAAGAGCCGGTTGAGCGCGCGGCCGACGAGCAGCGCCGGGTCGGGAGGGAACAGCAGGACACTCGCCACGAGCGCGACACCGCCGCCGATGATCGCCTCCAGGAAGCGCTCGGGCGGGAAGCCGGCGCCGGCGCCCGGCAGCGTCGCGATCAGGATCGCCGAGACCGCCGCCTCGGCCACGAGCAGCTCGCGCCCGCCGAGCGCGACCGCCGTGCCCATCGCCAGCACGACCATCACGCCCGCCTGCCACGGGCCGGTGCCGATCGCCGCCACGATCAGGTCGGCGACCAGGATGCCGAGGATGACGCCGCCGACGAGCTCGAAGGCGCGCTGGCCGCGCTGCCCCACGGTCGCGCCGAGCGCGATCACCGCCGCGACCGGCGCGAACAGCGGCTGGTCGTGGCCGAGCAGCGCCAGGGCGACGTACCAGGCGGCGACCGCCGACGCCGCCGTCTGCATGATCGGCCACATGCGGCCGCGCAGCCGGCGGCGGGCGAGCTCGAGCGTGGACACCCGTGCCTCGTAGCAGAACGCTCGATCTTGCGCGTCGCCGCGCGTCCGTGTTGGGTACCGGTGTGGTGGCAAGGCCGTCCGAGTCCTCTCCTACGCGCCGCCGGCCTTCCGCCTGGGGCTGGCTGGTGACCGTGTGCGCCTGCGTGGTCGCGGCCGCCGCGCTCGCGCTCGCCATCTCGTGGCTGGTGACGGACGAGACCAGCCTCGCCTCCTACGCCGTGCGCGGCTCGGTCAACGGGATCACGCTCGACCTCGGAGCGGCCGACGCCGAGATCGTCGGCGGCGGCGACCGCCAGGCGATCGAGGTCCGGCGCACGGACGAGTTCGCGTTCGGCCGGCGCGCCGAAAGCCGTCGCTCCGCCTCCGACGGCGAGCTGACGATCTCCTCGCGCTGCCCGCGCAGCGCCCTGCTGCACGTCTGCTCGTCGCGCTACCGCGTGACGGTGCCCGACAACGTCCGCGTCACGCTCCGGACGACCTCGGGCGACGTGCGCTTCAACGGCTACCGCGGGTCGGCGACGGTCGACACGGGCAGCGGGGACATCGCCGTCTCGCGCTTCTGCGGCTTCGCGCTCCGCGCCCGCGCCCAGTCGGGCGACGTCGCCGCCGGCGCCTCGTGCGCGCTCGAGCGGCTCGAGCTGCGCTCCAGCACGGGCGACGTGCGCGCGATCGTGCCTCCCGGCCGCTACCAGGTCGACGCGGAGACCGACGACGGCAGCCGCAACGTCCGCGGCGTGACCGTCGCCGAGGACGCGCCGTTCCAGATCCAGACGCTCTCGAGCCAGGGCGACGTCGTGGTGGAGGCGAGCGGATGAGCGTCGCCGTCAAGCCGCCGCGGCTGCTCCTGCGCCGCCGGATCGAGGTCGCCGGCGAAGGGCTCGGCGCCGCCGCCGGGACGCTGGCGATCGGCATGGCCGGGATCCTCGTGATCGGCGCGCTCGTGCTCGGGATGGTGCTGAGCGTGATCTGGATCGGCCTGCCGCTCGTGATCGCGGCGCTCGCCGCGTGCCAGGCGCTCGCCGAGATCCACCGCCGACAGGCGAACCGGCTGCTCGGCGCGCACCTGCCGCCGCTGCCGGCGCCCGAGCGCCGGGGCGAGACGCTGTGGCGGCGCTCGATCCACGCGCTCTCGGACCGCCGGCGGCTGAAGGTCGTGGGGCTCGTGGCGCTCGACCTGCCGGTCGGCCTGGTGCTGGTCGCCGCCGCTCTCCTGCCGGTCACGATCACCGTCGAGCTGGCCATCCTCGGCATCTCGGCGCTGTTCGGGCTCGGCGACTACGACTACCTCGGGCCGCTCGCGCTGACCCCGCCGGCCGGCCTGCTGCTGCTGGTGCTGGCCGTCGCCTGCGCCGTCGTGACGATCGCGATCCTCGGCGCCCTGCGGCTGGCGGTGCGCGCCTACACGCGCGCGGTGCTCGGGCATCGCGGGCAGGAGGGCCCGATCCGCGAGCTGCTGGCCGAGCGCGTCGGCGACCGCACGCTCTCGATCGCCTACTGGCTGCCCGACCGCGACGTGTTCGTGGACGAGCTGGGCCGCCCGGTGCGGCTCCCCGATCCGGGCTCGGGGCGCGCTTGGACGGCGGTCGAGCACGACGGCCGGCGGGTCGCGGCGATCATCCACGACGCCGAGCTCGACACGACGCCCGAGCTCGTCAACGCCGCCGCGGCGGCCGCCGCGCTGGCGCTCGACAACGAGCGGCTGAAGGCCGACCTGCGCGCCCGCGTCGAGGACCTGCGGATCTCCCGCGCCCGCATCGTGGAGGCCGCCGACGCCGCGCGCCGGCGGCTCGAGCGCGACCTCCACGACGGCGCCCAGCAGCAGCTCGTGTCGCTCGCCCTCGACCTGCGGCTGCTGCGCGCGCGGGTCAAGGACACCGACCTCGTCCCGATGGTCGAGGAGCTCTCCGACAAGCTCGCGGTCGCGCTCGCCGAGCTGCGCGAGCTGGCACGCGGCATCCATCCGGCGATCCTCACCGACCGCGGGCTCGGCCCGGCGGTGCAGGGCCTCGCCGACCGCGTCCCGCTGCCGGTCGAGGTCGACGTCGAGCTCGACGATCGCCCCGCGCCGCAGATCGAGGCCGCCGCCTACTTCGTCACGGCCGAGGCGTTGACCAACGTCGCCCGCTACGCGAGGGCGCACGAGGCGCGCGTGAAGATCCGCCGGACCGAGGGCTGCGTCGAGGTCGTGGTCTCCGACGACGGCATCGGCGGCGCCGACATCGAGGGCGGCACGGGCCTGCGCGGGCTGCAGGACCGGCTCGCCGCGCTCGACGGCTCGCTCGCGATCCACAGCCCGGCCGGCCTCGGCACGACGCTGCGCGCGGTGATCCCGGCGTGAGCCGGCTCGGCGCCTGCCTGCTCGCACTCGCGCTGCTGGCGGGCTGCGGCGGCACGCGCGAGACGCGCGAGCCCGACGTGGTCGTGCGCGAGTCCACGCCGGGCGGAGAGGCCCCGGCGCCGGCCGCCGGAGACGAGGTGCGCCTGTGGGTCGTCACGCACGGGCAGGCGTCGAGCGCGTTCTGGACGATCGTGCGCAACGGCATCGAGGCCGCGCGGCGCCAGATGGGAGTCGACGTCACCTACCGGTCGCCCGACGTCTACGACGTCGACGCGATGCGCGACCTGATCGAGCAGGCGATCGCCTCCGAGCCGGACGGACTCGTGGTCTCGATCCCGAGCCCGGAGCTCGAGCAGCCGATCCGCGAGGCCGTGGAGGCCGGCATCCCGGTCGTCTCGATCAACTCCGGCAGCGAGATCGCGCGCCGCGCGGGCACGCTCGCCCACGTCGGCCAGCCCGAGGAGCAGGCCGGCTACAAGGCGGGGCAGCGGCTCGTGCAGGCGGGCGCGCACGACGCCGTGTGCGTGAACCACGAGGTCGGCAACGAGGGGCTGGACCTGCGCTGCGCCGGCTTCGACCGCGCGCTGCGGGAGTCCGGCGGCTCGTCGCGCGTGCTCGCCGTCGACAGCAACAAGGACCGCGACGCCTCGCGCGAGCGGATCCGCTCGGCGTCGCGACGCCCGGGCGTCGACGCCGTGCTCACGCTCAGCAACCAGGAGGGCGAGCTGGCCGCCGAGGTGGCGCCGGCCGGCTCGATCCTCGCCACCTTCGACTACTCGCCGAAGGTGCTGCAGGCGATCCGCTCGGGCCGGATCGAGTTCGCCGTCGACCAGCAGCCCTACCTGCAGGGCTACCTGCCGATCGTGTTCCTCACCGAGCTCACGCGCTACGGGCTCTTCCCGGCGCAGGGCGACGTGATCGCCACCGGCCCGAACTTCGTCACCAGCCAGAACGCCGACCAGGCCGAGCGACTCAGCGAGCAGGGCATCCGGTGACGGCGCGCCGACCGGCCCGCCCGTGGTAGGACCCAGGGCGATGCTTGGAGTCCTCCGCCAGACCGCGATCTACCGCGCGGGCGTCAGCGGCCGGCGGCCGCGCGTCCCGACCGACGCCACGCAGCTCGAGGCGCGCGCCAAGAAAGCGATGCCGTCCGAGGCGTTCGCCTACATCGCCGGCGGCGCCGGCACCGGCGCCACCGTGCGCGCCAACCGCGAGGGTTTCCACCGCTGGCGGATCGTGCCGCGGATGCTGCGCGACGTCGCCGAGCGGGACACGGGGATCGAGCTGCTCGGCCGCCGGCTGGCGTCGCCGTTCCTGCTGTGCCCGGTCGGCGTGCTCGAGATGGTCGACGACGAGGCCGACGTCGCGGTGGCACGCGCGGCGCGCGCCGAGGGCGTGCCGATGATCTTCTCCAACCAGGCGTCGCGCCCGATGGAGGCCTGCGCGCGCGAGCTCGGCGACTCGCCGCGCTGGTTCCAGCTCTACTGGTCCACCAAGGACGACCTGGTCGCGAGCTTCGTCGAGCGCGCCGAGGCGTGCGGCTGCGAGGCGATCGTGGTCACGCTCGACACGACGATGCTCGGCTGGCGCACGCGCGACCTCGACATCGCCTACCTGCCGTTCCTGCGCGGCAAGGGGATCGCGCAGTACACGAGCGACCCCGTGTTCCGGCGGATCATCGCCGATGAGCCGGTGGTGCTCGGCAAGGAGGAGCAGCCCAAGCCGACGCCGCAGGCGCTGCGCACGCTCGTGCAGCTCACGCGCGCCTACCCCGACAAGTTCGTGCCGAGCCTGCGCTCGGGCGACGCCCGCGCCGCCGTGTCGACGTTCACGCGCATCTACTCGCGCCCGTCGCTCACGTGGGAGAACCTGCCGTTCCTGCGCGAGCACACCAAGCTGCCGATCCTGCTCAAGGGGATCCTGCACCCCGACGACGCCCGCCGCGCGATCGACGAGGGGATCGACGGCATCGTCGTCTCCAACCACGGCGGCCGCCAGGTCGACGGCGCGACGTCGACGATCGAGGCACTGCCGGGCATCGCCGCCGCCGTCGACGGTCGGATCCCGATCGTCCTCGACTCCGGCGTGCGCTCCGGCGCCGACGCGTTCAAGGCGCTCGCGCTCGGCGCGACCGCGGTCGGGCTGGGACGGCCGTACGCCTACGGCCTGGCGATCGCGGGCGAGGCGGGCGTGCGCGAGGTGCTGCAGAACTTCAAGGCCGACTTCGACCTCACGCTCGGGCTCGCGGGCTGCCGCACGGTCGCCGAGATCGGCCCCGAGAGCCTCGCGTCAGCCGCCGAGCGCGTCAGGGTGTAGGGCCTCCATCCGCGCGATCGTCTCGTCGATCTCCTCGAACGTCGTGCGCGGGTTGATCGTGCACAGGCGCAGGACCACGCGGCCGCCGGCGATCGTCGTGCTCGGCGCGGCATAGCCGTCCGCGACCGTCGCGGCGGACAGCCGCGTCTGGGCGGCGTCGCCCAGCCCCTCGCGGCGGAACGTGACGATCCCGAGCTGGGCCGGCGTCACGACCTCCCAGCCGCCGCGGGCGCGCAGCTGCGCCTCGGCGTGCTCGGCGAGCGCTATGCCGTGGGCGATCGCGGCACGGAAGGCGTCGAGGCCGAACGTGCGCACCGACAGCCACAGCTTCAGGCCGCGCGCACCGCGCGTGAGCTCGGGCCCGCGGTCGCGGAAGTTCACGGCGCCGCCGCCGGTGTCGCGCAGGTAGGCACCGTCGAGCGCGAAGACCTGTTCGAGCAGCCGCGGGTCGCGCACCAGCACGCAGCCGATCTCGTAGGGCTGGAAGAGCCACTTGTGCGGGTCGATCACCAGCGAGTCGGCGAGCCCGAGGCCGTCGAGCAGCGCCGCGCCGGTGTCGGTCAGCACCGCGGGCGCGCCGTAGGCGCCGTCGACGTGCAGCCAGAGGCCGAGCTCCTCGCAGGCCGCGTGCAGCTCGCGCAGCGGGTCGACGGCGCCGGTGGAGGTGGTGCCCGCGGTCGCGACGGCGCAGAAGGGGTGCAGGCCGGCCTCCCGGTCCACGGCGACCGCGCGGCGCAGCGCGTCCGCGGTGAGCCGGCCCTCGGCGTCGGAGGCGAGCACCCGCGTGCGCTCGCCGAGCAGCGACACCGCGCGCGGCAGCGACGCGTGCGTCTGGTCGGAGACGTAGGCGACGCCGGTACCGCGCGGCCCGGCGAGCTTCGCCTGGCGCGCGGCCGCGAAGCCGACCAGGCTGGCGATCGATCCGCCGGTGGTCAGCACGCCCGAGCTGCCCTCCGGCATCCCGCACCACGTGCGCAGCCACTCGAGCACCGTGAGCTCCACGGCCGACGGGCCGGAGCCGCCGGTCCACGAGCCGGTGAAGGCGTTGAGTCCCGCGGCGGCCGCGTCGGCGAGCGCGCCGACGTAGGTGCTCGGGCTGCCGATGCGCGCGAAGAAGCGGGGGTGGTCGGCGCGCTGACCCCACGGCAGCACCTGCTCGAACAGCTTGTCGAGCTCCGCTGCCGCGTCGCCGGGTGCGTCGGGCGGCGGGCCGCCGATCGCGTCCGTCAGCGCCTCCGGCTCTCCCACGCGGATCGGCGGGGCATCGGCGAGTCCTTCGGCGTGCGCGACCAGCCGGTCGATCACCGCGTAGCCGAGCCGGCGCATCTCCTCGGGCGACAGCGAGAGCGGATCGGGCATCCCCTGTTGCAATAGCAGCCCGGACCACCGGTACTCTCACCATCGACCGGCTTTTGGAGGGAAAGGGGACCTTCGGGCGTGGCAGGGATCGAAGAGCGACGGATCGACAGCCTGAGCACCGACTCGGGCTACCGGATCCTGTTCGAGGCCAGCCCGCTGCCGACGTGGGTCTACGACGCGGAGACGCTGGAGTTCCTCGCCGTCAACGACGCCGCCGTACGTCACTACGGCTGGAGCCGTGAGCAGTTCCTCACGATGAAGATCACGGAGATCCGCCCGGCCTCCGAGGTGGACGCGCTGCTGCAGGGCATCCGCGGCGGCTCGGTCGGCTCCCACCAGCCGGAGACCTGGCGCCACCGGCTGCGCGACGGCACGGTGATCGACGTCGAGATCAGCGCCGGCAAGATCTTCTTCGAAGGCCGCGCCGCGGCGCTCGTCGTCTCGCGCGACGTCACCGAGCGCCGCCAGATGCAGGAGCGGCTCGCCTCGGCCGAGAAGATGGAGGCGGTCGGGCGCCTGGCGGGCGGGGTCGCGCACGACTTCAACAACCTGCTGACCGTGATCTCCGGCTACGCGGCGATCCTGCGCTCGGACCCGGCCGCCACCCAGCCGCTCGACGAGATCGAGCACGCCGCCGAGCAGGCGGCCGCGCTCACGCGCCAGCTGCTGGCGTTCTCCCGCCGCCAGGTGATGCGCCCGCAGGTGGTGGACATCAACGAGATCGTGGGCGGCATGGGCGCGATGCTCGAGCGGATCATCGGCGACGACGTGCAGGTCGCGATCCAGCTCGCCGAGCGGGTGTCCGCGGTCGAGGCCGA
>DATFQI010000241.1:0-17051 GCA_035264365.1 Solirubrobacteraceae bacterium
CGTACACGGACTCGCCCCCGCACCGCACTCGCACCGTCTTCTATTGAGCGGTGCCCCGGCCGCCTGCTTGCAGGCGCCGGTGGCGCTGCGGGCTGTGCCTGCGCTGGCAACGGCATGGGCACCGACGAGGGGGGAGTCTGCCCCGGGGCGACTCGAGCGGTGGCTTGATCCCTCTGACGCACAGTTATCCACCCCTCGATGCGCGAGCGTGCACCAACTCACGCATAGGCTGAACAACTGCACGCTCGCGTCACCGGGAGCAAACCCTCCCCGTACAAGCCAATGCCGTTGCCCACGCCGGCGCAGCCCGCCACGCCACCGGCGCCTGCCAACGAGCGGCCGGCGCTCCGCTAGCGGAGCCCGGCCCGGCTCGCCTCACGCAGGATCGCCCCGCGCTTGCGAAGCGTCGTCGCGGCGACCCACCGCACCTTGCCGCCGCGCACGCGCAGCACCGCGCGCCGGCTGCCGCCGAGCTTGCGCACGCGCAGCCCGCGGCCGAGCGGCTTCGTGCGCGCCTTCGCGCGCCGCGTGAGCCGGTGGCCGCGGCCCGCGCCGGCGACCGTGTGCCGCGGCGCCGTCGAGACCGCCGTCGTCACGCGGCCCTGCTGCGTGAGCAGCGCGCTGATCCGGCCGCCCGGCGCGCACCAGGTCCACACGCGGCCGCGCGTGCGCGGCTGCCCGGCGCGGCGCAGCAGCGCGTCGGCGCTCGCCCCGAGCCGCACGCGCGTCAGGCCGCGGCGCGTCACGCGCCCCTTGGCCGGCTGGCAGCGGGTCGGCGGCACGCCGCGCGCGCGCTCCCACATTTGCAGGTAGGCCTCGGCACCGCGGCCGAGGTCGTCGACGACCTCGCGCCCGCCGATGTGGCGCAGGTCCTCGACCCAGTCGGGGAACAGGCCGTAGTGGGCCATGCCGTCGACGTTGATGTCGTAGACGCGCTGCCCCGACACCTGGTTGTCGATCGTCTGGCGGCCGTCGGCGGACTTGAACGGGTACGTGACGTCGCCGTTCTCGCGCGGGGCGCCCTGGTGCGCGAAGCCGTTCATGTCGGCGCCCCAGCCGATGCCCCAGTAGAAGCGCGGGTCGCGCACCGCCTTGGTCTCCTCGTACTGCTGCAGGAACTCGGTCGTCGTGCCGGCCATCGGCGTCACGACGCCGCCGAGGCGCAGGATGCGCGGGATCGCATCCGGGGAACTCCAGCTGTGGCTGGAGATCACGCCCGAGTAGCCGTGCTTCTCGACCACGTCGAGCAGCCGCTGGCGGGCCAGCACGCTCAGGTGGTCGGGGTCGATGATCATCTTGCGCTGGATCATCCGCTCGACCAGGTGCACGCCCAGGTCGGACAGGCCCATCTGGTTGCAGTGCGGCGCCGAGCCGTAGATCGGCGTCGCGCCGGGCGGCATCAGCGCGCTCAGGAGGTTGCCGGCCAGCGCGTCGCGGTCGGGCACCCCGCCCGGCGCGGTCGGCTGCTCCTTGTCGTGGTTGTGCGGGTCCGCGCACGGGCCCATCTGCCAGTAGCGACCGGTCTCGATCCGGTTGCCGTTGTTGACGACGATGCCGGTCGTGCCGTTGTCGCCGGCCACGCCAGCGAAGCCGTTGTCGAACTTGTTGACGATCTCCATGCTGCGCACGCCGAGGTCGTAGACCTCCTTCAGGCGGGCGTCGACCTGATCGGCCGTGCACTCGGGCTGCCCGTCCTGGACGCCGCAGTCGAAGAGCTTGGAGACCTCGATCCCCATCACGACGGCGAGCTTGCCCTGGTTGATCACGCGCCGCGCCCGCGCGGGCGTCTCGACGATCCGGAACCAGCCCTTGCCGGGGCCGCCGCTCTGGGCGTCCACGTAGTCCTGCAGCTCGCGCAGCCGCTTGGCCTGCAGGCGCACGCCGTCCATCTCGTTGCAGGAGTTCTGCTTGAGCGGATAGAGCGTGCAGAGCACCTCGTTGTCGACGAGCAGGCTCACGAACAGCCGCTGCCCGGCGCGCCACGAGCGCTCGACCCACTTGTAATACGTCTGCTCGTGCGTGAGCGAGTCGTGGTGCGGCCAGTCCTTCAGCGTCGGCCAGCCGCGCGTGTCGTGCGTGCCGACGGGATTGCCGTAGGAGAGCGTGTTCTCCCCGACCGCGCCGAGGCCGTTGGGTTCGTGGTCGGGGCAGTCCCGCAGCGCGGCGGCGACGCCGAAGCGGTGCCACGGGCGCCCACAGTGCACGCGGCCGCCGAGGAACTCGAAGGCCATCATGTGCATGTGCGCGTCGGCGAAGCCGCGCACCTCGCCGAAGCTCGTCGCGCCGCGGGTCGGCTCGCCGGTCACGTTGGTGTCAACCTCGGGCCACGGCGCGCAGCCGTCGAGCGGCTCGAACGCGAAGCGGGCGCCCTCGCCCGTCGTGCCCACCGGCGCCAGCTGCAGTGTCCCGCCATCGCCCGCGGTGAGCACGCGCCCGCCCTCCAGCGTCAGCCGGTAGGCGCCGTCCGCCACCTCGACCACCCAGTCGCCGGAGGCGCTCGGCGCGTCCTCGGCCTGGATGCGCTCGGTGGGGTTCTGCTGGCCGGGATCTCGAGGTCGACGATGTTGTCGACGGGCACCGGGGTGCCGTTGGCGAGGAAGTCGCCGTCCTTGCCGAACAGCAGGTACCGGCCGAGGTCGGTCGCCTGCAGGTGGAAGCGCTCGGCGCCGGCCTGCGACGCGTCGGCGCGGTAGCCGCCGCCGCTGACCTTGGCGGCGAACGAGCCGGTGGCGAGCGACTTCAGGCCGTAGCAGCCGCCGGCCAGGGCGTAGCGGTCCTGCGCGTGCGCGGCGGGCGCCGCGGCGAGGGCCGCGAGTACCAGGCCGAGCGCGGTGACGATCCGGAGCACGGCGGCGACAGTACCCGCTGCACGCGGTTTGCGCGCCGGTTTCCGGTCAGGCCCTCTGCGGGAGCAGCGGCTCGCCGCGCTGGCGCTCGGTCGCACCCGTGCCCGGGCGCACGCGCAGCTCTCCCGGGCGGATCTCCTGCTCGCAGTGCGCGCACTGCAGCGAGGGGTGCGCGTCGTGCCCGCAGCGGGCGTGCACGAGCACGCGCGGCGGGCCGTCCGGCGCGGCGTGCGCGTCGCCCCACTGCAGCAGCGCGACCAGCACGGGGTTGACGTCGATCGCCTTGCGGGTCGGCACGTAGTCCTCGCCGCGGCGCTCCAGGACTCCGTGGTCGACGAGCGTCGCCAGGCGGTCCGTGAGGATGTTCGTCGCGACGCCCGTGTTGCGGCGGATCTCCTCGAAGCGGCGGCGGCCGAGGAGCACCTCGCGCAGGACCAGCAGCGTCCAGCGCTCACCGAGCACCTCGAGCGCTCGGGCGATCGAGCAGTTCTGCCCCTCGAAGCTGCGGTACGGCATACCCCGGATCCTACCCGTCGTGCTTGCATTTTGCCAGTACCCATGTAGGGTCCTTGCGAAATGCAACGACGTTGGCAGGTCCTCACCCTCGTCTCGGTCGCCACGTTCGTGGCCAGCCTCGACCTCTTCATCGTCAACATCGCGTTCCCCGACATCCGCGCCGACCTCGGCGGCGCGAGCGTCGGAGCGCTGTCGTGGGTCCTCAACGCCTACGCCATCGTCTTCGCGGCGCTCCTCGTCCCCGCCGGCCGGCTCGCCGACCGCACCGGCCGCAAGCGCGGCTTCCTCGCCGGCCTGGCGCTGTTCTCGCTCGGCTCGGCGCTCTGCGGCGCGGCGCCCTCGGTCGCGACGCTCGTCGCCGCGCGCGTGCTGCAGGCCGCCGGCGCCGCGCTGCTCGTGCCGACCTCGCTCGCGCTGCTGCTGCCGGAGTTCGAGCCGCGCGAGCGCCCCGCGGCGATCGGGATCTGGGCCGGCGTCGGCGCCGCGGCGGCCGCGGCCGGGCCGCCGCTGGGCGGGCTGCTCGTACAGGCCGACTGGCGGCTCGTGTTCCTCGTCAACCTGCCGGTCGGCGCATGGGCGCTGTGGCGCGGCGCGCGCTTGCTGACCGAGACGCGCGACGCGACCGAGCAGGGCCGCCCGGACTGGCTCGGCACAGCGCTGCTCGCGGCGGGCGTCGGGGCGCTCGCGCTCGGCATCGTGCAGGCGCCCGAGTGGGGCTGGGCCGACGCCCGCACGCTCGCCGCGCTCGCGGGGGCCGTCGCCGCCCTCGCGCTGTTCGCCTGGCGCTGCGCGCGCCACCCCTCGCCCGTCGTCGACCCGGCGATGCTGCGCGTCCGCTCGTTCGCGATGGCCAACGTCGCCGCGATCCTGTTCTCGGCCGCGTTCGGGGCGATGCTGCTCTCCAACGTGCTGTTCATGACCGGCGTCTGGCAGGAGTCGATCCTGCGCGCCGGGCTCCAGCTCGCGCCCGGCCCCGCGCTGGCGGCGATCACGGCGGTCGCCTCGAGCCGGCTCACCAACCGCGCCGGCCAGGCCCGGCTCGCCGGCCTGGGCTGCACGCTGTTCGCGCTCGGCATCGCGATCGTCGCGCTGCGCGCCGATGCGACGCCCGACTATGCGAGCGAGCTGCTGCCCGGCCTGTTCTTCACCGGGATCGGCGTCGGCTTCACGCTGCCCAGCCTCAACAGCGCGGCCGCCGCGTCGCTCCCGCCGGCGCGCTTCGCCACCGGCGCCGCCGTGCTCACGATGTCGCGCCAGCTGGGGATCGCGCTCGGCGTCGCGATCCTCGTCGCGGTGATCGGCACGCCCGCGCCGGGTGCGGCACTGGACGCGTTCCGCGAGGGCTGGGCGTTCCAGATCGTCGCCGCGCTGGCGGCTGCGGCGGCGGGACTCGCGATCGGCGTCGCCGGCCCCGCCCTCAGCCCGGCGCCGGCGTTGCGGCCCGGAACCGCTGCCGGTACGCAGCCGGGCTGATCCCCAGCCGGGTGCGGAAGTGGCGCCGGTAGCCGGCGGGCGTGAAGCCGACGGCGCCGGCCACGGTCTCGATGCTGTCGGCGCCGAGCTCGAGCATCGGCAGGCTCGCCTGCACGCGCTGGCCGATCAGCCAGCGGCCCGGGGTCGTGCCGGTCGCGGCGCGGAAGCGCCGCTCCAGCTGGCGCGGGGAGAGGTGCGCGCTGCGCGCGAGCTCGGCAACCGACAGCGGCTCGCCGAGCCGCGCCAGCGCATGCTCCATCGCGCGCCCGACCGGGTCGTCGCCCTCGCTGCTCGGCACCGGGGCCTCGATGAACTGCGACTGGCCGCCGTCGCGGTGCGCGGCGACGACCATCCGCCGCGCGACGCGGTTGGCGACCTCGGCGCCGTGGTCCCGGCGGATCAGGTGCAAGCAGAGGTCGATCCCGGCCGCGGTTCCCGCCGAGGTCAGCACGGAGCCGCTGTCGAGGTAGAGCACGTCCGCGTTGACGCGCACGGCGGGGAAGCGCTCGGCCAGCAGCGCCGCGTAGCGCCAGTGCGTCGCGGCCTCGCGCCCGTCGAGCAGGCCCGCCGCGGCGAGCGCGAAGGCGCCGGAGCAGATCGACACCACGCGGGCGCCGCGTGCGTGGGCGGCGCGCAGCGCGGCGAGCACGGGCGGCGGCGGGTCGGCGTGCGGGTCGGGCACGCCCGGGACGATCACGGTGTCCGCATGCGCCAGCGCCTCCAGCCCGTGCGGGGCGCCGACCGTGAAGCCGCCGACGACGCGCAGCGGTCCCGGCTGCGGCGCGCAGAGCGCGAACTCGTACCAGCGCTCCACGTCCAACTCCGGGCGCGCGAGCGCGAACACCTCCGCGGCGACGCCGAGCTCGAACGGCGCGAGGCCGTCGAACGCGAGGCAGACGACGCGGTGGTCGCGGCCGGCGGCGCGGGCGGGCATGTCGCGATCGTATCGCTAGAGGTCGTTCCCGACACTGGCGTCCACGACGGCGCGCCTACAGACTGCGGCGCATGCCGAACCCCGTGACCGCCGTGGCGGCCGCCGAGCCCGCCGCCGCGCTGCACCACTTCCAGTCCCGCCTCGCCTTCGAGACCGACGTCTCTGACGTGGCCGCCGCTCTGGAGGCCGGCGGCGACCCGGGCTTCGTCCTCCTCGACGCCCGTTCGGAGCGCTCCTACGCGGCCGGCCACCTGCCCGGCGCGCGCCGGCTCGCGCGCCCGTTCGCGGAGGCGGACGTCGCCCGGCTCGGCGACGCCCTGCTCGTCGTCTACTGCTGGGGCCCGGCCTGCAACGGGGCGACGAAGGCCGCGCGCGAGCTCGCCGCGCTCGGCCGCCCGGTCAAGGAGATGATCGGCGGCTTCGAGTACTGGGAGCGCGACGGCCACGCCGTCGAGCGCGGAGCGCCGGCGCTCGCCGCCTGACGGCTAATGGCCGTGGTGCTCGTGCACCACGGCATGGCCCTTGCCGCGGGCGATCAGCCAGTGGTTGACGGGGAGCGCGACGGCGCCCGCAATCAGCAGCGCGGCAGCCAGCGCGGCCCAGAAGCCCACGTTGCCCAGGCCCGCGTCCATGGCGCCCGGGATCAGGAGCATGATCGCGTTGTCGACGATCTCCATGATCGCGATCGAGATCGTGTCCGCGGCCAGGGCGACCGGGACGACCGCCGCCAGGGCCATGCCGGAGTGCAGCAGCGGCAGCGAGGTCAGCGTATAGCCGAACAGGAACGCCAGGCCGATCGACAGCGCGACGGTCGCGCCGGCGGACCAGCCGAGCGCGGTGCCGATGACCATGCCCAGCACCTCGCCGATCGCACAGCCGGTGAGGCAGTGCACGGTGGCGCTGAAGGCGACGCCCCACGAAGCGTCCCGCTGATGCGTGTGGGTGCTCATGCCACCAGCCTACCAATACCCCCTAGTGGTATTCAGATGAGAGCACTCATGAGAGCGCTCTTCTCGCGCCACTTACCCGAGGTTAGGCTCGTCCGCCTGTTTGCAGAAGGCGGTCGACGTCGGCTCGGACACGACCGGCATCCGCCGGCATCTGAAGGCACTGCAGGAGATCGCCGACCGGCCGGGCAACAACCACACCCGGGCGACGGCGACGAAGGGCCACGAGGACTCGGTCGACTACGTCGAGCAGCAGCTCGCGACGGCCAAGGCCGGCTACTGGAAGGTCTACCGGCAGCCGTTCTCGGCGGCGATCTGGGAGGAGACCGCGCCGCCGACGCTCGCTGCCGCGGGCCCGAGCGCCCCGGTCTGGCAGCACGATGTCGACTACGCGACGATGGACGCCTCCGGCTCCGCGACCGTCCCGGCCGGCACGCCGATCGCCGTGATCGGCTTCAAGGAGCCGACCACCACCGCCAGCACCTCCAGCGCGGGCTGCACCGCCGCCGAGTTCCCGGATCTCACCGGGAAGGTCGCGGTGATCCAGCGCGGCACCTGCGACTTCGGCCTGAAGGCCAAGAACGCGCAGGACCGCGGCGCCAAGGCCGTGATCATCTTCAACGAGGGCACGCTCGGCGACCCCGACCGCCAGGGCCTGATCAACGGCACCGTCGAGGGCTACGGCGTGACGATCCCGGCGCTCGAGGCAACCTACGCCGCCGGCCGCTATCTCGTCGACCACCCGGCCGCGACCGTGGGGCTCTCCGCCTCGACCAAGACGACCGTGCTGCAGACCCGCAACCTGGTCGCGGAGACGACCACGGGCCGCACCGACCGCACGGTGATCTCCGGCGCCCACCTGGACTCCGTCCCCGAGGGCCCCGGCATCAACGACGACGGCTCGGGCACGGCGACCCAGATCGAGACCGCGCTGGCGATGGCGAAGCTCGGCATCAAGCCGGTCAACCAGGTGCGCTTCATCTGGTTCTCGGGTGAGGAGCAGGGACTGTTCGGCTCGACGTTCTACGCCGACCAGCTGACGAAGACCCAGCGCGCCAACACGGCGGCGATGCTCGACTTCGACATGCTCGCCTCGCCCAACTACGCGCTGCAGATCTACGACGGCGACGGCTCGGAGTTCGGCGTGTCCGGCCCGAACGGCTCCGGCATCGTGGAGAGCGTCTTCCAGAAGTTCTACGACGCGCGCGGCGCCTACACCGAGCGGATCGCCTTCGACGGCCGCTCGGACTACGACGAGTTCACCAAGGTCGGCATCCCGGCCGGCGGCATCGCCGCCGGCGCCGAGGTGCACAAGACCGCCGCCGAGGCGGCGCACTGGGGCGGCGTCGTCGATCCCGACTCGCTCGCGGGCCAGTTCGACCCCTGCTACCACCTGATCTGCGACTCGTACGGGATCAACGGGAGCCACGACAACATCAACGACACCGCGCTGGACATCAACTCCGACGCGGTCGCGCACTCCGTCATGACGTTCGCGATGACGACCTCGTCGACGAACGGCACCGACAAGGCCAGCAGCAAGGCCACCAAGTCGGACTACGAGTGGAAGGGCGGCCACCGCCGCCGCTAGGCGCTAGCCCCGGTCGAGCGCCTCGAGCAGGCGCTCGACCGAGCGCTCGACCGGCTCGTCGGCGCCGTGCAGGCGCACGTCGGGCCGGTCGGGCTCCTCGTAGGGCGCGTCGACGCCCGTGAAGCCGGTCAGCTCGCCCGCCCACGCGCGCCGGTAGAGGCCGGCGGGGTCGCGGCGCTCGCACACCTCCAGCGGCGTGTCGACCCAGGCCTCGAGGAACGGCAGGTCGGCCTGCTCGTGCAGCTCGCGGGCGTAGGCGCGGTCGGCCGCCATCGGGGAGACGAGCGCAACGATCGCGATGTTGCCCGTGTCGGCCAGGATGCTCGCCACGTTGGCGGCGCGGCGCGCGTGCTCGTGGCGGTCGGCGTCGGAGAAGCCGAGGTCGGCGCTGAGGCCGTGGCGGAGGTTCTCGCCGTCGAGCAGGTAGGCGGGGCGGCCCGCGGCGACCAGCCGGCGCTCGAGCTCCTCGCCGATCGTCGACTTGCCCGAGCCGGGCAGCCCGGTGAGCCAGATCGTCGCGCCGCGTACGCCGAGGATCTGCCAGCGGTCGCGCCGCGGCATCGGCGGGTCGTGCCAGACGACGTCGGGGCTGTGCGGCCCGGGCGGGCGCCCCGCCTCCTCTGAGGCAGTCGCGATCATGCCCGCGCCGACGGTGTCGAAGGTCGCCTCGTCGATCAGGATGAACGCGCCCGAGACGCGGTTGCGGCTATAGGGGTCGGCGAGCAGCGGGGCGGTCGTGCGCAGGCGCACGCGGCCGATGTCGTTGAGCTCGAGCTCGCCCGGCTCCTGCACGGAGTCGAGCGTCGCCATGTCGACGCGCGACTGGATCTCCTCGATCGTCGCGCGCACCCGGCGCGTGGTGTGCTTGAGCTCGAAGCGCGCGCCCGCCCGCAGCGGCGTCTCCGCCATCCAGCAGATCGTCGCGTCGAGGTGGCGGGCGACCGCCGGCGGGCGCTGCGGGCCGACGATCATGTCGCCGCGGCCGACGTCGAGCTCGTCGGAGAGCACGACGGTCGCGGTCAGCGGCGGCGCGACGGAGTCGACCGGCCCGCGCGGCGTGTCGATCCGCGCGATCGTCGTGCGCTCGCGCGCCGGCAGCACCACGACCTCGTCGCCGACCGTCAGCACGCCGCCGGCGACCCGCCCGGCGTACCCGCGGTAGTCCGTGTCGCGGATCGTGAGCTGCACGGGGAAGCGGACGTCCGCGAGGTTGCCGTCCTCGGCGACCTCGAGCGTCTCGAGCTGCTCCAACAGCGGCGGCGCGGTGAACCACGGCGTGCGCTCGGACGCGTCGACGACGTTGTCGCCCTCCAGCGCGGACATCGGGATCGCGCGCGCGTCCTCGATCCCCAGCCGCCGCGCCATCGCCACGAACGCCGACTCGATCTCGCGGAAGCGCTCCTCGGAGAAGCCGACGAGGTCCATCTTGTTCACGCAGGCGATCGCGTGGCGGATCCCCAGCAGCGAGGCGATCGAGGCGTGCCGGCGCGACTGCTCGACGATCCCGCTGCGCGCGTCGACGAGCACGAGCGCCGCGTCGGCGGTCGAGGCCCCCGTGACCATGTTGCGCGTGTAGCGCACGTGGCCCGGGGTGTCGGCGATGATGAACGAGCGGTTCGGCGTCGCGAAGAAGCGGTATGCGACGTCGATCGTGATGCCCTGCTCGCGCTCGGCGCGCAGGCCGTCGATCAGGTGCGCGAGGTCGACCTCGGCGCGCGCGACCTCGTCGGCCATCAGGGCCTTGGAGTCGTACAGCAGGCGCCCGATCAGGGTGCTCTTGCCGTCGTCGACCGAGCCGGCCGTGGCCAGCCGCAGGAGCTCTCCGGAGCGCGACATCGCGCGGGCACGATACTTGCCCCGCATGCGGGAGCTGACGGCGGTGTTCATCGGCGGGGTCGCCGGCGCGCTCGCGCGCGCGGGGGTCGCGGACGCGCTCGCGCACGACCCCGGGCGCTGGCCGTGGGCGACGCTGATCGTCAACGTCGCGGGCGCGTTCGTGCTCGGCTGGGTGGCCGCGCGCGGCCGCCGGCGCGCGCTGCTCGGCCAGGGCTTCTGCGGCGCGCTGACGACGTTCTCGACGTTCCAGCTCGAGCTGCTGCAGATGCTCGACGGAGGCCGGATCGGCCTCGCGCTCGCCTACGCGGCCGTCAGCCTCGCGCTCGGCGTCGGCGCAGCGGAGCTCGGGAGGCGGGCGGCGTGAGCGCAGCCGTCTGGATCGGGATCGGCCTGCTCGGCGGGCTCGGCGCCTGCGCGCGGGTGCTGCTCGGCGCGGCTGTCGACCGCCGCGCCGAACGGGCGCCGTTCTTCCCCTGGGGCACGCTCGCCGTGAACCTGCTGGGGTCGTTCGCGCTCGGGCTGCTGGCGGGCGCCGGCCTCGGCGAGGACGCGTACGCGCTCGCCGCGACCGGCTTCCTCGGCGGCTTCACGACCTTCAGCACCTGGGTCGTCGACGCCCGCCTGCTCGTCGGGCGCGCGGGCCCCGCGAACCTCGCTCTGGCGCTCGGCCTCGGGCTCCTGGCGGTCTGGCTCGGCCGCGAGCTCGGGGCGTTGTTCTAGGCGCCGGCGAACGTCAACGGCGGCGAGCCGCACCCTCGCCTGCCCACCCAGCCGCACTTGACGTGAGCCCGCGGCGCGGCTAGGCGGGCTGCTTGACGCGCTGCTCCTCGCGCTCGTCGAGGCCCTTCACGAGGTGCCCCTCGAGCGAGACGTTCGGCAGGATCCGGTCGAGCCAGCGCGGCACCCACCACGCGCGGTCGCCGAGCAGCGTCACCACCGCGGGCGCGATCACGAGCCGCACGAGCAGCACGTCGATCAGGATTGCGAGGCCGAGCCCCAGGCCCATCATCTTCCCGATCACGTCGGGCTGGGTGACGAAGGCCAGGAACACGGCGGCCATGATCAGGCCGGCGAACAGGACGACCTTGCCGATCCGCGCCATGCCGTGGACCACACTCTCGCGCGGCCCGTCGCCCTCGTTGTAGGCCTCGTGGATCCGCGAGAGCAGGAAGACGTTGTAGTCCATGCTCAGCCCGAACAGGATCGCGAACAGCATCACGGGGATGAACGAGACGATCGGGACCCCGGAGTCGACCCCGAGCAGCGACGCGCCGACGCCCTCCTGGAAGACCGCCACGACCACGCCGTAGGCAGCGCCGACCGACAGCAGGTTGAAGACCGCCGACACGAGCGGGATCCAGAGCGACCGGAAGGCGGCGATCAGCAGCAGCACCGAGAGGCCGATCACGACCGCGATGAACAGCGGCAGCCGCGCGGCGACCTTGTCCGAGAGGTCCTCGAACCCGGCGGTCTGCCCGCCGACGTAGACCTTCAGCGGCGTGCCGGCGGTCGCGGCCGGGATCACGTTGTCGCGCAGGCGCTCCAGCAGCGCGCTGGTCTTGGCGTCCTGCGGCGCGGTGGTCGGGATCGCGAACACGGTCGCCATCTCGCCGTCCCGGCTGATCTGCGGCGGCGCGACGTTGACGACGCCGGGCGTGTCGGCGACGGCCGCCTGCAGCTTCGCGAGGTCCGCCTCGTTGGACGCGGCGCCCTTCGGGATGTCGACGGCGAGCAGGAACGGCCCGTTGGAGCCGGGGCCGAACGCCTCGCTGAGCCGGTCGTAGGCCACGCGCTGGGTCCGCTCGGCGGGCTGGTTGCCGTCGTCGGGCTGGCCGAGCCGCAGCTGCGTGACCGGCGCGGCGAACACCAGCAGCACCAGCACGCCGGCCGCGATCGACACCCACGGCCGCGCGGTGATCCGCTCGCCCCAGCGCTCGAACGCGCGCGACGGGCGCACGTGCTCGGGCTTGCGCGGCCGCAGCCAGCGCTTGAACGCGCCCATCATGATCGGCAGCACCGTCAGCGCGGACACCACGACGGCGCCGACCGCGATCGCCGCACCGATGCCGAGCTTGCCGATGAACGGAATCCCGATCACCAGCAGGCCGGCGATCGCGACCATCACGATCACGCCGGCGGCGACCACGGACGCGCCGGAGGTCGCGGCCGCCTTCGCGGACGCGTCTCGCGGACTGTCCCCGCGCGCCACCTGCTCCCGGTATCTGCCGATGATCAGCAGCGCGTAGTCGATGCCCGCGCCGAGGCCGAGCATCACCGCGATGATGGCGGCGAACTGCGGCAGGCCGAGCGGCTTGGCGAGCGCGGCGAGCAGGATCTGGCCGACCATCACGCCGAGCAGCGCGCCGATCAGCGTCGCGCCCATCGCGGCGAGCGAGCGGAACAGCAGCGTCAGCAGGATGATCGCCACGCCGACGCCGATCAGCTCGCCGACCGGCGCGTCCTGCTCGGACGCGAGGTCGATCAGGATGCCGCGCGCCGACACCTCGACGCCGTCCTTCTCGGCCGTGTCGGCGGCGTCGAGCAGCGCCTCGCCGTCGGCCTTCTCGAGGTCCTGCGGCTCGGTCGAGTAGCGGACGGCGACCGCGGCCAGGCTGCCGTCGCGCGAGACCGTCCCGCCCTCGGCGAAGGGATCCTCCACCTGCTCGACGCCGTCGAGCCCCCGCACCTTCTCCAGCGCGCCGCCGATCGCCGCCTTGGGGCCGGCGTCGGTGACCTTGCCACCGTCGACGGTGAACACGAGCGTGGAGTCCGCGCCCGCGAACGCCGGGCTGTGCGCGCGGAACAGGTCCAGCGCCTGCTGGGACTCCGTGCCCGGCACGTTGAAGTCATCGGCGGCCTCGCCGCCGGCGCCGGCGGCGGCGCCGAGCAGGAGGATCACGATCACGGCCCCGACGAGGCCGCGCTTCCAGTGCTCGGTCAGGTACCGGGCGATGCGCGCAAGCAGGTTCGACATGCCCGCCAGGCTAGGGCCGCAGCGCCAGAATTGCAAGACTTGCAGGTTTGCAGGATCTGCAGTATGCTCACCCTGAGGCTCATGGAGGAGGCCACCGCCGGATTGCGCGAACGCAAGCGGGACCGGACCCGGCGTGCCATCGCGCACGCGGCGCTCGACCTGTTCGACCGCCACGGCTTCCACGCGACGACGATCCCGCAGATCGCCTCCGCCGCCGACGTCTCCCCGCGCACCGTCTCCGGCTACTTCCCGGCCAAGGAGGACCTGGCCTTCCCCGAGGCCGACGAGCGCATCGGCGCGCTCGAGCGGCGCCTGCGCACCCGCCCGCCCGGCGAGACGACCGCCGAGGCGCTGCGCCAGTGGCTGCCGGAGATGGTCGCCGACGACGCCCTGCACGCCGACGAGCACCGCCGCCGCCGTGCGGTGATCGACGCCGACGAGGACCTGTGCGCGTACGAGCACCGCTTCCTCGCCCGCGCGCAGTCGGCGCTGACGGAGGCGTTCGCCGCCGACCTCGGGGTTGGGCCCGACGCGCTCGAGCCGCGCATGGCGGCGTCGGCGACCGTGACCGTCTTCCAGGTGCTCGGGCGCGACCTCGACCCCGCCGACGCCCCGCTCGCGGCGCTCGACCGCGCGCTCGTGTTCATCGGCGGCGGGATCGGCGCGCTCAACGCCTAGGCGGCGCCGGCGACGGCGCCCGCCGGCGCGACCGCGGCCGAGTCTCCGTCCTTGTCGACGGTCAGCCGGTGCGCGAGGTAGACCGGGACCGCCGACATCAGGATCAGCAGCACGCCGACGACGTTGACGATCGGCAGCTGGTTGGGCCGCGAGAGGTTGGTGAGGATCCAGATCGGCAGCGTCTGCTGCTGGCCGGCCGTGAACGTCGTCACGATCACCTCGTCGAAGGACAGTGCGAAGGCCAGCAGCGCGCCCGCCACGATCGCCGAGCGCAGGGCCGGCAGCGTCACCAGGCGGAACGTGGTCCAGGTGTCGGCGCCGAGGTCGGCCGAGGCCTCCTCGAAGGAGCCTGACGTGCGCCGCAGCCGCGCGATCACGTTGTTGTAGATCACGACGATGCAGAAGGTGGCGTGGCCCACGATCACCGTGAACAGCCCGAGCCCGATCCCGAGCGGCGACAGCACCTCGCGGAAGGTCGCGTTCAACGCCATGCCGGTCACGATGCCGGGCAGCGCGATCGGCAGGATCACGATGAACGAGATCGTCTCGCGCCCGAAGAAGCGGTAGCGCGAGACCGCCAGCGAGGCGAGCGTCCCGAGCGTCAGCGCGACCAGCGTCGCGCCGGTCGCGGCCTTCACCGACGTCCAGAGCGCGTCGCGCACGCCGGGGTTCTCGAACGCCTTGCCGAACCAGTCGAGCGTCAGCCCCGGGATCGGCCACTTGAGCGTGCGGCGCGAGTTGAAGGCGTACAGCGCGATCACCAGCAGCGGCAGGTAGAGGAACGCGAGCGTGAGCCCGGTGCCCAGGCGCAGCAGGATGCGGGACGTGCGCGAGAGGTGCATCAGAGCGACTCGAACGCGCCCAGCCGCCGGGCGGCGAGCAGGTAGAGGACCATGATCACGACCGGCACCGTCGCGAACGCCGCGGCCAGCGGCAGGTTGTTCGCGACGCCGACGTTCGTGTAGACGACGTTGCCGATGAACTGCGTGCTGGAGACGATCTGCGGCGTGATGTAGTCGCCGAGCGTCAGCGAGAACGTGAAGATCGAGCCGGCCACGACACCCGGCAGCGCCAGCGGCAGCACGACGCGGCGGAACGTCATCCCCGCGCCGCCGCCCAGGTCCCCGGAGGCGTCCAGCAGCGAGTTGGGGATCCGCTCGAGCGCGGCGTAGACCGGCAGCACCATGTACGGCAGCCACAGGTAGGAGAAGACCAGCCAGGTGGCGACGTTGCCGAAGCCGGGGCCGCTGAGCCCGAAGGGATCCAGGGCCCAGTTCAGGATCCCGTCCTCGGCGAGGATGATCCGCCAGGCGTAGACCTTGACCAGGTACGACGACCACAGCGGCATCACGACCGCGATCACCAGCAGGGCGCGCGTGCGCGAGCGGGCGACCTTCGCCATGAAGAACGCGATCGGGAACGCCAGGATCGCGTCGGTGACCGTGACCGCCGCGGCGATCAGGACCGTCCGCGTGACGATCGAGCGGTAGACGTCCTTCTCGATCAGCGTCTGGAAGTTGTCGAGGCTGAAGCCCTGGACGACCTCCCCCGTGAACGTGTCGAGGTGCCAGAAGGCGGCCACGAACAGGACCGCCAGCGAGCCCAGGTAGGCGACGACCAGCCACCCGATCGGGCCGGCCAGCAGCAGCCCCAGCTGCAGCTTCGGATGGCGCCAGAGGGTGCCGGCCAGGCGACGCCGGGCCGGCACCCTCGGTGCCTCAGCGGTGGTGGTGGCGGCCACCTACCCCTTGATCTCTGTCCAGGCCTGGACCCACTCGGAGTAGTCCTTGCAGACCGCTCCCCTGTCGTCGCCGCACTCCTTCGTCGGCGTCGTCCAGTAGGCGACCTTCGAGAAGTAGTCCTCGTCCTCCGCGTGGAAGATGTCGCAGTGGTCCTTCACCGCGGTCTCCGCGCAGGCCTTCTGGTTGGAGGGCGCCTCCCCGAACCACTCCGCCACGGCGGCGTTCGCCTTCGGCGAGACGATGTGGTCCATCCACATGTACATGCAGTTCGGGTTCTTGGCCTTCGAGTGGATCATCCACGTGTCCGACCACCCCGTCGCCCCTTCCTTGGGAAGGGTCGTCTTGATCGGCACCTTGTCGGCCTCGAGCAGGTTCGCGATCACCTGCCAGGTCGTCCCGATCTGCGAGTTGCCGTTCGCGAAGGCGGCCTGCTCCTTCGTGTAGTCCGACCAGTACTCGCCGATGTTCTCGCGCTGCGCCTTGAGCAGGTCGACCGTGGCCTGGAACTGCTTGTCGTCGAGCTCGTAGACGTTGTCGATCTTGAGCTCGGGCTTCGTGGCCTTGAGGTACAGCGCCGCGTCGGCGATGTAGATCGGGTTGTCGTACGCGGTGACCTTGCCCTTGAACTGGGAGGCCTGGTCGAACACCGCGCCCCACGAGTCGGGCGACTGCTTGATCTTGTCCGAGCGCCACATCAGCAGGTTCGCCCCGCGCCCGTGCGGGATGCCGTACGGCTGGCCGTCGACGGAGTTCCACGGCTTGCCCTTGAGCGCCGGGAAGATGTCCGCGTAGTTCTTGACCAGATCGGTGTTGACCGGGGCGACGTCGCCGCCCGCGATCAGCCGCAGCGTCGCGTCACCCGAGGCCGACACGCCGTCGTACTGGCCCGAGCGCATCAGCGTGACCATCTCGTCCGAGGTGTTGCCGACCTTCACGTTGACCTGGCAGCCCGTGTCCTTCTCGAAGTCCGACACCCAGTCGACCTTCGGGTCGGTCGAGCCGTCCTCGACGTAGCCCGCCCAGGCGATCAGGTTGACCTTGCCCTCGCCCTGACCCAGCTTGGCCAGCGGCTTCGGCCCCTTGGGCGCCTCGACGCTGTCCGACGAGCCGGACTTCTCGTCGTCGCCGCAGGCCACCACGCCCAGCGACAGCACCACGGCGATCGCGAAGACCGCCGTCCATGGACCGTTCCTCATCACTCCTCCTTGTCCTTGATCGCGAAGGTGTGCTCCTCGCGCCAGCCGATCCTGACGCGCCGTCCCTTCTCCTCGAGCGCATCAGCGGAGGACGTCTCGAGGTTCTGCCGCACCACCTGCAGCTCGCCGCCGTCGTCGAGCTCGACGAGGTAGCGCGTGACCATCCCGGCGTAGAGCACGTCGCGTACGCGTCCCTCCTCGACGTGGTAGCCGTCGCCCGCCGGCTCGAGCCGCACCTTCTCGGGGCGCACCGTGAAGCGGCGGCCACCGCGCTCAAGCAGGTTCGAGACGCCGACGAAGCCGGCGACGAACGTGTTC
>DATFQI010000242.1:0-6414 GCA_035264365.1 Solirubrobacteraceae bacterium
CGCGCGCGCTGGTGCGCCTGGCGTAGCCCCGGTGTCGCGGCGGCGCCGTGCACGCCCGCCCCGTGGCCCATCAGCAGGTGCCGTGGCGAGTACGAGCGCAGGCCCTTCGGCGGCAGCGCGCGGAGCATCGGGTGCATACCGACCGCGGCGCGTCCGCCCGTGTAGTACTCGTTGGTGCCGACGACCTCGGCGACGATCAGCGCCTCCTGCTCGGGCCACCACAGCGCGGTCTCCTTCCAGCCCGGGAAGCGCACGACCGGGATCGCCTTCAGCGGCGTTCCGGGGACGGCGTCCGGGACCTTCAGGTGCGGCACGCGGTGGCGCTCGGCCAGCTGGGCGCAGTCGCGGTTGTGTCGGTCGAGCAGCTGCAGCACGCCGGCGATCTCGCCGAGGCCGGCCGCACGGTCGAGCGCCTCGTCGAACGCGACGGGGTCGACGAGCCACACCTGGCCGTCGAGCACGAGCGCGTGCGAGGTCCGCTGCATCAGCTCCTCGAGCACCCACGAGAAGCCGAACTCGTACTCGTCGTAGACCCTGACCGTCCGCGGCATCGGCGCTCACCCTAGATGATTGGTTCCGCGGCCGGCGCGGCTCCTCGGCCCTGGATCGTGGATGCCGGGCGGCGCACGTCGAAGGGGAATAGTGGCAGCGCCACAGGCCGCTTCGACGGGTGCCGAGCCGGCGCCGCGAGACAGTGCCGAGGAGCCGTGGCGGTCGTGGAATCAGTCATCCAGCCGGACGTCGTCCGGGAGCCGGCCCTCCTCGGCCAGCTTGCCCGCATGCGCGCGCAGCGTCAGCGCGGCGGCCCGGCGCAGCGCGGCGGGCGCGTCGTCCCAGGCGGCGTCGAGCAGCTCGTCCTCCGTGCGGGCGCCGGCGTCGAGCGCGGCGAGCAGCTTGCGCTCGCGCTCGGCGCGGTGGGCGAGGTACTCGCCGAGCTTGGCGGCGGGGTCGAAGACCGGCGGGCCGTGACCGGGGCAAAGCACCTCCAGCTCGAGCTCGCGCAGGCGCTCGAGCGCCGCGAGGTACTCGCCGAGCCGGCTGGTCACGAACACGCTGCCGGTGCCGAGCACGGCGTCGCCGGTGAAGGCGGCGGCACCCGCCACGAACGCGAGGTGGTCGTCGGCGTGCCCGGGGATCGCGAGCGCGCGCAGCGGCCCGAACGCGTCGCCGTCGGCCAGCGCGACATCGGCCGGGAAGCGTGCCGCGGCGACCGGCGGGCCGCCGAGCCGCTCGCGCAGCGCCTCCACCGCCTCGGCGTGATCCGCGTGATCGTGCGTCAGCGCGATGCCGCCTGCGCCGCCGCGCGCCGCCACCTCCGCCGCGACGGCCTCCAGGTGCGCGGGGAGCGCGGGCCCGGGATCCACGATCCACGCCGGGTCGCGCCCGATCACCCAGGTGTTCGTGCCGTCGAGCGTGTAGGGGCTCGGGTTGTCCGCGCGCAGCCGGGCGATGCCGTGGCCGGCCAGCTCGTGCATCCGCTCAGCGACGGGCGGCGATCCGGTAGACCGGGCCGTCGAGCGAGGTTGCGTAGACGCGGCCGCGGGCGTCCTCGCCGAAGGAGGAGAGGCTCGAGACGCGCAGCCGCGTCGTGCGCTGCTGCGTGGCGCGGCCCGATCGCAGCTTCGCCGACTCGACCCGGCCGCGGCAGAAGTCGCCGAAGACGTAGCGGCCGTACAGCGCCGGGACGGCGCGGTCGCGGACCACCACGCCGCCCGTGATCGAGCAGTAGCCGTCGCCGTGGAAGCGCTGCATCACCGGGCGCACGTGGCCGGCGGCGGTCTCGCCGGGCGTGTAGCGGCGGCGGCCCTCGAAGGGGCGCCAGCCGAAGTTCCTGCCGCGGCCGGAGCGCACGAAGTCGATCTCCTCGACCTCGTTCTGGCCGACGTCGCCGATCGTCAGGTCGCCGTTGCGGCGGTCGAACGAGAACCGCCACGGGTTGCGCAGCCCGTAGGCGTAGATCTCGTCGCGCGCGCCGGACCGCCCGACGAAGGGGTTCGAGCTCGGTACGCCGTAGGCGCGCGATCCGGACGGGCGCGGGTCGATCCGCAGGATCTTGCCGAGCAGCGAGCCGAGGTTCTGCGCGTTGCCGCGCGCGCCGTGGCGGTCACCGCCGCCGCCGCCGTCGCCCGTGCCGATGTAGAGGTGCCCACCGGGCCCGAACAGCAGCAGACCGCCGTTGTGGTTGGACTCGGAGTCGGCCATCTCGAGCACGAGCCGGGCGGAGTCGGGGTCGGCGCGGTTCGCGCTCGCGCGGCCGTACTCGACCACCCGCTGGTCGCCGGCGTTGTCGGTGAAGTAGACGTAGAAGCGCCCGCTCGAGGCGTAGTCGGGCGCGAAGGCCATCGAGAGCAGGCCCTGCTCCCCGCCCGAGGTCACCTGGGAGGAGATGTCCAGGAACGGCGTGCCGAGCTTGCGGCCGTTGCGCACGACCATGATCCGGCCGCCCTGCTCGACCACGAACTGCACCCTGCGGTCGCCGCGCGGGGCCGTCACGAACACGGGCGCGTTGAAGTTGCCGATGCGGACGAGCCGCACGCCGCGGCGCCGCTTGGCCGCCGCCGCGGGGGTCGGGGTGGCGGTCGATTCGGCCGACGCGCCGGTCGCGGTCGCCGTGGGCATCGCGCGAGCGGTGGAGTCGCCGTCGGAGCTGCCGCAGCCGAGCACGAGCGCCGCCAGCACCCCGGCGCAGGGGAGGATCACCTTCAGCCGCACCATCGCCGCGAGCATGTCACACGGGCGCAGCGGCCGGGCGCCGGACGCGGTGCAGGACGCGCGCGGCGAGGATGCCGCCGACCGCGCCGAACAGGTGGCCCTGCCACGAGATCCCGGGCGTCGGCACGAGCCCGGTGAGCAGCGTCGAGCCGTAGATCACGATCACGACCAGGCCGCCGACGATGTGCCATGGCGTGCGGCTGTAGGCGCCGCGCGCGACCAGGTACGCGGCGAACCCGAAGACCAGGCCGCTGGCGCCGATCACGACGGTGTTGGACGGGGCCGTCAACCAGGTCCCGAGGCCTCCGACCGCCGCCACGATGCCGACGACGGCGAGCGTCCGCACCAGCCCGCCGACGGCGATCGCCAGCCCGAGCACGAGGAACGGGATCGTGTTGCCGATCAGGTGCGCGAAGCCGGAGTGCAGGAACGGCGAGGCGGCGATCCCGACCAGGCCCTCGGGGTCGCGCGGGTGGATGCCGGCGCCGTCGAGGTCGCCGGCGACGATGTCGATCGTCTCGACGAGCCACATCAGGATCACCATCGCGGCGATCAGGACGAAGCCGCCGGTGCGCTCGCGCTCCGAGCGCCGCGGGTCCCCGGCGCCGCGTGGGTGCTGGGCTTTGCGGGGTTCCGGCTCGAGCATGGCGGAGAGACGCTAGGCGGTCCCGGTCAAGCGCTGCTCAAGCCAGCCCGAGACCGCGGCGCGCAGGCCCGGGCGATCGGACTTCAGCCCGTGGTCGCCCTTGAGCCGCACGACCTGGCGGGTGGGTGGGGACGGTCTCTCCGGCGGCATCCCGAACGGATCGGAGGAGCCCTGCACGATCAGCACCGGCACCTCGACCTCCTCCAGCTCGGGCAGCCGCGTCTTCTCGGGCCGCCCCGGCGGGTGCAGCGGGAACGCGAGGCACAGCACGCCGGCCGCGCCCGCCGCCGCGGCCGTGCGGCAGGCCACGCGGGCGCCGGACGAGCGGCCGCCGCACAGCAGCGGGGCGTCGCCGCGCAGCGCCTCGACGACCGCCAGCCACGCGGCGTCGAGATGGTGCGCGGGTGCGGGCGACTTGCGCCCGGCGACGCGGTAGGGCTGCTCGACCAGGGCGACCGACACCTGCGCCTTCACGGCCTCCTCGGCGGCCGTCACGAGGTCGGGCGCGGTCACACCGCCGCCGGCGCCGTGACCGAGGATCAGCAGCGCGCGCGGCGCCTCGACGGGTTGCAGGTGCGCCCGCGCCGGGCCGTGCGGGGTGTCGATCTCGCGGGGCTCCACGGTTCGCAGCCTACGCGGCCGGGTAGGCGGGCCGCATGCGACGTGCAGGGGTCGCCGCCGTGCTCGGCGGCATGCTCGCGCTGGCGGCGGCGACGCCGGCGGGGGCGCAGCAGAAGGCGCCGGCGGGCTTCGTCTCGCTCAAGGCGGAGGTGCCCTCGATCAAGGTCGAGATGCGCTACCTCACCCACCACAACTTCATCGGGCGCCCGATCAAGGGCTACCGGGATCCGTTGTGCATCGTCACGCGGGAGACCGCCGAGGCGCTCTTCAAGGCGCAGGAGGCGGTGCGCCGGCAGGGGTTCACGCTGAAGGTCTACGACTGCTACCGGCCGCAGCGCGCGGTCGACGACTTCGTCGCCTGGGGCAAGCGGCTGCGCGACCAGCGGATGAAGGCCGAGTTCTATCCGCGCGTCGACAAGCGGGACGTGTTCAAGGACGGCTACATCGCGACCAAGTCCGGACACAGCCGCGGCAGCACGGTCGACCTCACGCTCGTGCGCCGCCCGCCCGCGCGCCAGGAGCGCTACCACCGTGGCGACCGGCTGCGCGACTGCGGCGCGCCGCGCTCCAAGCGCTTCCGCGACAACTCGATCGACATGGGCACGGGCTACGACTGCTTCGACCCGCTCTCGCACCCGTTCAACGCCCGCGTCACCGGCAAGCAGCGCGCCAACCGCATGAAGCTGCGGAAGGCGATGCTCGCCGCGGGCTTCAAGGGGCTCGCGACGGAGTGGTGGCACTTCACCCTCCGCGACGAGCGCTTCCCCGAGCGCTACTTCGACTTCCCGGTCAGCCGCGCCGCCCTGGCCGGCTGACCAGCTCCGTGAACAGCCGCTCGAGCTCCGCGGCCGGGTCGTCGGTCAGGCCCGTGTGCACGGGCGACGGCTGCACGATCGTGCTCGCGGGCGCGGTCAGCCAGTGGAAGCGCTCGGACTGCGCCATCGCCGCGACGTGACCGCCCTCGGGGCGGCCTTCGGCGACCGCGACGAGCGTCTCGAGTTGGGCAAGTACCTCGGCCGGGTCGCAGCCCGGGGAGAGTGCCGCCAGCAGCGCCTCGTCGAGCTCGGTGCGCGCGCCGAGGAAGCGCTTCGGCCGGCAGAACAGCACCACTCCGGCGTTAACCGCCTCTCCGCGCTCCACGCGCGGCACGATGCGCCACATCGCGTACTGGAAGGGCTCAGGCCTAGGCACGCGCGCCCTCCGCCTCCGCGACGAACCCGGCGCGGTCCGCTAGCCGCGCCGCCAGGTGCTCGGCGTAGACCTCGGCGTCGGCCCAGTCCGCGGGGAGCTCGGCGGCGATCGCGCGCAGTCGCTCGCCGTCCAGCCGCTCGGCCAGCCGCGCGTCGGCCTCGGGGATCGGGCCGGCGAACGGGAGCAGCACGTGGTCGCGGATCGCCGCGAAGCGGTCGCCGGCGCGCGCGACCGGATCGCCCGGCGCGTGGTGCACGTACAGCGCCGCGCCGTGATCGATCAGCCACAGCCCGTGATGCCAGCGCAGCAGGTTCGGGTTGCGCGGGGTGCGGTCGACGTTGAGCACGAGCGCGTCGAACCACACCACGTCGGCGGCGAGCTCGGGCTCCGGCGGGAGCTTCGGGGTGAACGGCAGCGCGCCCGGCAGGAAGTCCATCCCGAGGTTGCATCCGCCGCTGGCCGCGATCAGCTCCTGGATCTCCGGATCCGGCTCGGCCGCGCCGAGCGCCGGGTCGAGCTCCACGAACACCAGCTCGGGCACCGGCAGCCCGAGCGCGCGGGCGAGCTCGCCGGCCACCAGCTCCGCGGCGAGCGCCTTGGTCCCCTGCCCCGCGCCGCGGAACTTCAGGACGTAGAGGCCGTCGTCGTCGGCCTCGACGATCCCCGGCAGCGAGCCGCCCTCGCGGAGCGGGGTCACGTAGCGGGTGGCGGTCACCGTCCGCAGCACGGCTGGCATGATGCCGGGCGTGGTTCGTCCCGTGAGTCGTGGTGTTCTCGGGCGCTCGCTGGCGGCGCCTGGCAAGGACGCAGATCCGAAGGAATCCCTCTGGGATTTCGAGGGTCGAGGACGCCGCCAGGCGGCGATCAGCGGGCGAACCGAGGACGCCAGGACTTACGGGAGGGGCCACTGATGGGGCAGAAGCTGTGGGACCCGCCGGCTGAGCTGGTCGAGAACGCGCTGATGACGAAGTACATGCGCTCGCTCGAGCGGGGCTTCGAGTCCTATGAGGAGCTGCATCGCTGGTCGGTCGAGGAGCTCGAGGCCTTCTGGGCCTCGATCTGGGACCACTTCGGCGTCGCGGGCGGCTACGACGAGGTGCTCCCCGACCGCTCGATGCCGGGCGCGGTGTGGTTCACCGGCGCGCGGCTCAACTACGCCGAGCACGCGTTCCGCGGCAAGCCCGACGACCGCGTGGCGATCGTGCACGCGAGCGAGCTGCGCGACCAGGGCGAGGTCACCTGGG
>DATFQI010000243.1:0-4324 GCA_035264365.1 Solirubrobacteraceae bacterium
GGCAAGGGCAAGGCCGCGCGGCTCGAGGACACGATCACCAAGACCAACCTCGAGGCCGCCGAGGAGGTCGTCAACCAGCTGCGGCTGCGCGACATCGGCGGCATCATCGTCATCGACTTCATCGACATGGCGCGGGCCCGCAACCGCGACACGGTGCTCAAGACGCTGCGCAAGTCGCTCGACGAGGACCGCACGAAGACCTTCGTGGTCGAGATCTCGCCGCTCGGGCTGGTCGAGATGACGCGCCAGAACGTCACCGACGGCGTGCGCGAGATCATGACCAAGACCTGCCCGGTCTGTGGCGGCGAGGGCGTCGTGAAGTCCGAGGAGACGATGGCCATCCACGTCGCCCGCCACCTGCGCGAGATGGGCTCGGCCAAGGACGCGCCCGAGGCCTTCCTCGTGCGGCTCAACTCGCGCGTGACGGCCTGGTTCATCGCCGACGGCGCGCGCGAGCTGCAGGCGCTCGAGGCGGACACGGGGCGCTTCTTCCACTTCACGGGCTCCGAGGGGCTCCCGCTCGACCACTTCTCGGTCGTCATGGAGGGCACGCGCGACGAGGTCGCCGAGGAGGCCGTGCCGTTCCGCGGCGGCGAGGAGGTCCACGTCGACATCGTCGAGCCGCACATGTACAACCCCGACGACGCGGTCGCCAAGGTCGACGGCTACGTGATCACGGTGACCAACGGCGTCGCCTTCGTCGGCGAGAAGAAGCTCGTCCGGATCGAGGAGGCGCGCCGCACGACCGCGACCGCCGAGCTCACCGGCGCCGACGCCGAGGCGGCCGCCGCGGCGGCGGACGAGCGCGCCAAGGAGCGCGAGAAGGTCGAGCAGCGCGCCAAGCGCAGCGCGGCGGCCAAGAAGGGCGCGGCCAAGCGCAAGGAGCGCGAGGCGGCCAAGAAGAAGCCGTCGCCGGCCGCCGCCGCGAAGGAGGCCGAGGCCGAGGCCGAGGCGGAGGCCGTCGAGGCGCTCACCGACACCAGTGACGCCGGCGCGGGAACGGGCCCGGCGGCGGCCGAGGACGCCGGTGAGGACGCGCCCAAGCCGCGCCGGCGGCGCGGCGGCCGGGGCCGCTCGCGGGCCCGCGGCAGCGACAACGGCGACACGGTCGCGACTGCGGCCGAGGAGGACGTGAGCGACGCCGAGGAGCCCGCCGATGACTCCTCGAACGGCGACGCGGTAGAATCCAAGCCTCGGCGCCGCGGCCGCAGAGGCGGACGGCGCCGTTCGCGCGCCAAGGCGGGAGCCGAGGCGGCGGAAGCCTCGAAAGCTGACGAGTGATCACTGACCATGGCCTACGCAGTCATCAAGACCGGCGGTAAGCAGTACCGCGTCGAAGAGGGCACGACCCTCCTCGTGGAGCGCCTGAGCGGCGACGAGGGCTCGAAGCTCGAGCTCGAGCCGCTCCTGTACGCCGACGGCGACAAGACCGTCTTCGGCCCCTCGGACCTGGGCAAGGTGAAGGTCGAGGCGAAGGTCGTCGGCCACGAGCGCGGCCCGAAGCTGCGCATCTTCAAGTTCAAGCCCAAGCGCGGCTACAAGCGCCGGACGGGCCACCGCCAGGAGCTCACCCGCATCGAGGTGACGGGGATCAAGGTCTCGGGCTCGCGCGCCAAGAAGGAGGAGTCGTAATGGCACACAAGAAGGGCCTCGGCTCCAGCCGCAACGGGCGCGACTCGAACCCGAAGATGCTCGGCGTGAAGGTCTTCGCCGGCCAGACCGTCAAGGGCGGCGAGATCATCGTCCGCCAGCGCGGGACCAAGTTCAAGCCGGGCCTGGGGACGGGCATCGGCAAGGACGACACGATCTTCGCGACCGCCGCGGGGACCGTGGAGTTCCGCGAGGGTCGCCGCGGGCGCGTCATCAGCGTCAGCCCCGCCGCGACCGCCGAGTAACGCCGAACCCGGAGTTGTTCGGCCTGAGGCCGAACAACTCCCGACTCGATCTAGCCGGGCTGGTCCGTCGGGCGGATCAGGATCTCGTTCACGTCCACCCGCGCGGGCTGCTGCACCGCGAACATCACTGCGCGCGCGACGTCCTCCGCGTGCAGCGCCTCGATCTCCGGCGGGTTCTCGAAGAACGGCGTGTCGACCATCCCGGGCTCGATCACCGTCACGCGCACGCCCGTGTCGTTGAAGTCCTGGCGGGCCGACTCGCCCATGCCGGTGACGGCCCACTTGGTCGCGCTGTAGAGCGAGCCCTGCAGCGCGCGGCGGCCGGCGACCGAGCCGGTCAGCAGCAGGTGGCCCTTGCGCTCGATCAGGGCCTCGCGCGTGGCGCGGATCGTCAGCGCGGCGCCGTAGACGTTCGTCAGGACCATCGCCTTCCAGTGCTCCACGTCGCCCTCCCCGAAGCCCCGCGGGCCGCCGAACCCCGCGTTGGCGAACGCGACGTCGATGCGCCCGTACTCGTCGAGCGCGCGGGCGACGAGCGCCTGCTGGTCCTCCCACTCGGTGACGTCGCAGCGGACCGCGATCGCCTCGGGCAGCTCGCCCGCGAGCGCCTCGAGCTTGTCCTCGGAGCGGGCGGCCAGCACGAGCCGGTAGCCCGCCGCGGCGGCCTGGCGGGCGGTCTCGGCGCCGATGCCGGTGGACGCGCCGGTGATCAGGAACACGGGTGTGTCGGATGCCATGGCTCTACCGTTACCCAGGATGCTCGCTGACAGGGCCAGGATCGAGGTGCGCGCCGGCGGCGGCGGCAACGGCTGCCTGTCGTTCCGGCGCGAGGCCCACGTGCCCAAGGGCGGGCCCGACGGCGGCGACGGCGGCCGCGGCGGCGACGTTGTCCTGCGCTGCGACGACTCGCTGCGCGACCTGCAGTCCTTCAAGCGCCGGCCGCACTACCGCGCCGACCGCGGTGGCCACGGCCAGGGCGCTCAGCGCCACGGCGCCGACGGCGAGCCGATGATCGTCCGCGTGCCCCCGGGCACCCAGGTCACGAAGTGGGACGGCACCCGCTACGACCTCGTGCGCCCGGGCCAGGAGGTCACGATCGCGAGCGGCGGGCCGGGCGGGCGCGGCAACAAGCAGTTCGTCAGCGCGACGCGGCAGGCGCCGCGGCTCGCCGAGCGCGGGCTGCCGGGGGAGGAGGGCTGGGTCGAGCTGCACCTCAAGCTGCTCGCCGACGTCGGCCTCGTCGGGCTCCCCAACGCCGGGAAGTCGTCGCTGCTGGCCACGATGACGCGCGCCGCGCCGAAGGTCGCCGCCTACCCGTTCACCACGCTCGAGCCGGTGCTCGGGACGCTCGACGCCGACGACCGCCAGCTCGTGATCGCCGACATCCCGGGGCTGATCGAGGGCGCCTCGGACGGCGCCGGGCTCGGCCACGACTTCCTCGCGCACGTCGAGCGCACGCGGCTGCTCGTGCACGTGCTCGACCTCGCGCCGCTCGACGGCACCGACCCGGTCGAGAACCATCGCGTGATCGAGGCCGAGCTGGCCGAGCACGACCCGCGCCTGGCCGAGCTGCCGCGCATCCTCGCTCTGTCGAAGGCCGACCTCGTGACGCCGGAGGCCGCGGAGCAGGCGGCGGCGGAGTGGCGCTCGCGCGTGGACGCGCCCGTCCTGGTGACCTCCAGCGCGACGCACCAGGGTCTCGACGAGCTCGCCCGCGAGCTGCTGCGGCGCGTGCCCGTGGAGGAGCCGATGGGGGACGTGGAGGGCGAGAGCGAGGTCGCCGAGTTCCAGGTCTTCCGCCCGGCGGCGCGCGGCACGTTCGCGGTCGAGCGGACCGGCGCGGGCGAGTTCCGCGTCTCCGGCGACGCCGTCGAGCGCCTGATCGCCCGTCACGACCTCGAGAACGACGAGGCGCTCGCCCACGTCGAGCACCGGCTGCGGCGGATGGGCGTGATCGCCGCGCTCGAGAAGGAGGGATTCGAGCCCGGCGACGACGTAGAGATCGCGGGGATCGTCTTCGAGCTCGATCCCGGCGCCCCGTTCTAGGGTTCGCCTGTGCCCGTCGCCGTCGTCAAGCTGGGGTCGTCGATCGTCGCCGAGGACAACGGCGAGCTGCGGCTGTCCGTCGTCGCCCGGATCACCGAGGAGGTCGCGGCGCTGCACCGGGAGGGTGTCGATGTCGTGCTGGTCACCTCCGGGGCCATCGCCCGCGGCGTGCAGATGCTGGCGCTCCCCGTGCGCCCGAGCGCGATCGAGGAGCTCCAAGCGGCGAGCGCCGTCGGCCAGGGCCGCCTCTACCGCACCTACGACGAGCTCCTGCGCGAGCGGGGGATCCAGTCGGCGCAGATGCTGCTCACGTTCTTCGACATGAGCGTGCGCACGCACTACGTCAACGCCCGGCGGACGCTGCGCAAGCTGCTCGAGTGGCG
>DATFQI010000244.1:0-18957 GCA_035264365.1 Solirubrobacteraceae bacterium
ATCAGCGGCGCGGGCCCGCCGGCGATCACCGAGGAGAGCTGGTAGCCGAGCGAGGCGCCGCTGTAGCGCAGCCGTCCCGTGAAGCTCTCGGCGATCAGCGCCGCCTGCGGGCCGTACTGCATGTTGTGCGGGATCAGCGAGACGGCGATCGCGAGGAAGACGATCGTCGAGTCCCCCGTGTTGAGCAGCCCGAAGTACGGGAGCGCCCAGAGGCCCGTCAGGACCGCGCCGGTGATGTACATCCGCTTGCGGCCGATGCGGTCCGACAGGTGGCCGAAGAACGGCACGAAGAACAGCGCGAGCGCCGCGGCGACCATCACCGCGTTCGTGGCGAAGGTCTTCTCGAACCCGAGGTCCTCGGTCGCGTACTCGAGCACGAAGACCGTGAAGATGTAGAACGGCATCTGCTCGGACATCCGCAGCAGCGCGCTGAGGACGATCTCGCGCGGGTTGCGCTTGATCACCTCGACGATCGGGGTGCGCTCGATCGTCTTGTTCTCGACCTCACGGGCGAACAGCGGCGACTCGAGCACGCCGAGGCGTACCCACAGCCCGATGCCGATCAGGAGCGCGCTCGCCAGGAACGGGATCCGCCAGCCCCAGCTCTCGAACGCGTCGCCGGTGAGGTTGCTGCACAGGGTCACCGCGCCGGTCGAGAGCAACAGGCCGATCGGCACGCCGGCCTGCGGCAGGCTGGCGATCAGGCCGCGCCGCCGCGGGTTGCCCCACTCCATGCTCAGGGTGACCGAGCCGGCCCACTCGCCGCCGACGCCGATGCCCTGCAGCAGGCGCAGCACGACCAAGAGCGTGGGCGCCCACAGCCCGATCGAGGCGTGGGTCGGCATGACGCCGATCAGCACGCTCGCGCAGCCCATCAGCAGGAGCGTCGCGATCAGCGTCGCCTTGCGGCCGATCCGGTCGCCCCAATGGCCGAACAGCGCGGCGCCGACCGGACGCGCGGCGAAGCCGACGGCGTAGATCGCGAACGACGCGAGCGCGCCGGCGTAATGGCTGGACTCCGGGAAGAACAGCTGCGGGAACACGAGTGCGGCCGCGGTCCCGTAGAGGAAGAAGTCGTACCACTCGATCGACGTCCCGACGACGCCGGCGAACAGCGCCCGGCGTACCTGTCGGCGCCGCGTCTGGTCGTCGCCTCCATGGCCGTTGCGCGCCGGAGGCGCGCCGTTCCCCCGTCCGTTCCCGTTCCCACCGGTCGCAGAGTTGTCGCGCGTGAACCGTCCGCCTGTCGCAGACATCTGGCACCTCCCTCGCTGTGCCCGGGCCCCCACCCGGGCTCTTACGACTGAAGGTGCTACCCGACGTCCGCGGCCGGATTAACGGTGAACAGGGCAATCTCGATCGAATTTCTCATCTGACAGAGTCGGCCCAGGGCTATCCCGGCGTCCGCGGCGTGAAGGGCACGCGCACGTCATCGCCCGGCTGCACGACGATCGCCGTGCCCGCCGGCACCTCGTGCCACAGCCCGGGGAGGTCGCCGAGCGGCTCGGAGACCACCGCGCGCCTCGTCGGAGAACTGCTGGAGCCGCACGTCGTCGGGGTAGAGGGCGGCGAACCGCGCTCGCATCGGCGGTCACGAACAGCGAGTTGGCGACCGGCCCGCTGGCGTAGCGGACCGCGTAGAGCCGCTCGCCGTCGCTCACGGCGACGGTCATCTGCAACGGCTCGGCGATGTCATGGCGGCGGCCCGTCTCCTCGACGAAGCCGGCCATGCGCTCCAGCGCCGCCAGCGGCTCCTCTTGCAGGCCGAACGTGAGCGCCAGGTAGAACATCAGCTCGGAGTCCGTCGAACCGGCGATGCCGGAGAAGATCGACGGCTCGACGGCGAGCAGCAGCTCCCGCCGCAGCTCGAGGTACCGGTCGATGAAGCCGTTGTGCATGAACAGCCAGCGGCCGTGGCGGAACGGGTGGCAGTTGGTCTGCTCGACCGGCGTCCGGGTCGCCGCGCGGATGTGCGCGAGGAACAGGGGCGAGCGGACCTGGGCGGCGATCTCGTAGGCCACCCACCGGCACATGCGACGACAGTAGCCGTCGCGGATGTTCAGAGGAGCGGTCGCAGAGGGGCGAGCAGCCGCTCGGTGAGCTTCGCGAGGGCGCCGCGCCGCGCCCACTCGGCCGCCGTGAGTCGTGTGGCGTTCGAGAGGTCGGTGGCGAAGACCCGCTCCAGGTGCTCCGCGACTCCGCGATCGAAGAGCTCGACGTTGATCTCGTAGTTGCCGGTCAAGCTCAGGCGGTCGATGTTCGCGGTGCCGATCGTGCTCCATCGTCCGTCGATGGTCATCGTCTTGGCGTGGATCATCGCGCCCTCGAAGCGCCAGATCGTCACGCCGCCCTGTAGCAGCGCGGCGTAGAAGCCGCGCGAGAGCCAGTCCGTGATCACGTGATTGGAGGCGGCGGGCACGAGCACGCGCACGTCCACGCCGCGCCGCGCGGCGGCCAACAGCGCGCGCAGCATCGCCCGGTCGGGGATGAAGTACGGCTGGGTGATCGAGATGCGCCCGATCGCCCGGTCGATCGCCTCGAGGTACATGCCGCGGATCGGGTAGATCAGCTGCGAGGGCACGTTGCGGTGCACGCGCAGGCTCGGCTCCCACAGCGGTGACCCTTGCTCGGGCAGGGCCGGCTGCTCCGGTGCGCGCTGCTGGTTCCAGAAGTCGACGAAGGCGTTCTCGAGCTCCCACGCCGAGGGTCCGCGGACCCGCAGATGCGTATCCCGCCACTGCGTGGCGTAGGCGCTGCCGATGTTGTAGCCGCCGACGAAGCCGACTTCGCCGTCGACCACCAGCAGCTTCCGGTGGTCGCGACCGGACTTGCGCACGTCGAGCAGCAGCATCCCGGGCTTCAGGGCCGGGTAGCGCACGACGTTCACCGGCGCGGGGAAGTCGAAGAAGGAGCGCTTGACGACCAGGTTCGCGAACACGTCGTAGATCACGAAGACCTCGACGCCGCGCTCGGCGGCGGCGATCAGCGCGGCCTTGAAGCGCTGCCCGACCTCGTCGTCCTTGACGATGAAGGACTCGAAGAGCACGCGCTCGCGCGCGCCCTCGATCGCCTCGAGCATGTCCTCGTAGAGGACCGTGCCGTAGCTGTAGACGGTGGTGAGCGAGTCGCCGACCGGCAGCTCGGCGGGCTCGGTACGCGGGAACGTCGCCTCGCGCGGGCGCATGTGCTTGCGCCACGAGTCGACGGCGATCAGCCCGCCGGCCGTCGCCGCCTGCGCCCCGAGGACGGCGAGCGCGATCCGGCGCAGCAGTCGCCGCAAGGTCACGGGCGACGGACGACGACGTGGTCCATGGCCGCCGGGAGTGTAGGCCTCAGCCGCCGGACCTCCGTCAGTGGGCGTTCGGACAGGGGAAGGCCATGTGGATCTCCGTGCCGCCGGGCGTGGCGATGATCCTCAGCCGTTCGGCGACGCTCGCGATGATGGAGAGGCCGACGCCCAACCCGGGGCTCTCGCGCCGGTCGTCGAACCCGCGTCCGGTATCGCCGATGACGATCGCCAGCTCGCCGTCCTCGACGACGGCCGAGACGGTCAACTCGCCCGTCGCCTCGGAGTAGCCGTGCATCACCGCGTTCGTCGCGGCCTCCGTCACCGCGAGCTGGACATCGGCGACTCCCGCCTCGTCCATCCCGCAATCCGTCGCGATGACCGAGACCTCGCGGCGAAGCATGCGCACGCCCAGGGGCGTGCCCGGCATCTTGGCCTCGAACGGGACCCGCATCGGCTCCGGCCTACCCGTCCTCACCCGCGGTATCCACCCAACGCGGAGGGACCGGACTACGCTGGGTCAGGTATGGAACGCCCCGGGAAGCAGCGGGTCGCCATGAACGAGGCGACGTTCCGCAAGGTCAACGAAGGGATGGAGGCCGGCCAGGACGCGTCCGGGCTGATGCGCTTCGTGTGCGAGTGCGGCCGGCTGAACTGCACCCGGCTCATCGAGCTCACCCGCGCGGAATACGAGGCAGTCCGCGACAACCCTCGCCGGTTCGCGATCGTCGAAGGCCACGAGATCCTCGAAGCGGAGGAGATCGTCGAGCGACACGACCGGTACCTCGTGGTCGAGAAGGCCGGCGATCCGGAAGCCGAGATCGTCGAGCACACCGATCCACGACGACCGCTCGAATAGGGCCGCGTCGCTACTCGTCGTCGTAGACCGTCGGGGTGTCGCCCTCGGCGAGCACGAAGAACGCGATCAGGCTCGCCGGCAGGTCCTCGCTGGCGTTGCGCGATACCGAGTGCAGCGCGCCCGGCGGCTCGTAGAACGACTCGCCCGCCTTCAGCAGGACGGGCTCGCGGTTCTCGATACCGAACAGCACGCTGCCCTGCATCACGTACACGTACGCGCCGGCCGGGTGCCGGTGGGTGCCGAGGGTGGAGCCGCCGGGCGCGTAGTCGACGCGGATCGCGTTGACGCGTCCGTCGGGTGCGGGGTAGTCGAGCACGGTCGTGATGTGCTCGCCGGAGTCGGGCTGCGGCATGAGGCCTCCAGAGCGGTTGGTTGCGCGTCCCGACGGTATGCGCGGGAGCCCGCCCGGAGGGCACCGCCGGGTTCCCTGCGCGCTCCTGCGATCGCCGATCCTGATCGGCATGCCACCGTCGCCCGCCACCATCGCCGGCATCCCCGTCCCGGACAGCGGGATCGCCCGCGAGGCGACCGAGCTCGTGCGGGACGTCTCGACGGCGCTGCTGTTCGATCACTCGCGGCGGGTGTTCCTCTGGGGCTCGCTGTACGGCGAGCAGCTGGCACTCGACTACGACCCGGAGCTCCTGTACGTCGCCGCGATGTTCCATGACCTGGGCCTCGTCGATGGACACCGCTCCCGGCACGAGCGCTTCGAGGTCGACGGTGCGAACGCCGCCCGCGCGTTCCTCGAGCGCCATGGCCTGGCCGAGGAGCGGGTCGCGCTCGTGTGGGACGCGATCGCGCTGCACACCACGCGCGAGATCCCGAGCTACAAGGCTCCGGAGGTGAGGCTCGTGGCCTGGGGCGTGGAGTACGACATCCCCGGCCGGCACTTCGACGCGCTCAGTGCCGACCAGCGCGAGGCGGTCGTCGCCGCGCATCCGCGGCCCGGCTTCAAGGAGGGCATCCTCGAGGCCCTCGCCGGCGGCATCCGCGACAAGCCGGAGACGGCGTACGCGACCTGGCAGCGGGACCTCCTCGAGGCGACCGTGCCTGGCTTCGCCGCGCCGAACTTCTGCGACGTCGTCCGGCAGTCGCGCTTCCCGACCTGACCGGAAAACGCGCACGCACGATCGGCGACGGCGCTTGCCGCCACGCCCGCCGGGCGGACGATGGAGGGATGGAACCCCCGATCCACAGCGTCCCGATCTCCCGCATCCTGGTGCCGGCCGACGAGGACCCGGCGAGCATCGCGGCGGTCGACATGGCGGCAGGCCTCGCCGTCGCGCTCGACGCCGAGCTCGTCCTGCTCGCTGTGCAGTCGCTGCCGATCGTCGAGGCCGCGTACCCCTCGGCGCTCGCCATCGGCATGTACGACCAGGAAGGCGATCGCGAGGAGGCGGAGCGCTTGCTGGCCCGGCGCATCGCCCGCTTCTCCGACGTCCTCCCGCCCGCCGTGCGAGCACGCTGGATCCGCGGTCGCCACCCTGCGGGACCGGCGATCGTACGCGCGCTGGACGAGGTGGACGCGGATCTCGTCGTGATGCCGATGCGCCGGGGGAGCGAGCTGTCGCACCTGCTCAACGACGGCACGGATCGGCACGTCCTCCACCACAGCCCCGTTCCCGTGCTGGTCGTCCCGGAAGTCCAAGCCCGCTAGTCGGCTCGCCGTTTATGCTTCGCCGGCAGTGGCTCAGCCGCCCGACGCGCGCGACGGACCCGTCCTGCGCGGGCGTGGGCGCGAGTCTGCGTCGCTCGACGCCCTCCTCAACGGGGTGCGCGCGGGCCGGAGCGGCGTGCTCGTCCTGCGCGGCGAGCCCGGTGTGGGGAAGTCGGCGCTGCTCGAATCGGCGACGTCGGCGGTACCGGGCGTGCGGGTGCTGCGGGCCGCCGGCATCGAGTCCGAGATGGAGCTGGCCTTCGCCGGGCTGCATCAGCTGTGCGTGCCGATCGTCGATCGGCTCGACCGATTGCCCGACCCGCAGCGCGATGCGCTGGGTTCCGCGTTCGGGCTGACCGCCGGAGTCGGTCCTGACCGCTTCCTGGTCGGCCTCGCGGTGCTCACGCTCCTCTCCGACGCCGCGGGCGAGCAGCCGCTCGTGTGCGTCGTCGACGACCTGCAGTGGCTCGATCGCGCCTCACGCGAGACGCTCGCCTTCGTGGCGCGCCGCCTGCTGGCCGACCCCGTGGGGATGATCCTGGCGACCCGGGAGACCGCGGACGAGCTGACCGGCTTGCCGGAGCTGGCCGTGGCCGGCCTGAGCGTCGGCCACGCTCGCGCGTTGCTGGACTCGGTGTTCCCGGCTCCCGTCGACGAGCACGTCCGCGACCGGATCCTCGGAGACCCGGGGCAACCCGCTCGCGCTGCTCGAGCTCTCCAGGGGGGTCACCTCGGCCGAGCTCGCGGGCTTCGCCACCGCCGACGCATCGCTCGCGACCCGCATCGAGGCGAGCTTCCAGCAGCGTGTCGAGCCGCTGCCGGCCGACACGCGCCGGCTCCTCCTGGCGGCCGCCGCCGACCCGTCGGGCGACGTGGCGCTCCTGCGCCGTGCGTGCGAGCAGCTCGGGCTCAGCGCGGATGCGGCGGTCCTGCCCGCCTCCGATGCCGGATTGTTCACCCTCGGCGCGCGAGCGACGTTCTTCCATCCGCTCGTGCGCTCGGCCGTCTACCGCACCGCGACGACCGAGGCGCGGGCCGAGGTCCACCGGGCCCTTGCGGAGGCGACCGATCCCCAGCGGGCTCCCGAGCAGCGCGCCTGGCATCGGGCGCAGGCGTCGACCGAGCCCGACGAGGACGTCGCCCAGGAGCTGGAGCGCTGCGCGAGCCGCGCGGGCGGGCGCGGCGGGCTCGCCGCCGCCGCCGCGCTCCTCGAGCGCTCCGTCGCGCTGACCGTGGATCCGGCACGGCGGACCGAGCGAGCGCTCGCGGCCGCGCAGGCCCAACACATCGCCGGCGCTCCCGACGCCGCACTCGATCTGCTGGCGATCGCGGACCTGGGGCCGCTCGACGAGCTGCAGCGCGCGCGGGCAGAGCGGCTGCGGGCGCGGCTGGCCTTCGCGCAGCGGCGCGGGAGCGACGCGCCGCCGCTGTTGCTGCGGGCGGCGAAGCGGTTGCAGCCGCTCGACCCGGCCCTCGCCCGCGAGACCTACCTGGAGACGCTCGCCGCGGCGCTGACGACCGGTGCGCGCGATTCGCTGACGCAGGCGTTCGAGGCGCTCCGCGCGACGCCGTCGCCATCTCCGGTCCGGGCCACCGAGCTGCTGATGATCGGTCAGGCGCTCAGGGTCATCGAGGGCGGAGCCGCCGGGACGCCGGTCCTCAAGCGCGCGCTCCGCGCGTTCCGCAGCGAGCCGCTCGAAGGGGAGGACGAGATGGGCGGACTGCTGTTCGCGTGCTCCGTCGCGCAAGCCATCTGGGACGACGAGAGCTGGGGGGCACTGCCGTCCAGGTACGCCTCGCTGGCTCGTGAGTCAGGCGCGCTCGCCGTCCTGCCGATCGCACTGGAGATGCAGTGCGCGAGCCAGGTCGACGCGGGGCAGCTGGCCGCCGCGCAGGCGTCGATCGAGGAGGCCGAGGCCATCGCGGACGCGACCGGCAGCCCGCCGATGCACGACGGGGCAGTGCGCCTGGCGGCGTGGCGCGGCGCCCAGCGTCCGGCGCTCGAGCGCGTGGAAGCCGCGATCCGGGACGCGACGGACAGGGGGGAGAAGACCTCGATCACCGGCGCCGAGTACGCCGCCGCGGTCCTCTACAACGGCTTGGGCCGCCACGAGGCGGCTCTCGGCGCGGCTCGGCGCGCGTGTGAGCACCACCCGGCAAAGGCGTATCCGAGGGCGCTGAGCGAGATGGTCGAGGCGGCCGCCCGCAGCGGCGAGCGCGAGATCGCCGCCCGGGCCCTCGGTCAGCTCGAGGAGGGGACGACGGTCAGCGGCACGGACTGGGCACTCGGCGTCGAGGCGCGGGCGCGCGCGCTGATCAGCGAGGCCGATGCCGCGGACGCCCTCTACCGCGAGGCGATCGAGCGGCTCGGCCGGACGGGGGTCCGCGCCGAGCACGCCCGCGCCCGGCTCCTCTACGGGGAATGGCTCCGCCGCGGCCGCCGCCGGCTGGAGGCGAGGGCCGAGCTGCGCGCAGCGCACGAGTCCTTCATCGCGATCGGCGCCGCGGCGTTCGCCGCGCGCGCGGCACGCGAGCTGCTGGCGACCGGCGAGACGGCGCGCAAGCGCACCGTCGAGACGAGCGACCGGCTGACCCCACAGGAGACGCAGATCGCGCAGCTCGCCCGCGACGGTCTGTCGAATCCGGAGATCGGCTCGCGGCTGTTCATCAGCCCCCGCACCGTCGAGTACCACCTGCGCAAGGTGTTCAGCAAGCTCGACATCGCCTCCCGCAGCCAGCTCGAGCAGGCGCTGCCCACCGAGCCGCAGCCCGTGTCCTGAGCTTCCGCGGCCGGGGAGGCCGAGGCGCGCCAGGGCTAGGCGGCGGCCACGCCGAGCGCCGTATCGCGCCAGAGCCGCCTCGCCGCCTCGAGGATCAGCTGCGCCGTGGCCTCGGGGTGCGAGACGGGGACCGCATGGGACGCGCCTGAGATCTCGATCGTGCCGAGGGCGCCGGCGCGCTCGGCCATGAAGCGCTGGGCGGCCGCCGGGATGCTCCGGTCCTCCGTGCCGAACAGGAACCACGCAGGCCGCTCCTTCCACAGCGGGCGCGCGCCCGACGGCTCGGAGAGCGCCTCCTGCGTGACCGGTCGCTGCGTGGCGGCCATCCGCGCCGCCTGGGCCTCCGGCAGGTCGGCGGCGAACTGCGCGTGGAAGTGCTCCGGCGAGATGTACAGGTCGGTCGTGCCGTCGCCGAGCGGGACCGGCCGCAGCGAGTCGGCGAGCGTGCTGCCCGGGTAGAGCCCCGTGAGCGTGGCGGTGCTCTCGCCAGGTGCGGGTGCGAAGCCGGCGACGTAGACGAGCCCGGCGATCGCGCCCGCGCCGGCGTCGACGTTGGAGATCACGGCGCCGCCGTAGGAGTGCCCCACCAGCACCACCGGTCCGTCGATCGTGCGGACCAGATCGCCGACGGCGGCAGCGTCGGAGGCGAGCCCCCGCAGCGGGGCGGCGGCGGCGATCACCGGGTTGCCCGCGCGCAGCAGCAGATCGATCACCCGGCCCCAGCTCGCCGACTCCGCGAACGCGCCGTGGACGAGCACGATGGTGGGTCTCACGAGGCGATCCTCTTACGCCGGAGGTTGTCGACGACGATCGGGGTGGTCTCTGTGACGGCCTTGGGCGTGATCATGGCCATCACCCGCGACTGCCGAGGTGGCGCGCCGGCTTGCCCGTGGGATCCAGAGCTGGATCCGGTGCGACGTGATCGGTCGTGCCCATCGGGTCTCCTTGCGCCGTGGCCAGTGAGAGTGGTTCGAAGGTATGCGCGGTCGGTCGCCCAATCGACCGGCGTCGCTTCTCACCCGATCGGGCGTCGCGCTTGGCGCGAGCAGCGGGCGCCCGTAGCGTCGCCGGCGTGACCTCATCGGTCGAGACCCTCATCTCCGCGGTCGAGCGGCTGCCGGCCGTCACAGTGCAGATCCACGACGAGGCGCGCTCGGCCCGCGTCCACGTGGGAGCACGCCAGGTCGCGAGCATCGACCTCCGCGACGGCGCCCTGCTCGTCCACGCCCCGGTCGAGAGGAGGCCGATCCTCCAGCGGGCCTTTCCGTCGTGTCGCCCGGCCGCGGACGGGATCGCCTTCGACCTCGCCGACCCTCGCGGCCATGAGGAAGGTCTCGCGGCGCTCCGCGGGCGCGTGAACGCGGAGCGCCTGGGCTGGCAGCTGGACGTCGCCTCGCCCTGAGCTCGCCTCCCCGGCACGCTCGGTCCCGATCAGGCAGCCGCGAGCGCGTCGAGCTCGGACGGCCCGCAGGCCCACAGATCCGCCAGCAGCTCGTCCGCGCGCCCGGGCAGCCAGCGGCCCGAGTCGGCGAGGTGCCGGCACAGCGCCGTGACGTCGGCACGGGCGGCGAGCGTGCCGGCTCCCGGCTCGGCGGAGAACACCAGCGTGTCGGCGGCGAGGCGGATCCGGGCCTGCTCCGCCGGCAGCAGCTTGGCGGGCCCGATGTCCCGGAGCGTCTTGGTCACGCGCGCGTGGGCGCGGGCGCGGTTCGCGGTCATGCCGTGCTCCTCTCGACGATGCTCATGGGTGGGACGCTCCCGCCCGTCACGCCGGATCACAAGAACGAACCGCGCACACGCGATCGGCGCCACGTGTCGCCGCGGCGCCCGGATCGGCGGCTGCGCGGCATGACAGCGAAGACCGCACGGTCGATCGGCGGTATCGCTTGCCGTACGCCGGGCCGGCCGGACGATCGAGGACATGCCCCTACCCGGACTCCGCTTCGGCGTCGCGCTGATCACGGTCGCGCTGGTGGCGGCACGGCCCGCCGCCGGCGGCGCATCCCCGGTGCGCGTCGAGGTGGTCGAGCTGATCAACGCGGCGCGCGCCGCGCATGGCGCTCCGCCGCTGCGGCCGGACCCACGGCTGGCCCTCGCCGCCCGCCGCCACTCGCGCGACATGGTGGCCCATCGCTATTTCTCGCACGACTCGCGAACCGGGGAGCTGTTCTCCGCGCGCATCGCGCGCACGGGCTGGATGCGGTCGCGCGCGCACTGGAGCGTCGGTGAGACGCTCGCCTGGGGCGTCGGCGCCAAGGCAGAGCCCCGCGCGATCGTGGCCGCGTGGCTCGCCAGCGCCGACCACCGCCGCATCGTGCTCGCTCCACGCTTCCACCTGGTCGGCACCGGGGTCGCCGGCGGGACGCCGTTCGGCTCGCGCCGCGCGGGCCGGACCTTCACGGCGGACTTCGGCGGCTAGGGGCTCAGCCGGCCACGCCCGCGCCCGCCGGTGCCTCGAGCACCAGGGCCAGCTCGTTGCGCGAGGCCACCCCGAGCCTCTCGAACACCTTGTGCAGGTGGTACTCGACGGTGCGGGGCGAAAGGAAGAGACGGGCGCCGATCTCCGGGTTGGTCATGCCGTCGCGGGCGAGCCGCGCGATCTCCGCCTGCTGAGCGGTCAGGTCGCCTCCACGCCCCAGCGAGCGGCGCCGGGCCGGCGCGCCGGCGCCCGGCAATCCCTTCGCGGCGCGGGCGGCGAACGCCTCGATGCCGCGGGAGGCGAACATGTCGTGCGCGCGCCCGAGCTGCTCGCGGGCGTCGGCGCGCCGGCCCGTGCGCGTCAGCCACTCGCCGTAGAGCAGGTGGGAGCGCGCGAGCGCGACCTGCAGGGGCGTGCCCGTGAACCGCTCGATCGCCTCCCGGTAGAGGTCCTCGGCGGCGCCCGCGCGGGACAGCAGCGCGCGCGAGCGCGCCTCGATCCCCAGTGCCCAGTCGCTGCCACTGGCCTGCGTCATCGCCGAGAGCCGCTCGAGGGCCTCGCCGGCCACCTGGTCCTCACCGCTGCGCACGGCGGCCTCCACCAACTCGTGCAGCCACAGGGTCGACCACAGCTCCTCGGGGTGGGCGTCCGCCCGCTGCGCCGACCGCAATGCCTCCCGATGCCGGCCGAGCGAGTTGAGGATGACGGCGGTCACCCACTCCGTGAACGTCAGGGCCATGCCCTCCCCGCCGGCCAGCGCGTCCTGCGACGCGGCCTCGATGAGCCGGGTCGCCGCGTCGGTGCGACCCTCCCATCCGGCCACCGCCACCGCGCCGTACGGAGGCAACCGGGTGCCCGCGGCCGCGGTGATCGCCTCGAGCTCCTGCACGAGCGAGCGCGCCGCGGCGAGGTCGCCGCCGTTCAGATGCACGCCGATCCGCGAGCTGAGCGCGATCGGCAGCACGGAAAGCGCCCCCGAGTCACGGGCCAGCGCGACCTGGCGGCGGGAGAGCACCTCCCAGCTCTCGTAGTCCCACAGCACGATGGCGGCGTGGCAGGCGAGCCAGAGCCACCGGAGCTCCTCCTCGGGCGTGACCGGACCCGTGCGGAACGCGTCGATGGCCCGCCGCAGGAGGGGCACGCCGGCGGGATAGCCCTCGGTGATCTGCAGCGTCAGGCCGTCGAGCAGCAGGTCGGCGGCCGACGGCTGCGGTGCCGGTGGCGCCGCGCGTGCCGCTCTCGCCGCCTCGAGCGGACCGGCGCCGACCGCAAGGCGGCCGGCGTAGAGCGCGGCCACGAGCGCCTCGAGGTACGTGTCACGGGCCAGCCGCAGGTCGAGCCGTTCGAGCTGCCCGGCCGCCTTCAGCAGCAGTGGGGGCGCATCGGTGCTGCGCCGCGCGGCGAACGCGATCTGACCGCGCAACAGGCCGGCCCGCGCGCGCGAGAGCTCGTCGAGCGGTCCGGACTCGGCCAGCGCCACGAGCGCGAGCGCGGGATCGGGAGCTCCCGCGCCGAGCTTGGCCTGCGCCGCGGCGAGCGCCCGACCGGCGCGGCCTGCGGCATCTTCGGTGAGCTCGGCAGCTCGCTCGAGGAAGGCGGCCGCGGCGGCCATGCCGCCGCGGGCCTGCGCGCGCTCGGCCGAACGCTCGAGCTCCTCGGCGACCGCGTCATCGGGGCCCGCGACGGCCTGCGCGCGGTGCCAGGCGCGCCGGTCGGGGTCCAGCCGCGGGTCCGTGGCGTCGGCCAGGGCGCGGTGGGCGCGCTGCCGTTCTTCCCGCGTGGCCGCCCCGTAGATCGCGGACCGGGCCAGCGGATGGCGGAAGCGCACCCTCGCCGCGAAGTCCACGAGCCCGGCGGCCGTGGCGGGTCCCGCGGCCGCGGGGCTGAGGCCGGCGTGCTCCGCCGCCCGCCAGACCAGAGCCGACTCGCCGACCGGATCGGCGGCGGCGAGCAGCGACAGCTGCCTGGTCTCCGCCGGGAGCGCGTCGAAACGCCGTTGGAAGCTCTCCTGGATCGTCCGCGAGAGCGGTACGGCGGCCGGCAGCCGGAAGCCGCCGGCGAGCTCCGCCGGGGAGATGCCGCGCGGCAGCTCGAGGAGCGCCAGCGGGTTGCCGCGGGTCTCGGCGACGATGCGGTCGCGGACGCGCTCGTCCAGCGGCCCGGTGATGACGGACGCGAGCAGCGCGCGGGCGTCGGGGTCTCGCAGCCCTGAGACCTCGATCTCCGGCAGGCCGCGGAGCTCCGCGTGCTCCTCCGTGCCGGCGAACAGCATCCCGACGGAGTCCTCGGCCAGCCGCCGGGCGACGAACGCGAGCGTCTGCAGCGAGGCGTGGTCGATCGACTGCGCGTTGTCGACCACGCACAGCAGCGGCCGGTCGGCGGCGGCCTCGCCGAGCAGGCTGAGCGCCGCGAGGCCGACCAGGAAGCGGTCGGGCGGCCCGCCCGTGCTCAGCCCGAACGCGGTCGCCAGGGCCTCGCGCTGGGGTGGGGGCAGTCGCTCGAGGTGGCCGAGCAGCGGCGCGCACAGCTGGTGCAGGCCCGCGAACGCGAGCTCCATCTCGGTGTCGATGCCCGCCGCGCGCACGACCCGCACGCCGGCGGCCGAGGCGACCGCGTGGTCCAGCAGCGCGGTCTTGCCCACCCCCGGCTCGCCGCGCAGCACCAGGGCCCGGCTCCCACCGCTGCGTACCGCGTCGAGCAGCCGGGCGATCGCCTGGCGCTCCCGGGCACGGCCTCTCAGCGTCGTCGCATCACCCATCTCGCTTCGCGAACGTACCGGTGCCCCGTGCCCCTGCCAAGGCGGCACCGGTGAGTCCCCAGTCCCCAGTGCCCGTGACTAGGGACCGACACGAGGGTGTCGCGGATGCGAGCGGGGAGGGCTGCGAGGAGACTGGCTCACATGGAACTTCGGCATCTGCGGTACTTCGTGGCGGTGGCGGAAGAGCTTCACTTCCGTCGGGCCGCCGAACGCCTCCACGTCGCCCAGCCCGCGGTCAGCGAGCAGGTGCGCAAGCTCGAGGCGGAGCTCGGCGTGAGGCTGTTCGACCGCAACCACCGCAGCGTCTCGCTCACCGACGCCGGCAGCGCGATGCTCGACGAGGCCCGGCGCGTGCTGGTGCAGGCCGAGGCCGCGCAGCTCGCCGCACGCCAGGCGGACGGGCGCGCGATCGGGCGGCTGCGGGTCGGCTACCTGCCCGACGCCCTGCCGATCGCCGTGCCGAGGCTGCTGCGCCGCTTCTCCTCGGTCGCACCTGGCATTCGCGTCTCGCTCGAGTCGGGCACCGCGCGCCAGCTGCTCGAGAGCGTGCGCGAGGGGCGGGTCGACGTCGCCGTCACCTGCCTCCCCGGCCCCGTGGCCGGCCTGCGGGTCGTCACGATCGCCGAGGAGGGCACCGTGGCCGCGGTGCCCGTGGATCACCCGCTCGCGAACGAGGCGCAGGTCTCACTGGGCGGGCTCGAGCGCACGGCGCTCGTCCAGCTCGCGCGCTCGGTCAACCCGGCCTTCTACGACGGCGTGCTGGGCGCCTGCCGCGCCGCCGGCATCTCCCCGTCCTTGGTGGAGATCGCCGAGCCCGCCGTCGAGCAGGTGATGCTCGCGGTCGCGGCCGGGACCGGCGTCGCGCTGCTGCCCGCCTCGGCCGAGTCGCGCTTCGCCACCGCCGGGGTGCGCTTCCTGCCGCTGGCGCCGCCCGCTCCCGCCTGCGAGGTCGTGCTCACGGCCCGCCCCGACGCGGGCATGACGTGCGCCGCGTTCATGCGCCTCGCCGCGCAGTCCCACGCCCCGCGGCGCGAGCTCGCCGCGGTCGCGTGACGGCCGCACCCTCACATTCACGTCGACCAGCGATCAGGAGCTGCACCATGACCTTCGGCACCAACCACCCGGCGGACGAGCGGATGCAGGAGCCCGCGGACGAGGCTCTCGAGCGCATGGTCGCGATCGCCTCCCTCGCCGGGATCGCGGTGGTGCACGCGCTCCAGCTTCGTGCCGCCTTCGACGAGGCGGGGTACCTCGGCGGCCTGTTCGTGGCCGCCGTCGTCGCGAGCGTCCTGCTCGCCGCCGCGCTCACCGTCAGCGGCGATCCGCGGGCGCTGTCGGCGGCGGGATCGCTCGCAGGCATGCTGCTGCTGGGCTACGTCATCAGCCGCACGGGCGGCCTGCCGTCCGCCACCGAGGACGTCGGCGAGTGGGCGGAGCCGCCCGGGCTCGTCGCGATCGTGCTCGAGGGCCTGCTCGTCGCCGTCGCCGGCGCCGCGGCCGGCCGCGCGGCCGCGCCTGCCGGCGCACGCAGCCGCCTCGCCGTCGCCCGCGGGCGCACGCCCGGCGCTCGGCCCGGCCCCAGCGCCGGCTGAGCGGCCGGCCTCGCCGCCGGCAGGTCCATGTCCGCACATCCGCTCGTCCGCAAGGCGGCTGCTGCGCGCCTCCGCGGGCTCGCCGACCGCCTGTCGCCGCTCGCGTCGCGCCCGTCGCGCCGCACGCCGGCGCCGCTGATCCGGCTCGGTGGCCGCTGGTGGTACCGCGGGGAGCTCGTCGTCCCCGCAGCGAGCCCCGAGGAGGTCGCTCCCGATGTTCAGCTTCGTCCGTGACGCCTGGGCCGTCCTGACCGGCGTCCATGCGCCGACGCTGTTCATGGGCTTCTTCGCCTATGTCTGGCTGCTGTGGACCGCCAAGGCGCTCGCCGCACGCCGCTATCGCCCGTCCACCGCCTCCCCGGGCGGGCTGCGGACCTCCGTCCTGGTGCCCGTCTATGACGAGCCGGAGGACATCTGGCGCCGTGCGCTCGCGAGCGTCGTGGCGAACCGGCCCTCCGAGCTGATCGCCGTGGTCGACGGCGGCGACGCCGCGATCGCCCGCATCGCCGCCGAGTACTGCGACCGCGTGCTGCGGATCCCCAAGGCAGGCAAGCGCGTGGCCATCGCGGCGGGCCTGCGCGCCAGCGATCCGGAGACGGACGTCGTCATCGTCCTCGACTCGGACACGGTGTGGGCGCCAGGCGCGCTCACGGAGCTGCTGCGGCCCTTCGCCGACCCGGCCGTAGGCGGCGTGACGCCGCGCCAAGCCGTGTTCGAGCCGGGCGGCAACGCCGTACGCCGCCTCGCCGACTGGATCGAGGACATCCGCTACCACCTCACCGTGCCGGCCCAGTCCGTGTTCGGGCAGGTCGGCTGCCTGGCCGGGCGCACGATCGCCTACCGGCGCGCGGCGTTCGAGCCGGCCGTCGAGCGGCTCGTCGGCCAGACCGTCCTCGGCGCCCCCCAGCACGTCGGCGACGACCGCGTGCTGACCAACGAGCTCCTGCGCAACGGCTGGCGGACCGTCTACCAGTCGACGGCGCTCGTCGAGACGGACGCCCCGTCCGAATGGCCGCGCTTCTGGCGCCAGCAGCTGCGCTGGGGCCGGTCGAGCCAGCGCGAGACGCTGCTCAGCCTGCCGTGGCTGTGGCGCAAGCCGGTCGCGTTCGTCTGCTTCGCCACCGACATCCTCACGCCGTTCGCCCTCTATGCCGTGGTCGGGCTGGCCGTCGCGCACGCGCTGCGCGGCGACTCCGGCACCGCCGGGCTCCCGCTCGCGCTCGAGCTGCCGCTGGCGTACGTCGGGATGCTGGTCAGCATCGGCCTGCGCCAGATCCCGCGCCTGCGCCGGGCGCCGGAGGATCTCCGCAGGCTGCCGCTGTTCGTGCTGCAGATCACGTTCTTCATGGTCCCGCTCCGGATCGCGGCGTTCGCGACGATGTTCCACCAGGGCTGGAGCACGCGCCCCGATCGCGCCGACCTCTCGGCGGTTCGCTCGACGTTGTTGCTGGACGAGTCGGCGTGAGCGAGGGTCTGGGCATGCAAGGAGACGAGGCTTCGTGAGCCCCTCCATCCGGTTCATGGGCGTCGCCGCCCGGACCGAGGCGCGCAAGCGCCGCATCGAGCTCGTGCGCTCCCTCCTCCGCCGCAGGGATGCGGCGGCCGCGCCGAGCCCCGTCCCGCCCTCCGCGCGGGACGACGGCAGCCGGTCGGTTCCCTCCCCCTGACCGCGCTGTTCCCCATGCCGTCCGCGCCCCGTTCCCCCCGGGGCGCGGACGGCCCTTCTTCGCACCCGCACGATGACGAGCGGCAGGTGCCACCTACGCACGAAGACGAGCGGCCGGCGCTTCCGCGCCGGCCGCTCGCCGGGACCTTGGTGCGGCGGCCGGCCGCAGCCGGCCGCCGTGGAGATCAGTCCTCGGGCGGGACGGGAGGCCAGAGGGTGTTGACCCGGGCCTTCGTCGCCGTCACCTGGGTGGAGGCGCGGTCGAGGAGCCGCCGGCCCCCGGCCGTCAGGTCCGTCGCGTCGGCCTCGGTGCCCGCGATCGCCTGCAGCTCGTCGTCGAACTGGGCGACCGTGTTCGGCATCACCGTGTCGAACGTGACGACCTCGCCCTCTTCCTGGCTGGCACGCGCATGCACCCGCGCGAGATCCGGCTCCTCGGGCGGCGCCGGCGGCGAGAGCGTGACGATGTCCTGGATCGCCCGGTCGCGCCGGTCGAGCGTGAGGTACAGCGTCTTGCTCAGGGCGTTCAGCCCCGCGCCGTGGCTGCCGTCGATCAGCTGCACGACCTCGGCGGACACGTCGTGCTGGAGGCTCAGGACCGCGAACCCGCTCTCCGCCGGCGTGGCGTAGGTCGGGCCACCTTCGTCCTGGGCGACGCTGGCGCGCCGGCGGACGCGGGCGAGGTCCTCGGGCGGGACCGGAGGCGGCGTCGTGCGGATCACGTACTTCGCGCCGCGCCAGGCCGCCGCCAGCTGGCGGCGGACGACCTTGAACGTCGGCACCGCGTCGAGCGGGCTGCCGTTCTCGTACCGCTCCGTCGCCCGTTCGAGCGCGCGCTCGGTGCGGGCGATCCGGGCCCTCACGATCGACGGGTAGATGAGCTCGACGGCGGGGCTGCCCGAGGCATGGGCCTTCGCCGACGGGCCCGCGTCGGCCGCTGCGGGGGAGGCGGCGACGAGACCCATGGTGATGGCGAGCGGAACGGCCGCTCTGGGGATGGAGCGCATGCAGCGCCCTCCTTTCTGGGGAGGAGACAGGCGGCCCCGAGTTCAGCGCCGCCGTGGCCCACGCTACGGACGCACTTCGCGCGCGCGGGGGCGCGCGCGACCCCTGGGCACCTCCGGGAATCCAGGCGCGCAAGGCGTGCGCCATAGGCTCCGGCAGAGCCGATGCCAGTGTCGCGCGACTTCCCGATGGCCCGTCTGGTGATCCGGCTGCTGCCGGCGCTCGCCGCCGCGGCGGTCGTGGTCCCGGCCGCCATCGCGATCGGTCAGAGCGCCCCGGAGGGAAGGCCGCTGCTGCCGGACCTCGATCAGGCGACCCCCTCCGGGCTCGTGGTGACCCACGTCGGCTCCGGCTCAGGGCGGCGGTGGCGGCTCGGCTTCCGCTCCGCGGTCGGCAACGTGGGCGACGGGCCGTTGCTGATCGAGGGCCGCCGCGCCCGCGTCGAGCGGGCGATGGCCGCGAGCCAGGTGATCCAGCGCGAGGGCACGCCGATGGAGGAGGTGCCCGCCGCCGGCCGGCTGCGCTACGTCCGCTCGCCCGACCACCAGCACTGGCACCTGCTCGGCTTCGACCGCTACGAGCTGCGGCGGCCCGGCGGGCGCCGGGCGCTCGTCGAGGATCGCAAGAGCGGCTTCTGCCTCGGCGACCGCTACCCCGTCTCGGCCGCGCCGCCCACGCGGGCGCCGCAGCCGGTGTTCACGAGCCGCTGCGGGCTCCAGCGGCCCGGGCTGCTCGGGATCCGCGAGGGCATCTCGGTCGGCTACGGCGACGACTACGTCGCCAACCTCGAGGGACAGTGGCTGCCGCTCGACGGCCTGCGGCCCGGACGCTACCTGCTCGTGCACCGGGTCAACGCCGACCGCCGCCTGCGCGAGACGTCCTACGCGAACAACGCCGCCTCGCTCCTGCTGCGACTGCGCTGGCGCGACGGCGGT
>DATFQI010000245.1:0-20320 GCA_035264365.1 Solirubrobacteraceae bacterium
ACCGAACCGGCTCAGACGTCGAGGTCGACGACGCCCTCGGTCCCCGAGCCACGCTTGAAGCGGAACTCGAGCGGGCGGTTCTGGAGCGACTCGGTCTTGACCTTGAACAGCAGCAGCGAGCCCTGGATCGTGGTGTCGGAGGCCGCGGAGTCGGGCTCCGGGATCAGGCCCTTGGGCGGGATCGGGTCCGGCTTGTAGGCGAACGGGTTGATGTTCGTGTCGATCGGGATCGGCCGGTACTTCTTCTCCTGCGTGTCCACGATCATGAAGTCGTTGGCGGGAGCGATCGTCTCGTCCGTCGTGTTCTGGACGCGGATGAAGACGCCGAACCACGTCTCGTCGCCGCTCGGCTGGGAGGTCGAGGAGGGCAGACCGGCCAGGTAGGAGCGGTCCTCGACGTCGTTCGGGTTCATGTAGCGCGAGATCTGCACCTGGTACTTCAGGTCGTCGACGTCGAGGTAGATGCCCTCCGTCTCGCCCACCGTGACGGTCGCCTGCTTGTTGCCGCAGCCCGCGGCGAACAGGGCGCAGAGCAGCGCGGCGGAGATGACGAGCAGACGCCTCATGGCGCGGATCCTAGACGCCCGCGACCGTGGCGCGCGCGCCGCGATCGTGGTCCTCCTCGAGGATCGACTGCAACCGCTGCAGGGCCTTGCGCCCGCCACGCTTGAACCAGCGGCGCGTGCCGCCCAGGCCCTCCATTATGCGGTCGGTCGGCAGTGCCGGCTCGCTCTCGGTCGTGTGCTCGACCTCGGTGCCGCCGCCCGACGGCGAGAGCGTCCAGGTCGTGTAGGTCTTGTTGCGGTTGAACTTGCCGCCGCGCCCGGCGGCCACGATCCGATACGGCCGCGCGACCTCGATGAAGGTCATGTCCTCCCAGCCGAAGCGGTCGAAGCGCTTGTCGCGGCGGAAGCGGGCGCCCGCGCCCTGGCCCACGGACTCGACGCGCGTCAGGCGCCAGTCCTTGAGGTAGTGATCGGAGAACTCCGGGTGGTTCGCGATGTCGGCGAGGTAGTCGAAGACCTCCTCGCGCGGACGGCCGATGGTGATCTTGCTGGTGACGGGGTCCACGGGCGGCCGTGAGTCTAGTCGCCGCGCCGCGGATCCGGCGGCTCAGGCGGCTCTGGGGCGGCGGCTGCTGCTCGCGCCCTTGACCGTGCGGTGGTGCTCGGAGGAGTGGACGACCACCGTGGCGCCGGGCGGCTCGCGCCGCAGATGGCGGCAGAGCTGGCAGACGACCAGGTCCCCGTAGAGGTGCACGTGCTCGCCGGTTAGGGGCGTCCGGTGACAGTGCGAGCATGTCGCGTCCGCGGACACGCCGCGCCCCTTCCCGAGCAGGGAGATCTCCGTCGGGGCGCGGAGCTTGGAGCGGTGGAGGGGGAGCGCCGGCATGGTGCTCAGGCGGTTCGCCACGGGCATGGAGAGCCCTGCCGTTGCAACGATCGGCCCGCGGCTGCGGTCCAGACCCCATTGACCTGGTGCGTAGAATTCTCACCCGGAGGAAGGGGCGCGCTCTGCGCCGAGACAGGAGAGAACCTGATGGATCCGCGTGAATCGAGCGACGTGCAGGCCACCGGCACGCTGCCCCTGTCGGGGCAGGCATCGGTCCCTGTACAGCCGCCCGCGGCCGTGGAGCGCGAGCGTCCCGTGTGGCTTCAGGACGCCCGCCTCGGGCTCACCCAGCCGGGCAAGTACCTCGCCTACGAGGAGTCCGGGCGCCAGGTCGTAACGCCCCTCAACCAGGAGTGGACCCGGATCGGGCGCTCCCTGGCCGCCGACATCCGCTTCGACGACGCGACGGTCTCGCGCCGTCATGCGCTCGTCGTCAGCCAGGCCGAGGGCGTACGCGTGCTCGACGACCGGTCGCTGAACGGCGTCTACGTCAACAGCGAGCGCGTCGAGTGGGCGCCGCTGACCGACGGCGACGAGATCTCGATCGGCCGCCACAGCATCTTCTTCCTGGACACGGCGACGGTCGGCTCGCCTTCGCCGCAGGCGGCGGTCGTCGAGTAAGTAACCCGTCCGATTTGGGTTTCGCCTGCCAGGCGAGACGAGCTCCTTCGTCGCCGCTCGCCTTCGGCGACGTTACTCTCGCCGCTCGCCTTCGGCGACGTTACTATGCCCGCGCCATGGCCGAGACGATCGCCGTACTGTCGCTGAAGGGCGGCACGGGCAAGACCACCACCGTACGGACGCTGGCGGACGTGTTCCGCCGCATCGGGCTGGACGTGCTCGCCATCGACCTGGACCCGCAGGGCAACCTGTCGGACTACTTCGACGTCGCACCCGACGCGAGCCCAACGATCGCCGACGTGCTGGCCGGCCAGGCGAAGGCCACCGCGGCCTCCCACGGCGGGATGATCCCCGCGACGCCGATCCTCGCCGAGGTCGAGCGCACGATGTCGGGCAAGATGGGCCGCGAGCTGGTCCTGCGCAAGGCGCTCAAGGACGTCCGCAAGGAGCACGACCTCGTCCTGATCGACTGCCCGCCGGCGCTCGGGCTGCTGACCGTCAACGGCCTCGTCGCTGCCGATTGGGCGCTCGTCTCCTCCGAGGCGCAGTACTTCGCGCTGCAGGGCGTGGCGGGCGCGCTCGAGGTCGTCGAGCAGGCGAAGGAGTTCTACAACCCGGACCTCGAGTTCCTGGGCGTGGTCCTCAACATCGCCGACATGCGCACCAAGCACTCGCGCGAGGCCTACGAGCAGCTCAAGGAGCACTACGGCGAGAAGGTCTTCGAGACCGTCGTGAAGTCCTCGATCGCCTACGCGGAGTCGGCGGAGAAGGGCGTCTCGATCCTCGACCACCGGCCCGACCTCGGCGCGGACTACCTCGCGCTGGCCGACGAGGTGCTGCGGCGCGTCGGCCTCAAGGACGCGCGCAAGAAGCTCAAGCCGCTGCTCGCCGCCTAGCGGCGGCGCGCGCGGCGGGTACAACTACGGCGTGAGCCGGCTCGCGCCACTGCTGCTGCTCGCGCTGGCCGGCTGCGGCTCGGCGCCCGCGCCCGAGCGCGCCGGGCCCACGGACGAGCCGCACTTCGCCGTCGCGCGCGACGCGCCCAAGCGCCCGAAGCGGGCCGAGCCCGCCCCGCGCGGGCGCTGGGCGACCGCCCGCGTCATGCGCGCCACCGCGCTGCGCGCCGCCCCGGGCGGGCGCGAGCTGGGGCGCGTGAAGCCGCGTACCGAGTTCGGCTCGCCCAAGGTCGTCTCCGTGCTGCGCGAGCGCCGCGGCTGGCTCCGCGTCGTCGTGCCCGAGCGCCCGAACGGCGCTCCCGCGTGGATCCGCGCGGCCGCCACGAGGCCGGGCGCGGTGGACGTCTCCCTGCGCGTCGACCGCTCCGACCGCCGCCTGACCGTGTGGCGGCGCGGCAGCGTCGTGCGGCGGGTGCGCGTCGCGGTCGGGCGTCCCGGCACCGAGACGCCGGCCGGCCGCTTCGCGGTCACCGACAAGCTCCACACCCAGCGCGCCGACTCGCCGTACGGGTGCTGCGCGCTCGCGCTCTCCGGCCACCAGCCCAACCTGATCCCGGGCTGGCCCGGCGGCGACCGGCTGGCGATCCACGCGACCCCGCAGCCGGAGACGATCGGGCAGGCGGCCTCGCTGGGCTGCCTGCGTGCCGCGACCCGCGACCTGCAGGCGCTCTTGCGGATCGTGCCACTCGGCGCGCCCGTGTTCGTCAGTCCGTGAACACTCTGTCAATTGCGGTTGGGGTGTGAGCCTCCAGCTGGGTACGAGGTAATTTCGTGCCCCACCACATCCGCATCTTCCACTGTGACGACTCGTCCGCGTTCACGCGGCTGGTCCGGCACTGGCTCGACGACCACGCCGACATCCGGCACGTCGGCGAGGCCCACTCGGGCGACGATGCGATCGCGGCGATCGGCCCGGCCCGACCCGACGTCGTGCTGCTGGACACCATGGGCTCCCCCGGCGACACCACGCTCCTACGGCGCATCAGGAGCGAGGTCCCCCAAGCGCGGGTCATCGTCTACAGCGGCTACGTCTCGCTCCTCGACGAAGGCCTCGGCGAGGAAGCCGACGCCTACATCGAGAAGGCCGAGGACGAAGAGGCCCTCGTGGCGATGATCCGCGCCGTCGCCGCCGCCCGCGCGACCGGCGGCTAGAGCTCGCGCACGTAGGCGCCCTGCGGCTCGAAGGGCACGTGCAGCACCTGCGCCCAGCCGGCCGTGGCGGGCTTGAGCTTGGCCATCACCGCGCCCGTCGCCTCGTAGTGCGTCCAGAACAGCACGGACGGTCCGGCACCGGAGATCGTGGCCCCGAGCGCTCCGAGCTCCTCGGCGCGGCGCACCAGCGCCATCGACTGCGGGTACAGCGATGCCCGCCGAGGCTGGTGCAGGCGGTCGTGCAGGCCGGCGCTCACGAGGTCCCAGTCGCCGCGGACGAGGCCGAGCACGAGCATGCTCGCGTGGCCGATGTTGTGGACGGCTTCGGTGAGCGGCACCTGCGCGGGCAGCGCGGCGCGGGCCCTGGACGTGCGCACGTGCTTGTGCGGGACGACGAGGATCGCCTCCAGCCCGGCCGGGACGTCGAAGCGCGCCGCCTTCGCGGCGACGCACACGACGAACCCGCCGAGCAGGGCGGCGGCCGCGTTGTCGGGATGGCCCTCGAGACGGGTCGCCGCGTGCAGCAGCGGAGCGTCGAGCTCGAACAGGGAGTCGGCGGCCATCAGCCCGGCCACGTAGGCCGCGGCGCTCGTCCCGAGCCCGCCCGACAGCGGCACCTCCGAGCGGATCGTGAACTCGAAGTCGTCGGCCGGGTGCAGCGTCTCGAACGCCCGCACGGCCAGGTTGCGGCGGTCGCGCGCGATCTGCAGGTCGGTGTGGACCGCGAATGAGCCGGCCTCCTCCACCTCGAGCTCGACGTGCAGCGACAGCGCGGCGGCCAGCACGTCGAAGCCCGGCCCCAGGTTGGCCGACGACGCCGGCACCCGGACGAGCCTGCGCCTATGCATCGATGGCGCGCTCGACCGCTTCGATCTCGGGCTCGCACGGCACGACCGAGCCGGCGTGCGCGAGCGCGGTCTGCGGGTCCTTGAGCCCGTGGCCGGTGAGGACGCAGGTGATCCGCTCGGCGTCCTCGGCGCCGTTGGCGAGCAGCCCCGCGACGCCGGCCGCGGAGGCCGGCTCGCAGAAGACGCCCTCCTCGCGGGCCAGGAACCGGTAGGCGTCGAGGATCTGCGCGTCGGTGACCGCGCGCACCTGCCCGCGCGAGCTGGTGAAGGCGTCCAGCGCCTCCTCCCAGCGGGCCGGGTTGCCGATCCGGATCGCGCTGGCGACGGTCTCGGGCGCCTGGACCGGCGCGCCGTGCACGAGCGGCGCGGCGCCGGCCGCCTGGTATCCGAGCATGCGCGGGCGCGAGCCGCGCTCGCTGAACCCCTTCCAGTACGCGGTCACGTTGCCCGCGTTGCCGACCGGGATGCAGAGCGCGTCGATCTCGCCGAGCTCGTCGAGGATCTCGAAGGAGGCCGTCTTCTGCCCTTCGAGCCGAAACGGGTTGACCGAGTTCACGAGCGCGATCGGGCGCCGCTGGGCCAGCTCGCGCACGAGCTCCAGCGCCTGGTCGAAGTTGCCGCGCAGCGCGATCACGCGCGCGCCGTGCATCAGCGCCTGCGCGAGCTTGCCCGTGGCGATCTTGCCCTCGGGCACGATCACGACCCCCGCCAGCCCGCCGCGCGCGGCATAGGCGGCGGCGCTCGCGGCAGTGTTGCCCGTCGACGCGCAGACCAGCGCCTCGGCGCCCTCGCGCACGGCCGCCGACACCGCGCAGGTCATCCCGCGGTCCTTGAAGGAGCCGGTCGGGTTGGCGCCCTCGATCTTCAGCCACACCTCCGCGCCCGCGCGCTCGGAGAGGCGCTCCGCGAGCACGTGCGGCGTCGAGCCCTCGCCGAGCGAGACCACGGGGTCCTCCGGCGCGAACGGCAGGCTGTCGCGGTAGCGCTCGATCAGGGCGGGCACGGTCTAGGAGAAGTCCTCGTCGATGACGCGGATCGCGCGCGGGGCGGCGCGCATGAAGTCGAGCTGGCCGATCATCCGCACCGCCGCGTACAGGCGCGACTCCAGCAGCGGGTGCAGCACCATCACCAGGCGCGCGTTGTCGCCCAGCCCGCGCTGCACGAACGACTTGATCGAGGCGCCCTGCATGCCGAGGATCTCGGCGATCTGCGCGAGCACGCCGGGGCGGTCGAGCACCTCCATGTGCAGGTAGAACGCGGACGAGACGTCGGCCACGATCGGCAGCGCCTCGGTCGTCTCGGGCGTCGAGGCGGGCGGGATCATCGCCGAGATCACGTCGCCGAGCACGGCGCTCGCCGTCTGGGGGCCGCCCGCCCCCGGGCCCGACATCGTGATCTCCGTGATCGCGTCGGACTCGACGGTGACCGCGTTGAACGGGCCGTTGACCGTCGCCAGCGGGTGCTCGCCGTAGAGGAAGGCGGGATGCACGCGCACGCTGATGCCGCCGTCGACGCGCTCGGCCGTCCCGATCAGCTTCAGCCCCAGCCCGAGCTCGTCGGCGTAGGCCATGTCGTCCGCGGTGATGTGCTCGATCCCCTCGTAGACGACCTGGTCGAGGTGCACCGGGGTCGAGAACGCCAGCCGGGCGAGGATCGCCATCTTGGCTGCGGCGTCGCGGCCGGTCACGTCGTCGGTCGGATCGGCCTCCGCGTAGCCGAGCTCCTGCGCCTGCAGCAGCGCCTGCTCGTAGGAGATCCCGGCGCGCGCCATCTCGGACAGGATGTAGTTGGTCGTGCCGTTGACGATGCCGTGAATGCGCTCGACGTGCGCGGCGGCCAGCGACTCCTGCAGCACGCGGATCACGGGGACGACGCCCGCGACCGCGCCCTCGAAGCGCAGCTGCACGTCGTGCTCGCGCGCGACCGCCCACAGCTCCTCGCCGTGCTGGGAGAGCAGCTGCTTGTTGGCCGAGACGACGTGCTTGCCGGCGCGCATCGCGCGCAGCACGTAGTCGCGCGCGGGCTCGATGCCGCCGATCAGCTCGACGATCAGGTCCGAGCCGGCGAGGATCTCCTCGAAGTCGCCCTGCCTGCGCGTGAGCACGCCGCTGACCTGCGGGTGCAGGCCGACGGTCGCGGCGACCGCGCCGGCCCGCTCGGTCAAGAGCGTCTCGAACGCCGCGCCGACGGTGCCGTGGCCCAGCAGGCCGATGCGGAAGGGCTCAGACGTCGCGGCCATGCAGCTCCTCGTAGGTCTCCCGGCGCACTACCACGCGCGAGCTCCCGCCTGAGCAGAAGACCACCGGCGGGCGGGGCTGGCCGTTGTAGTTGTTGGCGAGCGCGTAGCCGTAGGCGCCGGTCGCCGGGGTCACGATCACGTCGCCCGGGCGCGGGTCGGGCAGCAGGGCGTCGCGCACGAGCACGTCGCCGGACTCGCAGTGCTTGCCGACGACCGTGCTCGCCGCGCCCTCCGCGCCCATCCGGGTGACGATGTGCGCCTCGTAGCCGGCGCCGTAGAGCATCGGCCGCAGGTTGTCGGACATGCCGCCGTCGACCGCGACGAGCAGCTCCCCGGCCGCGCCGGGCTTGACCGAGTCGACGCCGTAGAGCGTGACGCCGGCGTTGGCCACGAGCGCGCGGCCGGGCTCGAGCACCAGCTCACGGCCGGGGCGGGCGGGGCCTAATTCATCGTGCGCGGCCTCGACCATCCCGGCGACCCACGTCTCGACGTCGAGCTGAGGGTCGCCGGCCGTGTAGGGGACGCCGAGCCCGCCGCCGAGGTCGTAGACGGGGAACTCGCCGAGCGTGCCGAGCGCGCGGATGGCGCGGCGGTAGGGCTCCATCGCGAACAGCTGGGAGCCGAGGTGCATGTGCAGCCCCTCGATCCGCAGGCCGGGCAGGGGGTCGGCGATCAGCGCGCGCGCGTCGTCGGGCGCGAAGCCGAACTTCGAGCCCGCCTGGCCGGTGAGGATCGCCTCGTGCGTGTCGGCGTCGACGCCGGGCGTGACGCGCAGGAGCACGCGCTGCTCGCGCCCGTCGAGCAGCTCGGAAAGCCGCCGCGCCTCCTCGGCGTTGTCGAGCACGATCGTCCCGACCCCGGAATCGACGGCCATCGCCAGCTCGGCGCGCGACTTGGCGTTGCCGTGCAGGTAGATCCGCTCAGGCGCGAATCCGGCGTGCAGCGCGAGGTGCAGCTCGCCGCCCGAGGCCACGTCGCAGCCGAGGCCCTCCTGCGCGAACAGGCGCAGGACCGGCGTGGACGGCATCGCCTTGGAGGCGAACACGACCTCGCCGGGCCCGTCGTGGTGGGCGGCCAGCGCGTCGCGGAAGGCGCGGGCGCGGGCGCGAAGGTCGTCCTCGGCGAACACGTACGCCGGCGTGCCGTGCTCGCGTGCGACCGCCTCCGCGTCGCAGCCGCCGATCAGCAGCCGGCCGTCGCGGATCTCTGACGCCTCCGGGAGGACGTTGACGGTGGCGGCGGCCATGCGGCGCGCGATTATCGCCGTCACGCCCGCTGGCGTGCGGTGCGCGTGCGCGCGGGCTGCGTCGCGGCGGCCGGCGCCGGTCCGCGATGGGTCGCGATCCAGGCACCGCCGGCGAGCACCATCGCGAGTGAGATCAGCTGCGGCTGGGTCAGCCCCGCGACGACCTCGTCGTTGCGGCGGATGAACTCGATCAGGAACCGCTCCAGCCCGGCAAGCACGGCCCACAGGGCGAACAGGTTGCCGGGCCGGAAGCGGTGGCGCAGGCGCCACAACACGACGGTGACGATCCCCATCACGATCGTCTCGTAGACGGGCGTCGGGTGCACGGGCACGTCGGTGGGGACCGTCCCGTTCGGATAGGCCATCGCCCACGGGCCGTCCCACGGGATCCCGTAGTCGCCGTCGCCGGCGAGCTGGCAGCCGATCCGGCCGATCGCGTAGCCGGCGGCCAACGGCGCGGCGCCCATGTCGAACGTTCGCCCCTCGAGCCAGCCCTTGTGCCAGCTCCAGGACAGCACCGCGATCGCGCCGCCGATCGCGCCGCCGTAGAAGACGAGGCCGGCGCCCGTGAACAGTGACCCGAACAGGTCGTCGCTCGTCTCGTCCCAGTTCTCGACGACCCACCACAGCCTCGAGCCGACGAGGCCGCCGACGATCGCCGCGAAGATGAACTCGTAGGCCCAGTCGACGGGCTTGCCGATCTCCTTCAGGTAGCGAGCGGTCAGCCAGCCGCAGACGATGAAGGCGATGCCCAGCATCAGCCCGAAGGTCTGCAGGGTCAGGCCGAAGAGGTTCAGCTCGGGCTGCACGCCACTGAGGGTACGCGGTCGCTCAGTGCGGCTCTGAGCCGCTGCAGGTCTGCAGCGCTTCCGCGAGCGAGGCGCGCACCTCGCCGATGTCGTCGAGCGCCACCAGCCCGAGCAGCCGCGCGGCGCCGCTGCCGGGCGGGGCGACGACGATCAGGTCGCTGCCGCCGGCCGCAAGGGCACCGTGCAGGCGGAACAGCAGCTCGATGCCCGAACTGTCGATGTAGTCGACGGCGCCGAGGTCGATCACGAGGCAGCCCGCGCCGTGCTCGCCCACGGCGGCGAGCAGCTCGTCACGCAGCCCGGCCGTGACGGCCATGTCGACGTCGCCGAGCGGCCTGGCGACGAGCGCCGAAGGGAGCGCGTCCGTGTCGAACTCGACCCCGGTCACGGAGCGTGGTCCCCCCTCGTGTGGCGGATGCTGACCCTGGTTCCCTGCTCGCTGCGCTCGATCGCCACGTCACCGGTGGCGATCGACTCGATGATGTGCATCCCGCGCCCTCGGTGCGGCATGGACGGCTCGGCGTCCCAGCGGCCGTGGTCGCGAATCTCGATGTTCGTCTCCCCGTCGTCTCCGCGGGCGAGCGAGATCACGACCGCGGCGGGCGAGGGCTCGACCGCGTGCTCGATCGCGTTCGAGGCCGCCTCGCCCACGGCCAGCAGCACGTCGCCGGCGTCGGAGCGGTTGAGGCCCTCGGCGACCAGCCAGCGGCGCAGCCGCTCGCGCAGCGGGGCGAGCGAGGTCGCCTCGGCGGGCAGGCGGACGACGAGCGGCTCGCCGGCCGCCTCGCGCCGCGACAGCGCCAGCACCGCGACGTCGTCGGGCCGCGCGCTGCCGGGCATCGCCGCCACGAGCCGTCGCGCGAGCGTGACCGCGTGCGCCGGGCTGTCGGCGGCGGCCTCCGCGAGGCGGTCCAGGCCGGTGTCGATCGGCTCGCCGCGGCGCTCGACCAGCCCGTCTGTGTAGAGCACGAGGGCGCCGCCGTCCGGGATCGCGTCCTCGGCCTGGCGGTAGGCGATCTCGCGCGCAGCGCCGATCGGCGGCGCCAGGCCGTCCTCGAGCCAGCGCGTCGCGCCGTCGGGCCCGACGATCAGCGGCGGCGGGTGGCCGCCGTTGGCGTAGCGCAGCGTGCCCGTCACGGAGTCCACGCACAGGCAGACGAGCGTCGCGAAGCCTCCGCCCAGCGTGTCCAGCAGCCGGTTGACGCGGATCAGCGTCTGGGCCGGCCCGTAGCCCTCGAGCAGGTAGGCGCGGACGGCGTTGCGCAGCTGCCCCATCGCGGACGCGGCGCGCACGCCCCGCCCCACCACGTCCCCGATCACGAGCGCGATCGTGCTGTCGTCGAGCGCGATCGCGTCGTACCAGTCGCCGCCCACGCTGGCCTCGCTGGAGCCGGGCAGGTAGAGCGCGGCCAGCTCCGCGCGCTCGAACTGGGGCACCGACTCCGGCAGCAGGCTGCGCTGGAGCGTCTCTGCGACCCGGTGCTCGCGCTCGTAGAGCAACGCGTTCTCCAGCCGCGTGGCGGCGAGCAGCGCGAGCTGGGTGAGCACGGAGTCCGCCTCGACCCCTCCGGTGCCGTCGGCGCCGTCGAGCAGCAACTCGCCGAGCGGCCGGCCGCCGGCGCCGGTGAGCGCGACGCGGCGGTCGAACGGCGGGTCACCGGGCTTGTCCACGCCGTCGAGCCGCGCGACGGCGCGCTCGGCGCCGACGAGGGTGCGGGCGCGGTCGGCCACGAACTCGAGCACCGCGGCGACCGAGCCGGCCCGGTTGATGTCGACGGCGGCGTCCGCGAGGTCGCGCAGCAGCCGGGCATGGCGCTCGGTGGCGCGCGCGGCGGCCTGGCGCATGTCGGCGAGGTCGAGGTTGGCCCGCACGCGGGCGATCAGCTCGCGCGAGGAGAACGGCTTGACGAGGTAGTCGTCGGCGCCCGCCGCCAGCCCCTCGACGGCGGCCTCCTCGCCGGCGCGGGCCGAGAGCATGATCACCGGCAGCTGCGAGGTCGCCGGGTCCGAGCGCAGCTGCGCCAGCAGCCCGAAGCCGTCGAGCTCGGGCATCATCGCGTCGGAGAGGATCAGGTCGGGCCGGCGCTCGCGCACCGCCTTCAGCGCCGCGCGGCCGTCGCGCACCGTCTCGACGTCCCAGTGGCGGGCCAGCAGCCGCTGGAGGTAGTCGCGCAGGTCGGCGTTGTCGTCGGCGACCAGGATCCGGGCGCGCCCGGTCTCCGGCCCGTCGGAGGGCAGCCCGGTTCCCACGGCGTCGCGCTCGCCCACCGACTCGCCCGCGTCCGCCAGCCAGCGCAGCGCCTCCTCGAGGTAAGCGGCGGCGCCGGTCGTCGGGGTCGCCGCGGCGGCCGGGTCGGCGGCCTCCTCCAGCGGCACGCGCACGCTGAAGGTCGAGCCGGCGCCGGGCTCGCTGACGGCGGTCACGCCGCCGCCGTGCAGGCGCGCGAGCTCCTGCACGAGCGCGAGCCCGATGCCGCTGCCTTCGTGGGTGCGCGAGCGACCGCCGCGGACGCGCTTGAAGCGCTCGAACAGGCTCGAGAGCTCCTCGGCGGCGATCCCGGTCCCGGTGTCGGCGACGCTCAGCACCGCCTCCGCGCCGTCGCGGCGCAGGGCGACCCTGATCTCGCCCTCGAACGTGAACTTGAAGGCGTTCGAGACGAGGTTGAGCACGATCCGCTCCCACATCTCGCGGTCCACGCGGGCGACCACCGGGCCGTCCGGGCGCTCGACCACGAGCGCGATGCCGGCGCGGTCGGTGGCGGCGCGGAACATGCTCGCCAGGTCGGTCGTGAAGGCCGCGAGATCGGTCGGCTCGCGCAGCGGCTCCGCGCGGCCGGCCTCGATGCGCGAGAACTCGAGCAGGTTGTTGACGAGCTTCTGCAGGCGCAGCGCGTTGCGGAACACCACGCCCAGCCGCTCGGCCTGCTCGCCGTCGCCCGCCTCGGCCAGCGCGTCCTCGGCCGGCCCGAGGATCAGCGACAGCGGCGTGCGGAACTCGTGGCTGACGTTGGAGAAGAAGTCGGTCTTGGCGCGGTCGAGCTCCGCGAGCGCCTCGGCGCGCTCGCGCTCGGCCTGGCGCGCCCGCACGCTCGAGAGGCTGGACGCGATCTGGCCCGCGACCAGCTCGAGGAAGCCGCGGTACTCCTCGTCCAGCGCCCGGTACGGGTTGAGGCCGGCCAGGACCAGCCCGGCCGGCTCGCTGCCGCGCCCGGCGAGCGGGATCGCGAACGCCTGCCGCGGCGGCTCCTCCCACGCCCCGGAGGGCACCGCGGGCCGGCCCGCGAGCTCGACGACTGCGGGCGCGCCGGCCAGCAGCGCGGCCTCCGGCCAGCCCGGGGCGCCGGCGTTGGCGGGCGCGAGCTCCCCCGCCTCGCCGGCCGTGTAGGCGAACGCGAACGGCAGGTCGTAGGTGTTGGCGGCGAGCGTGCGGTCGATCGCCGCGAACAGGTCGCGCTCGCCGGCGGCGGCGCCAGTCGCCTCGGCGAGCTCGCGCAGCGTGGCGAGCCGGCGCTCGCCGAGCACGCGGTCGGTCTCCTCGACGACGACGCACAGCATCCCCGCCGTCTCCCCGCGCTCGTCGCGCAGCGGGCTGTAGGAGAACGTGTGGTAGGTCTCCTCGCGGTAGCCGCTGCGCTCCAGGAACAGGCGCAGGCCCTCGTCCCACGTCGCCGTGCCGGACGCCATCACGCGGTCGATCCGCGGCCCGATGTCGCCCCAGATCTCGGCCCACACCTCGTCGGCGCGCCTACCGAGCGCCCACGGGTGCTTGGAGGCGAGCGTGTCGGCCGCGTACGCGTCGTTGTAGAAGAACGTCAGCTCCGGGCCCCATGCCATCCACATCGAGAAGCGCGAGCCGAGCACGATGCGCACGGCCGCCTGCAGGCTCTGCGGCCAGTCCCCGGCCGCGCCGAGCGGCGTCGCCGACCAGTCGAACGCCGCGATGCGGTCGCTCATGCCCCCCGGGTGACCCACCCGGCAAGCCTACGCGGAGGAGCTAGAGATAGCCCGCCGGGTTCACCGGCGAGCCGTTGATGCGCGTCTCGAAGTGCAGGTGGTCGCCGAAGCAGTGGCCGGTGCAGCCGACGTAGCCGATGACCTGCCCCTTCGACACGCTCGCCCCGTTGGAGGTGGCGTAGCGGGATTGGTGCGCGTAGCAGGTGGAGAGCCCGCCGGTGTGCTGGATGCAGGTGTAGTTGCCGTAGCCGCCGGTCCACCCGAGCAGCACCACGCGCCCGGACTGGGCGGCGCGGATCGGCGTGCCGGCGGGCACCGCGATGTCGACGCCGGCGTGCAGGCGTCCCCAGCGCATGCCGAAGCCCGACACGATCGGGCCGCTGACCGGCCAGATCAGACCGCCCGAGCCCTGCTGGATCGGGCCGGCGGGCGCCGAGTTGGAGGTCGCGGAGGCCTGCAGGGCCGCGAGCACCTTCGCCTGCTCGGCCTCGAGCGCGCGCAGGTCGCCCTCGAGGCCGTGGCGGTCCTCCCGCGTCCTGGCCAGCAGCGCGCTCTTCTGGCCGCGCGCCTCCTGGTAGCGGCCGCGGCGGTCGACGAGCTGGTCCTTGACCGCCCCGACCTGGTTGACCTCGTCCTCGATCTGGTCGGCGACGAGGGCGGCGCGCTTCTCGAGCCTGTCGAGCCGCTTGGCCGTCGCGGTCGCCTCCTTCTTGGCCCGCACGACGATGTTGATGATGCGCGCGTCCTGGTGGGAGACCCGCTGCATGAACTCGGTGCGCTCGAGCAGGTCCGCGAAGCCGTCGGACTCGAGCACGACCGTCACGAGGTCGGGCTGATCGGCCTTGTAGAGCTCCACCAGCCGCTTGGAGAGCGCGGCGCGCGCCTCGGCCAGCCGCGCGCGCAGGCGCTGCAGCCGCAGCCGCTCGCGGCGCAGGTCCTCCTGGATGCGTGCGAGCTCCGCGCGCTTGCGGTCCAGGCTGGCCTGCAGGCGCACCTGCTTGGTCTGCAGCACGGTGATGTCGCCCTGCAGCGAGTTGATCCTGCGCGTGAAGCCGGCGACGTCGGAGGAGAGCACGCGCTCGCGGCCCTTGCGCCAGGCGATCTGGTCCTTCTTGCGCTCGATCTTGGAGCCGAGGTTCTTCTGCTGGCCGCTCGAGACGAGCGGGAGGAAGGCGAACAGCGCGAGCGGCAGCAACGCCACGGCGATGAGCAGGCGGAGCCGTGAAGACATGCGGCGCGCCACTCTAGGAGCCCCCCGACGCCTTCACCATGAATTCGCCCCGGGTTATGGAGCGTGCAAGGAATCCTGCAAGATGCAGGGACTTTGCGGGCGTGCGCGACGGTCTTCTCATCGTGGGCGCCTGCGGGGTTAGCTGACGGGCTCGCGCCATGCGCTACGCCACCATCAGGCGGCGATTCGCCCCGAACTGCTTCGTGGGTCCCCCGTCCGCCTCGGCTGGTCTCCGGGCGGTTCGGCGGCGGCCAATCTACCACTCCGAACGGCGCCCTTGCAGCAGATAATTAGTTGCTCAAGGCCGCCTGGGGTCTGCCACCATCTCTCATCACATGCCCAGACCCACGTCCTTCGGCCGCGACACCGGACTGCAGGTCCGGATGGTGGTCACGCTGTTCCTCCTCGGCGCCCTCTATGTCGCCCTCGTCGTCGCCCTCCTGGGCTCCGGCGTCAACGGCGTCACGGTGGCGATCATCGCCGGCGGCCTCGCCGCGCTGAACCTGTTCGCCTCCGACAAGCTCGCGCTCGCGGCGATGGGGGCGCGCGTGGTGACCCCCGAGCAGGCCCCGCAGCTGCACGCGATGGTGGAGCGCCTGTGCGTGCAGGCCGACCTGCCGAAGCCGAAGGTGGCCGTCGCCCAGACCGCGATGCCGAACGCGTTCGCGCTCGGCCGCTCGCCGAAGTCGGCGACCGTCTGCGCGACGACCGGGATCATGGAGCTGCTCTCGCCCGCGGAGCTCGAGGGCGTGATGGCCCACGAGCTCACGCACGTGCAGAACCGCGACGTGCTGGTGATGACGCTGGCCGGCTTCTTCGCCACGATCGCCGCCTACATCGTCCAGTTCGGCTTCTTCTTCGGCGGCTCCAGCGACGACGACGACAACCCGAGCTTCATGGTCCTCTTCCTCGTCTCGCTCGCCGTCTACGTCGTCTCCTTCTTCCTGATGCAGGCGCTGTCGCGCTACCGCGAGTTCTCCGCAGACCGCGGCGCCGCGCTGATCACCGGGCGCCCGAGCGCGCTCGCCTCGGCGCTGGTGAAGATCTCCGGCGGCATGCAGCGGATCCCGCAGCAGGACCTGCGCACCTCCGGGGAGCTGCAGGCGTTCTTCATCTCGCCCATCGGCAAGATCGGCGGCCTCTTCTCCACGCACCCGCCGATGGAGAAGCGGCTCGCCGCACTGCAGCGCCTCGAGGCGCAGCTGCAGGGCACGGCGTAGCCTCTCCCCCATGGGGTTCCTCGACGTCCTGCGCGGCAAGCGCGCGATCAAGCAGGCCGCGCCGACCGACCGCGTGTTCGCGATGACGACCGCGCAGGTCACGCTGGAGATGACGCTCGGCCTGAAGTCCAAGGGCACGTCGGCGATCGTCTTCCAGCCGCTGGCGACCGCCGACTTCGAGCAGATCGTGCGCGACATGGAGGAGGTCGTGCGCAGCTCCGGCGAGGAGACCGGCACCACGATCGAGACGTCCGACGACGACTTCGGCTACCGCTGGATGATCCTCCGCGACCCCGACTTCGAGGACCTCGTCGTCGGGCTCAACGCCGTCTCGACGGCGCTCGAGGCGGGCGGGTACGGCGACCGGATCCTAGCCGCGGTGTTCCCGTTCGCCGACGAGGCCGGCGCGAGCGTCTACTGGATCTACAACTACAAGCGCGGTGCGTTCTACCCCTTCGTGCCGGCCAAGGGCTCCCAGCAGCGCGACAGCGAGCGCGAGCTGCGCCTGAAGGCGCAGATCGGCGCCGAGCTGCCGATCGAGCCCGAGCTCGAGCGCTGGTTCCCCCTCTGGGGCATCCCGGTCTGACGCGCGGCGACATCGGCCGCCGGGTGCGGGGCCTTTAGCGGAGCGCCCGAAGTCCGGACATCCGTCCGGGTTCCTTCAAGCCGCGCTCTGGAGCGTCGATACCACCGCCGTCCCCGCCTCCGAGGCCATCCACCTCGCCGGCGCCCCTCGGTGAAAGGTCCCTCCATGCAGCGATTTGCTGCCGTTTGGCATGCCTCCCCGCAGAAGATGGTCGGCGTGCTCTTCGCCCTCCTGCTGGCCGCGATGATGGCCGTCGGCTCGGGCGCGAACTTCAACTCGACGTCGGCCAACCCGGGCAACGTCGTCACCGCCGGCAACCTGCAGCACACGAACACCGGCGCCCTCCTGAACGTCTCCAAGATCAAGCCGGGCGAGACGAAGCCCGCCGGCAGCGTCACGATCGAGAACACCGGTGACATCGACGGCGTGTTCACCGTCGCCCAGGCCGTCACGGCCGACTCGACCGCGCCGGCGAACCCGTTCGCGAGCAAGCTGCGCGTGAAGATCACCGACACCTCCGACGGTTCGGTCGTCTACGACGGCGTGCTCGGCTCGATGCCCGCCTCCGGTGCCGGCACGATCGCCCCTGGCGACACGCGCACGTACGACTTCGAGGTCAACTTCCCGAACACGGCCGGCCCGAACGGCGCCGACAACGTCTACAAGCAGGCGTCGGTCACGGTCCGGTACGACTGGGAGGCCGTCAACAACTAGCGAGACCAGGGGGACGGACACCATGCCCCGGTCCTCCGCCCGCCGGCTCGCCTCCATGGCGGCCGGCGGGCTGGGGCGTCTGGTCCTGCTGGCGGGCGTCCTGGTGCTCGCGGCGACCTTCCTGCCGAGCCTGCTCGGCTACCAGCGCTACGTCCTCGTCGGTCACTCGATGGAGCCCACGATCCACAAGGGGTCGCTGGTCTTCGACGAGATCGTGCCCGCCGCGGCCCTCCGCCGAGGCGACGTGGTCACCTACATCCCCCCGACCTCCAAGGAGCCGGTGACCCACCGGATCCTCTCGATCTCCCGCGGCCCGCACGGCGAGCGGGTGTACCGCACGAAGGGCGACAACAACGCCTCGGCCGACCTGCGACCGTTCACGCTCAACGAGAGGCGCCAGGCCCGCGTCGCCTTCGCGATCCCCTACCTCGGCTGGATCTTCGTCCTGCTCGCGATGCAGGAGGCGCGGATCTTCCTGATCGCGCTGCCGGGCGTGCTGCTGGCGCTGTGGGCGCTCTACGGGGCGTGGCGCCAGGGCGGCGAGCTGCTGGCGGCGGAACGCGAGCGGTCATGACCCGCACCGCCACGCGGCTGCTGGCGGCCGCGGCATGGATCGCGGCCTCGGTGACCCTCGCGCTGCCGGCGATGCGCTCCGACGCGCGCTTCAACTCGGTCAGCACGAACGCGGCGAGGAGCGTCACCGCCGACTCGCCCGCGAACTACCTGCAGCTGTACTCGCAGCCGACGGACCCGGCCGGCCTGACCGGCTACGCGACCAAGAAGAGCTCCAACCCGCTCGTGCCCGCCGCGACCGGCGCGAACCTCTCGCTCGCCGTCGCGCTCGGCGGCTACAAGAACCAGAACACGACCACGATCACGCGCGTGCTCACGCTGCAGGCGCTCAACCCGCTGCCCGACGGCGCCTCGCCGCTGACGGTGACCGCCGCGCTGACCGCCGATGCGAACACGGGCAAGCAGCCGATCACCGCCGTCGCGTTCAGCAACCTCGACGACTCCGGCGCGGGCCCGACCGCAACGCTGACGGCCGGCGCCAAGCGGCAGGTCAACCTCACGATCCGCACGCAGCCGAACAGCGTCTTCCAGGGCAACAACACGCTGCACACGCCGACGGTGACGCTGCGGGTCGCCTACCCGGGCTACAGCGGCAGCTTCCTCAGCTACGACGTGCCCGTCAGCGTCTGGGACGGCAACGGGGGCGGCCCGTGACCCGGGCGCGCGCGATCGCGGCCGGCATCGTGCTGGTCATCGCCGTCGCGCTCGCCGCCGCGGCCGCGCCCGCGCGCGAGCGCCCCGCCGAGCTCGGCCGCATGGCCGCCGAGGGCGCCGTCACCCTGTCCGCCGCCTCCGGCACCGGGCACGCGATCATCACCGCGAGCGGGCTGCGGCCCGGCCAGTCCGTCTCCGGCCTCGTCGCGCTGGCCAACGTCGGCGAGTCGCGCGGCCGGCTGACGCTCCGGCGCACCGGCATGGCCGACACGCCCGGCCGCTTCGGCGGGCGGCTCTCCGACGTGCTGCTGCTGCGCGTGGAGGAGCTCGGCGGCGGCTCCTGGACCGGCCCCCTGTCCGGGCCGGACGCGCTCGACCTCGGGATCATGGAGCCCGGCGAGGGGCGCAGCTACAAGCTCACGCTGACGCTCCCGGACACGGGCCCTCGCGGCCGCGACAACGGCGTGCAGGGCTCGTCGGTGACGATCGACTGGGCGTGGACGACGGAGTCGGTAGGCCCGGTCCTCGTCACGCCGACCCCGACGGCCACCCCGATCCCGACTGCGACGCCCGCGCCGGGCGCGACGCACGCGCCGGATGCGCCCGCCGCGCCGGACGCGCCCGTCACCGACGACGACCTGCAGCCGCAGCCGGTGCGCCGCGCGCCGCGGCTGGAGCTGCGGATCCCGCACCAGCGAGTCCTCGCCACGCGCGGGATCTCGATGTTCGGCCGCTGCGACCAGCCGTGCCGGATCTCCTTCAAGGCGCGCGTCACGACCGCGCCGGTGGCGCGCGCCACTGCGCGGACGTTGCAGCGCCGCCGGGTGTTCCGCTCGCTGGGCGGCCGGCGCTACCTGCCGAGCAAGGGCACGGCCGAGCGGCGGATCAGGCTGCGGCTGACGCCGCGGGCGGTCCGCACGCTCAAGCGCACGATGCACGTCCGCGGGCGCGTCGCAGTCGTGATCGCCGCCCGGGCCAGCGGCGCCGGCGGGGCGCGGACCGTCACCCGCCGGATCGTCCTCAAGCGCGCCGCGCCGCGCGCCCCCGAGGGCGGCAAGCGGGCGCCTTAGCCCACTTGGGGCTGCTAGTCCGGGATCAGCCCGTCGCCGGTGAACTCGTGCGCCGCCTCGGTGAGCGTCGTGTCCGGCGGCGGGAGGATCACGTCGGACTCCTCGAGCTCGTCGTCGCCGACCGGCGTGCCGTCGCGGCGGACGAGGTCGAGCATCTCCTGGAAGAGCTGCGCAAACCGGTCCTCGTCGCCCGCCTCGACGGCCTCGACGGTCTGGTTGTCGAGGTCGTTGAGGCGCTGCGAGTCCTCGTCGGGCAGGTGGAACTGCCCCTCGGTCGCGATCCGGACGATCACGCGGGGCGCTCCTCGCTCGGCGCCGACTCGCCGGCGCCGAGCTGGCCCGGCTCGGGAGCGGAGCCCTGGCCGATCTCGGCCTTGAGCTTCGCGAGATCGTCGTCGACGGCGCTCTGGGAGGTCAGCTCGTGCAGCTGGCGGTCGATGTCGTCGCCGCCGGAGCCGAGCTGGAGGTTGTCGTCGAAGGCGCCGGCCGCCTCGAGCTCCTCCATCGCGCCCGCGCGGGCGCGCATGCTCTCCGTCTTGTCCTGCGCCCGCTGCATCGCGAGTCCGACGTCGGCCATCTCCTCGCCCACGCCCGTGGCGGCCTCGGAGATCTTGACCTGGGCCTCCGCCGCGGAGTACTGGGCCTTGATGACCTCCTTCTTGGTCCGGAACTGCTCGAGCTTGGAGCGCAGCTTCTGCTCCTTGTCGATCAGCTGGGCCTGCTGCGTCTCGAGCTCGGCGACCTGCGTGTCGAGCGACTGCAGCTCGGTCTGCGCGAACTGCTTGCGCTCCAGCGCGGTGCGCGCGAGGTCCTCGCGGTTCTGCGCGAGCGCCTGGCGCGCCTGCGTGTCGAGCTTGACGACCTGCTGCTCGAGCTTCTGCTGCTGCAGCTGGAGGCGCTTCTTGGACGTGACAACGTCCGCGATGCCCTTCTTGACGTTCTGCAGCAGCTCCATCTGCTTCTGGTAGCTGTACTCGAGCGTCTCGGAGGGGTCCTCGGCCTTGTCGAGGAGCTTGTTGATCTTCGACTTGATGACTACGGACATGCGTCCGCCC
>DATFQI010000246.1:0-3008 GCA_035264365.1 Solirubrobacteraceae bacterium
GGGCTGGATCGGCGAGGCGACCGCGAACGTCGTCTGGCAGCACCACCTGCTCAGCGTCTACCACGTCGAGGTCGAGGGCGACCTGGCGCGCGCGCTGGTCTACCACACCTCCCATCAGGTCTTCGACGACGCTCCCGACACCGCGAAGCTGCTCGTGGGGCGCTACCACAACGAGCTGCGGCGCGAGCACGACGGCTGGCGGATCAGCAGGCTCGTGCTGGAGATCCTGTGGGGGGAGGAGAAGGCGGACGCCGCCGGCTACCTCGCCCTGATCGGGGGCCGGGGCCCGCAGGTCTGAGACGACGATGCGCGCCGCCGAGCCGTTCGATCTCGGGCCACTCAGGCTCCGCAACCGTCTCGTCGGCACCGCGCACGGTCGCGGCATCCTCGAGGACGGGCTGCCGCTTCCGGAGGACGCGGACTACTGGCGCCGGCGGGCGGCGGGCGGCGTCGCGATGCTCACCGTCGGAGGCACGGTGGTCGCTCCCGAATCCACGTGGCGGCGCCGGATCACCACGGAGGCGTGGCGGCGCGAAGCGGTGCCCGGGATGGCCGCGCGCGCCGAGGCGATCCGTGCCGAGGGCGCGATCGCGGCGTGCCAGCTCGTGCACCTCGGCCGCGAGACGACCGGCGCCGAGCAGTGGTTCCACCCGGTGGCGCCGTCGGCGGTGCGCTCGCCGCGCGAGCCGACGCGGCCGCGCCCGCTGACCGCCGGCGAGCTCGACGCGATCGTCGAGGCCTTCCGCATCTCGGCCGTCAACGCGGTCGAGGCGGGGTTCCAGGTCATCGAGCTGCACGCGGCGCACGGCTACCTGCTCGCCCAGTTCCTGTCGGCGGCGACGAACCGCCGGCCCGGCGCCTCATCGATCGCCGGCCGGCTCGCGATCGTCGAGCGGATCGTGCGCGACATCCGCGCCTCCGCCCCGCAGGCCACCGTCGGCATCCGGCTCTCGGCCGGCGGCGGGGAGGAGGCGGGCCTGACCGTCGCCGGGCTCTGCGAGCTGCTCCCGCATGCGGATGCGCTCGCCGACTACGTGAACCTCACGGTCGGCGTCCGCACGACCTACGTGCGGGACATGGCGACCGAGCAGCCGCCGCTGCTCGCCGAGGTCGGCCGGATCCGGCCGCTCGTCGACGGGCCGCTCTTGATCTCGCACGCGTTCCGCACGCACGACACGATCGAGGCCGCGTTGGACGCCGGCGCGGATCTCGTGGGGATGGCGCGGGCGCTGATCGCCGATCCCGACATGCCGCGCAAGCTGCTGGCAGGCCGCGCGTCGGACGTCCGGCCGTGTGTCGCATGCAACGAGGACTGCCGCGCCTTCGATCCCGTGCTCCTGTGCTCGGTGAACCCGGAGCTGGGCCCGCCCGGCGCCGACCGCCGGCCCGCTGCGCCGCTGGTCGTGCGCGAGGCCGTCGAGCGCGGCAGCGGTCGGGTCGCGATCGTCGGCGCCGGACCCGCCGGGCTGGAGTGCGCGCTGACGCTGGCCGGCCGCCGCACCGTCGTCCTGTTCGACGCGCGCTCCATGCTGGGCGGCCAGATCGCCGTTGCGGGCGCCGCCCCCAATCGCAGCGGATGGCGCGCGCTGGTCGACTTCTACGCGGCGGCCCTCGTGCGGGCCGACGACGTCGAGCTGCGCCTGGGCAGGCCGGCGGAGGCGGCCGACCTCGCCGGGTTCGACGATGTCGTGATCGCCACGGGCAGCCATGAGGTCCTGCCGGAGGTGCCGGGCATCGAGCGCGCGCTGCCGTCGTCGGCGGCGTCCGATCTACCGCTCAGCGGGGGCAGCCTGCTGGTGGTCGACGACGGCTTCGGCTGGTGGCCGTGCGCCGGCGCCGTCGAGCACGGTGTCCACGCCGGCTTCGAAGCCATCACGCTCGCGACGCCGGGCGCCGCGTTCGGGAGCACACTGCCACCCGAGGGCCGCGTGCAGCTGCTCGAGCGCCTGCGCGGGGCTCCGCTCCAGGTCCGCCCGTTCACCGCGCTCGCCGGTGTCGACGAGGACGGCGCCACGCTGCGGAACACGCTCTCGGACGCCGCCGAACGAGTGGCGGCCGACACCGTGATCGTCGTCGGCGAGCGTGTGGCCCGCGACTGGAGCGCGCTCGTGCCGGGCGCCGGGACGGTCCGCGTGATCGGTGACGCGCTGGTGCCGCGCAAGGCCTCGCACGCGATCGCCGAGGGACGCGCCGCCGCCGAGGCGATCCTCGGGGCGAGCCCGGACAGCGTCGATCAGCGAGTGAGCACAGTGCAGGCGCTGACCCCGGGCGCCCCGTAGACCTGCGTGAAGCCGACGCGCGCCGGCCCGGCGATCTGGCGCTCGCCCGCCTCGCCGCGCAGCTGCAGCACGATCTCGTGGACCTGACGCAGGCCGGACGCGCCGATCGGCTCGCCGTTTGCCAGGCAGCCGCCGTCGGTGTTGACCGGCAGCCGGCCGTCGCGGCGAGTGGCGCCGCTCTGGATCAGCGACTCCTGCTCTCCGTGCTCGCAGAGGCCGGTCTCGGCCAGGTGCATGACCTCCGCGCCCGACTCCGTGTCCTGCAGCTGGGCGACGTCGACGTCGTCGGGGCTGACGCCCGCCTGCTCGAACGCGACCGCTGCCGCCTCGGTGGTGGGGGACGGCGCGGCGGTGATCGGGATCGACGGGCTGAACACCTCGAAGGAGCCATGGCGACGGGTCCGGAACGCGACCGAGCGCAGGAAGACCGGCGTGCCCGCGAGCGCTCGCGCGCGCTCCCCGCGTGCCAGCACGAGCGCGACCGCGCCCTCGCCCGGCGAGCAGAACATGTACTGCGTCAGCGGGTGGTTGACCATCTTCGAAGCGAGGACGTCGGCCTCCGACAGGGGCCGGCGGCGCCAGGCGTTCGGGTTGCGCGCGCCGTTCTCGAACGCCTTCTCGGCCACCTTGGCGAGCGTCGAGGCGCTGATGCCGTGCTCGGCCATGTAGCGCTGGATCTTCATCGCGAAGAACTGCGTCGTGAGCATGAGCCCGGTCTCGCCGTACCAC
>DATFQI010000247.1:0-15792 GCA_035264365.1 Solirubrobacteraceae bacterium
GACTTCGACACGCCGGCGGCGATGGTCTTCGACCTCGATCCGGGCGAGGGCACTGGGATCCTCGACGCCGCCGAGCTCGCGCTCGTGCTGCACGACATGCTCGCCGGCGTCGGGCTGCAGTCCCTTGCCAAGAGCACCGGCTCCAAGGGTGTGCAGGTGTACGTCCCGCTCAACGCGCCGGCCACCTTCGAACAGACGAAGGCGTTCTCGCGCAACGTCGCCGAGGTGATGGCCGCGCGGCTGGGCGACCGGGTCGTCGCGCGCGTGGACAAGCGGCTGCGCGGCGGGAAGGTGCTCGTCGACTGGGGCCAGAACGACCGCCACAAGTCGACCGTCGCCGCCTACTCGCTGCGAGCCAAGCTGGCCCGCCCCACCGTCTCGCTGCCACTGCCATGGGAGGCACTCGAACAGGCCTCTCGGCCGGACGACCTCCTGATCGCGCCCCAGGACGCGCTCGACCGGGTGGAGCAGCACGGCGACTTCTTCGCGCCCGTCCTCGTCTGCGTGCAGCACCTGCCCGGAAGCTGACCGCCGCGAGCGATGGAGACTCTCTGCGTCAGGCGGAAGCGCGGTCCGTCAGCTGCTCGGCGCCCTGGTGTCGTGCGCAGTGGGCGCAGCAGTACATGCTGCCACCCGCTTCGTGCCCATGGCCGATGATCGTGCAGCCGCAGTGCTCGCAGCGCGGCGCGAGCGCATGGATCGCGCATTCGAAGGAGTCGAAGGTATGCGTCGAGCCGGCCACGGTGATCTCCATCGCCTTGTCGTAGTCGTTGCCGCAGAGCTCACACGTGGGCATCGTGTATCTCCCGTCCGCTTCGATCGTGGGTTGCTGAGGTCCTACCCGATTGGCGCTCGTCCGGACTGCGTCGCTCCTCCGCGGCGTGCCCGTCGCCGCGGCTGGAGCGGCTCCTCCCCGATCCGCGGCCCGACGACCGTGATCTCGCGCCATGCCTCCAGATCCTCCGGCGGCGGCGCCACCTCCCCCGCCTCGCTGGCCGCGACCCGATCGAAATAGCGCTCGAAGCCCGCGGGAACGCAGACGATCAGCAGCCGGCCGTCGCGATCGCCGCGGTTGGCGAAGGTATGGGGCATCCCGCCGGGAGCGAAGGTGGCCTCGCCGGCCCGGCACGTCGAGTCATGGTCGTCCAGGCGAAACGTGAGCACGCCGTCGATGACGTAGAACGCCTCGTCGAACGGGTGATGGTGCAGCAGCGGGCCTTCGTGACCCGCCTCGATGACGTTGTCCATGATCGCGACCCGTCCGCTGCCGTCGCTGCCGCGCACGAGCACCTTGACGCGCCCGGGGAGCTGATCGATCGGCCGCGCGGGCCCGTCCCGTATGCCGCCACCGAGGACCACCTCGCCGGCGGGCGGAGGCGTGCAGACCGTCAGCCACCGGGCCGCGTCCTGACCCAGGTTCGCGACCGTGTGCGGCTGCCCACCCGGTACGAACACGCAGCGGTGCGTCCCCGCGACGAGGAGCTCGCCGCCGAGGTCGAAGCTCAACGCGCCCGCCAAGACGTAGACGGCCTCGTCGTGCTCATGTCGGTGCGAGACCCCTGACCACCCGGCATCGGCCCGGCACTCGGCCATCGCGAACGCATCCTCGCGGATGAGGTCGACCTCCACCGGCTGTGCGCCCGCCAAGCGCCCGCCCATGGCTCGCGGGTACCCGCGCGATCCGACGCGGACCATTCGAAGGGAACGGATGTGACGGCAGCGTCTGAGAGCATGCCCGCCATGCCGAGCTACCAGGTGGTGCGCGAGGCGGCGCCGCGCGAGCGCGTGGACGCCGCGCTGAGGCTCCTGCATGCCGACATGCTGCGGCGAGGCATCGAAGCCGAAGAGCTGAGCGAGTGGCTCTGGGCCATGCACTGGTTCCCGCACCTGCGCTTCGAGGACGAGATCTCGGCACTCGCGGAGTCCCTGCCGTCCGAGTGGCAGGCCGGCACGCGATGCGAGCCGCAGATCCTGCTGCAGTTCCCGCACGTCGGCGAGACCGAGCCGGAGATCAGCTTCCATGTCGACCAAGAGCCCGACTGGGCGGACGGCCGGCGCTACGTGCGCATCGTGGGCATCGCGCTGAGCGACTGGACGCAGGAGAACGGCGGCCTGATCGTGAACACCGAGCGCGGCCCGGAGCCGGTCGAGCTCGCGGCCGGCGACGCCGTCATGATGAGCCCGGATCTCCCGCATTCGGGCGGCGTCAACCGCACGGGCGCGATCCGCTACGGCGTCTACTTCAGGTTCCTGGGCGACGCTTGAGCACGGCGTCGAGCTCGGCGGCGCGGAAGAAGCGGGCGTGGTCGTGCTCCGGGTCCGGCTCGCAGACGTAGATCTCATGGTCGGGGATGGCGGTGACGTGCAGGCCCGCCGACCGCAGCATCGCCTGGACGCACGCGTCGTCGGGCGCCCACCAGTTCGTCGGGTCACCCGCCAGGTGGTGCTCGATGAACGCCGCGCGCGGCCAGCCGGGGCCGGTGAGCGAGTCGCGGTCGCCGATCGGCAGGTCCTCCGGTGCCTCCAGCGGGGGGTCTCCGGGCATCGTCAGCGTCTGGAGGACGAGCCGGCCGCCGACGCGGTCCGCGACGATGTCGAGCGCCAGCAACGGATGGCGCAGGTGGTAGAGGACGCCGAGGAAGAGGACGAGGTCGAACCGCTCGTCGAGCTCCGCGAGCGCGTAGACCGTCATGCGCGAGAACTCGACGCGGCCGTGCGGGTCCAGCTGCTCCGCCGCCCAGCGCGCCTGGCGCAGGTAGTGGTCGTCCACGTCGACGGCCAGCACCGATGCGCCGCGCGCGGCCAGCTCGAACGAGTAGAAGCCCGCGTTGCAGCCGATGTCGAGGGCTCTCGCACCGCTGAGGTCGGCCGGTACGTGCGGCGCGATCTGCCGCCACTTGAAGGCCGGGAAGTCGCCGAGCGGGTGATCCGGGGCGGTCTGCTCGCCGCTGGGCAGGTGCAGGTTGTGGAACCACGGACCGAGCTCGCCCCCGGCGGCTTCGAGGGTCCTCATGCCGTCACCTTCACCAGTGCCTCGAGCTGATCGACCCTGCGCGAAGCGGTGTGCTCCGCGAGCACCTTCGCGCGGGCACGCGCGCCGATGGCCCGCCGCTCCTCGTCCGGTATCTCGCGCAGCGCGCGCAGCACGTCCAGCGGCGAGTCGGCGATCACGATCTCCTCCCCCTCGCGGAACAGCTCGCCGAGTCCCGGCCAGCGGTCCGAGATCACCGGCACGCCACAGGCCGCGGCCTCGAACAGCCGCACGCTGGGCGACCAGCCCGCCGACCGCATGTCGGCCCGCGTCACGTTGAGCGTCCACCGCTGCGCGGCGTAGAACGCGCTGTGCTCCGCCGGGCGCACGTGCTCCAGGCGCTCGACGTTCGCCGGCCAGTCCAGCCCCGCCGGATACTGCGGCCCGGCCACGACGAAGCGCGCGTCCGGTCGCGCCCGCGCCGGCTCCACGAGCAGGGCATCGACCTGCGGCTGGCGGTCCTCGGAGTACGTGCCCAGGTAGCCGAGGTCCCAACCCGGCTCGGCCTCGGCCGGCCCATACGCGTCCGGATCCACCAGGCAGTAGAAGGCGCACGCCCGGCGCGCGCCGAGCACGTGCTCGAGCCGCTCGAGCGTCGGCCCGCCGGTGAAGGACAGATAGAGGTCATAAGCGCCGACGAGGTCCGGCGCGAGGTACTCGAGGTCCCCGCGCGCGAGCTTGGCCAGCGTGACCGGCGTGTCGATGTCGTAGAAGGCCGTCGTGCCGGCAGCCGTCTCGGTCACCCAGCGGCCGACGGCCACGCCCTCGGGCACGTAGGACCCCACGACCACCAGGTCCGCCGCGCGGACGTCGTCGCCGAAGCCATCGCGCAGCTCCTCCACGCTCCCATAGAGGCATGTCCGCCCCCACGGCGGGCTGGCGAGGTCCCGCTGCGCGGCATACCACGGCACGTCGCGCTCGAGGAACAGCACGTCGTGGCCGCGCGCATCCAGCTCGCGCACGAGCGCCCGGTAGTTCGTCGCGTGCCCGTTCCCCCACGACGACGTGATCGAGAGCCCGAGGAAGACGACCTTCATGCCGCCACCCCGAGGACCTGCTCGACCAGCGTCGCGCGCTGCGCGTAGGTGTGCTCGGCCAGCACGCGCTCCAGCGCGGCCTCGCCGATCGCTCGCGCGCGCTCGGCGTCGAGCCCGTCCAGGAGCGCGGCCACCTCGGCGCCGTCACGGGCCACGAGCACCTCCTCACCGGGCTCGAGGAACAGCTCGATCCCTTCCCAGGCGTCGGTGATCAGGCACGCGCCGGCGCCCGCCGCCTCGAACACCCGCGTCGCGGGCGAGAAGCCGTTCGCGGCCATCGACTCGCGCGTGACGTTCAGCACGGCCAGCGGCGTCCGGTTGAAGGCGTTGTGGTCCTCCGTGCCGACGTGGCCGAGGTGGCGGATGTTCCCGGAGCGTGCGGCGCCCGCGTCCCAGCCGTTGCCGCCGATGAGGAACGCGCGGTCGGGGAGCCGCTCGGCCGCGCGGAAGAAGAACTCCTCGACGCGTGCCTCGCGGTCGGGGAGCCGGTTGCCGAGGAACGCGAGATCGCTCGTGAAGCGGGGATCCGCCTCGGCCGGATGGTGCGTGGACGGGTCGAGCGCGTTGTAGACCGGCACGCAACGGCGCGCGCCGAGGTTCTCGTAGCGCTCGACCACCGGATCGCCGCCGCCGTAGGTGAGCACGAGGTCGTAGTCGGGGATGAGCCCGCGGAGCGCGTCGCCCGCGTCCGCCTCCATCGACGCCAGCGTGGCCGGTGCGTCGACGTCCCAGAAGATCCGCACGCCGTCGAGCTCGAGGACGGCCTCCTCGAGGACGTCGTCGGCCACGCCCACGCCGCTCGCCTTGGCCACCACGTCGAATCCGCGCGCGCCGGCGACCACCTCCCGGGCATCCGCCGCGTCGTAGACGACGACGGTCGCGTACGGGGGATCCGGGATGTCGCGGTGCGCCTGGCGGTCGTAGGCGTCGGGTTCGAAGAAGGTGATCTCGTGCCCGCGCTCGTGCAGCGCGCGGACGATGCCGCGGTAGTAGGTGCAGGCCCCGTTCCAGTACGAGGACACGAGGCTGGAGGCGAAGAACGCGATCCTCATCGTCCCGCCGGCGCCCCCGCCGCCTCGAGCTCCGCTTGGACCGCGAGCAGCTCGTCCACGCGATGCGCGCACGTGTGGCCGTTGTGGATCGTCTCCAACCCGCACCGGCGCAGATCGGCCGCCAGCGCGGGATCGTGCAGGACGTCGCGGATCAAGCGGCGCATCTCGCCGCCGTCGCGCGCGACCAGATGGTCGGTGCCGGGCCGGAACAGGCCCTCGGCGTCCTCCCACGGCGAGCAGATCAGCGGGATGCCGCAGGCCATCGCCTCGAACGGCCGGATCGTCGGGATGCCCGGCAGCGCCTCCACGTAGGGCCGGCGCGGGACGTGCACGGTCACCCGGTGGCGCGCGAACACGTGTGGCACGCGGTGGTTCGCGATCCAGCCGCGGTAGCGCAACCGCGTGGTCGCGATCCTGAGCCGCGCAGCGAGCGGGTAGCGCACCCCGTGCACGGTCCCGGTGAGCCGCAGCCGCCGCGCGGGACCGAGCAGGAACTCGCGCAGCTCGCGGGTGCGCTCGCCGTCGCCCCAGTTGCCGATCCAGACGAGGTCGCCGTCGCGCTCCACTTCCGGTCGGGGCCGGAAGACGCGAGCGTCGGCCGCCTCGTGCCACGTCCAGGCGCGCTCGGTCCAGCCGCGCGTCAGGTAGAGGTCGCGGATCACGGCGCCGAACGCGAGCACGCCGTCGTAGGCGCTCAGGTCGAAGCGGGCCATCTCCTTCGGCCGCGTCACGGCCCGGTGATGGGTGTCGTGGAAGAGCAGGCGATACCCGCCCACGCGCTGCCGGTGTGCGCCGACCCGCCGCACGAGCGCGGGCTCGCTCCACTCGTGCACGAGGACGAGGGCCGCCCCGTCCAGCACGCGGTCGAGATCGAGCGATGCGAGCTCGTAGCGCGTGCTCGCGAGCTCCGGGAACGCGCGCGCGAACTCCTCCTCCGGCGCCGCGCCGTACGCGTCCACCAGGTTCGTGCGGCTCCACGCGCCGGCGGGCTCGAGCACGTGGACATCGTGGCCGCGGTCGAGCAGCTCGGCCGCGATCCCACGCAGGAAGTGCGCGTTGCCGTGGTTCCAGTCGCTGACCAGCGAGTGGCAGAAGATCACGACCTTCATGCCGCGACCCGCACGTCGACGAGCTCGTCGTAGAGCGCGCGATGCGCCGCGGCCATCGCCTCGAGCGAATAGCGGCCCGCGCGCTCGACCGCCGGCCGCGGGGCAGCCAGCGCCTCCGCCAGCGCCGCGCGCAGCGCGTCGGGATCGCCGGGATCGACGAACCGCGCGGCGCCGTCCCACAGCTCGCGCAGTGACGGGATGTCGCCCAGCACCAGCGAGCAGCCGGCGCGCGCGGCCTCGAGGATGGCCAGGCCGAAGGGCTCGTAGCGCGCGGGGGCGGCGAAGACCGCGGCCCGGGCGCGGAGGGCGGCGAGCTCCGCCGGTGCGAGCGGCCCGAGGGCGCGAGCGTGCCGGGGCGAGCATCCTGCGGTGTCGCCGGCCAGCAGCACCGGGGCGCCGAGGCCGCGTGCCGCGGCGTCGAGCGTCGCAAGGTTCTTGGCCTCGTCCCAGAAGCGGCCGGCGGCGAGGACGAAGCGCTCCTTCGGGACCGCGGCCGCAGACGCCGGGCTGCCGTTGTGGATGACCCGTCCGCCGCCGGGCAGCGGTCCGTACAGCCGCGCGAGCTCGCCCAGCATGAACGCCGTCGGCGCGATCACCGCGTCGGCTGCTTGGATGCCAGTGCGCACGACCCGGCGGTAGACGTCCCACTCGGCCGGCGCCGGCTCGCCCTTGACCGCCTGCCACCACGACAGCACGCAGGAGTGCCCGGCGACGAGCTTCGGCGCCCGGAACGGCGCGGCGCCGTGGGCGAAGCCATTCAGGTGCACCACGTCCGGGCGCTCCTGTTCCTCCTGCTCGAGCAGCCAGCGCTCGGTGACGGCGAGGTCGTCCCACGGGTCGTCCATCCACTCGAGCTTGAGGTCTCGATGGGCGTGCGGGCCCGGCCGCGGCCCGATCGTCGCGAGCACGACCTCGGCGTCGAGCGCGGCGGCGAGGTCTTGTGCGTATGTGAAGACCCCGCCGACGGTGTCGGCCGTCATGAGCACCTTCACGGCCGCCACCCGTAGACCGCATCCAGGACACCCGCCAGCCGTACGTGCTCCTCGGCCGCCGGATCGAAGCCGCGATCCTCGGCCAGTCGCGCCGCCCACGCGGATAGCGCCCGGGCGCCCCACTCGTCGGGCGGCTGCACGAGCACCTCGGTCGTCGTGCCGCGGAACCGCAGCGCCTCGAGGTCGTAGAACGAGCCGCCGACGTTGCGAACAGTCGCCGCCCCGTCGCTCCCGTAGGCGGTGCACTCGATGACGCAGTCGCGCCCGGCCGGGAGGAACCACGAGCAGGCCACCCGCGCGGTCACGTCGCCGTCCAGCTCGAGCTGGGCGAGCGCGAAGTCCTCGACCTCGTCCCCGGCGGGCCGCCGGCCGCGCCGGCGCAGGGTCGCGGCCTGCACCGCGAACCGCTCCGCGCCCGTGAGCCACAGCGCCAGGTCGACGAGGTGCGTCCCGAGATCGATGAGGCAGCCCCCGCCCGCGAGCGCAGGGTCCGTGAACCATGGCTTGTCCGGGCCGTAGGCGTTGTGGAAGACGAGGTCCACTGCGTACACCCGGCCGAGCTCGGGCCAGGTGGCCCGCAGCGCCTCGACGGCACGGGCATGGCGGTACGAGAGGTCGACGCCGAGCAGCCGGTCGGCCCGCCGGGCAGCATCGACCACGGCGCGCGCCTCCCCGGCGTCGCGGCCCAGCGGCTTCTGGCAGAACACGGCTACCCCGTGCTCGAGCGCCGCCTGCGCCTGCTCGGCGTGCAGCGCGCTCGGCGTCGCGATCACCACTCCGTCGAGCCCCAGCTCGAGCAGCTCGTGGAGCGTCTCGACCGCGGGGAGATCGCCGGCGGCCCGCGCGCGCAGCTCAGGGTTCACGTCGGCGACGCCGGCGGGCTCGACCAGGCGCGCCTCGAGCAGCGCCTGCATGCGGGCATGGCCGATCCAGCCCACGCCGAGGAAGCCGACGCGGGGCCTCGTCGCGACCGTCATGCGATCACCAGTGCCTTCATGAAGCCGTCAGGGCGGCGACTCGCGGTGTCCAGCGCCTCGCTCAAGGACTCGAGCGGGAAGCGGTGCGTGTAGAGCGGGTCGGGATCCAGGCGGCCCTCGGCGACCCACCGCGCCGCTGTTCGCATGCCGTCGAGATAGCGCTCGGGATCGCGCTCGTGCGCATTGATCACGTCGATGCCTCGCCAGTTCCACGACTGGAGGTCGACCTGCCGCGGCCCGTCCTGGTGGAAGCCGGCGACAACCAGCCGGCCGCGCACGCGCACCAGCCGGCTCGCCGCGTCGAGGGTCGCCTGCCTGCCGCCCGCCTCGACCACGACGTCGCACGACTCCGGCTCCGGCGGATCGTCCAGCGGAAAGACCTGGGCAGCGCCCATCCGGCGCGCGGCGTCGCGCGCGGCCGGCCGGCGCGAGATCCCGAGCACCCTCGCGCCTTCTCGCACGGCGAGCTGCACGACGATCGCGCCGAGGAAGCCGACGCCCACGACGGCCACCGTCTGCCCTGCCCGGATCCCGCTGCGGCGGAAGACGTTGACGGCGCAGCCGAGCGCCTCGCCCGGGAACGGGCGCCCCTCGAGCTCCGCCGGCAGCGGCACGAGCACGTCGGCGGCCGCGACCTCGCGATCGGCATAGGCGTGGTAGGTGAGCCCGGCGACCCGCGCGCCCACGGCCGGCGCCTCCACGCCGGGGCCCACGGCCTCCACGCGTCCCCAGCCCTCGTGTCCCGGGGAGCCCGGCTCCCGCGGATAGCCGAACCAGGGGCGGCCCTCCCAGACCGGCAGATCGGACCCGCAGACGCCGCATCCCTCGAGCCGCACGCGGACCTCCCCCGCACCGGGCTCCGGAAGCGGGAGCTCGGCCAGCCGCGCCGAGCGGGCGGCATCGAGGACCGCTGCGCGCGCCGTCATGCCGCCGCTTGCTGACGGGCGGACCCGAGCCAGTCGCACAGCGCGGAGACGCCGTGCTCGGGGTCGGCCGTCGGTCGCCAGCCGGTGGCGCGGGCGAACGCGCGCGTGTCCGAGACGTAATAGCGCTGGTCGCCCTGCCGCCACGGCCGCTCGTGGACGACCGGCGCCTCGCCGGTCAACTCGGAGATCATCGCGATGAGCTCGATCAGGCTGACCGTGTTCGCCGGCCCGCCGCCGATGTTGAACGCGCGGCCGGCGAGCTCGCCCGCTCGCGCCCGCGCGAGGAGCAGCGCGTCGACGAGGTCCTCGACGTAGAGGATGTCGCGCAGCTGCTTGCCGTCGCCGTAGATCGTGATCGGCCGGCCCTCGATCGCGCTGATCAGGAAGTGCGCGACCCAGCCCTGATCCTCCGTACCGAACTGGTGCGGGCCGTAGATGCAGCTCATCCGGAAGACGACCGACGGCACGCCGTAGCTGCCGGCGTAGTCGAGCACGTACTGGTCGGCAGCGCCCTTGGAGCAGCCGTACGGCGTGCAGAAGGCGAGCGGGCGGTCCTCGCCGATGCCGCGTTCCGCCAATGGCGCCGCGACCGGCGTGTAGCGACTCGGGCCCTCATGCAGCTCGACGTCGGCCAGCGACCCGTAGACCTTGTTGGTCGACGTGAAGACCACGGCCGGCGGCCGCGGGCGGCGTCGGACGGCCTCCAGGAGCTGCATCGTGCCGCGCACGTTGACGTCGGCGTCGCGCACCGGATCGACGAGGCTCGTCGTGACGGCGACCTGCGCCGCGAAGTGGAAGACGGCGTCGACGCCGGCGACGGCCCGCTGCATGACCCGGGCATCGGCGACGTCGGCGACCTCGACCTCGAGAGCCGAGCCGTACTCCGCCTCGAGCCACGCGAGGTTGCGCTCCACCCCGGGGCGGGACAGGTCGTCGACGATGCGGACGGGCCGGCCCTCGTGCAGCAGCCGCGCTGCCGTGTTGGTCCCGATGAAGCCGGCGCCGCCGGTGATCAGCGTCCGTCTCATAGCGTCAGCCCCCTCGCGGCGAGCTCCGCCGCAGCGTCCTCGGCCCGGTCGTCGGCCACTTGGTCCTCGAGCCACTCGGCCAGCTCTGCGAGGCCCTCTTCGAGTGGGACGGAGGGCCGGAAGTCCAAGAGGCGCTCCGCGAGCGCGATGTCGGCGAAGCAATGACGGATGTCCCCGAAGCGGTACTTGCCCGTGATCTCGGGCTCGATGTGGTCCTTGCCCGTCACCCGCGCCAGGCGCTCGGCGATCTCGTGCACGCTCACGCTCTCGCCGCTCCCGATGTTCACGGCCCTGCCATCCGCCCCGTCGCCCTCGAGCGCGAGCGCGCAGGCGCGCGCCACGTCGTGCACGCTCACGAAGTCGCGGCGCTGGGCTCCATCCTCGAACACGAGCGGCGGCCGGCCGTTGAGCAAGCGGCTGGCGAAGATCGCCAGGACACCGGTGTACGGGTTCGACAACGCCTGGTCGCGTCCGTAGACGTTGAAGAAGCGCAACGCGACGGTCGGGATGCCGTAGGCCGCGCCGAACAGCAGGCACATCCGCTCCTGGTCGTACTTCCCGAGCGCGTAGATCGATGACAGCGACGGCCGCTTCCACTCCGGCGTCGGTAGCGGGGCGATGCCGCCACCCGGCTCCCAGTCGCTCCGTTCGAGCTGCGCCCGGCTGCGCTCACCCGTCTCGGCGACGCGACCGTCGGCCGTCCGGTACAGGCCCTCGCCGTAGATGCTCATCGAGGACGCCACCAGCAGCTTGCGGACCGGCCGGTCCATCAGCGCCTCGAGCAGGACGGCCGTGCCGTACGTGTTGACGGCCTGGTAGTCGGCGATCTCGTACATGGATTGGCCGACGCCCACGCGCGCGGCGAAGTGGACGACCGACTCGACGCCGTCGAGCGCCCGCTCGAGAGCGCCGGCATCACGCACGTCGCCGACGATCAGGTCCACTTCTGGCTCGAGATAGGCGGGGCGCTCGCCATCCGTATGCACTTGGTCGCTGAGCGAGTCGAGCACGCGGACCTCATGCCCGAGAGCGAGCAGCCGGCGAGCGACGTGCGACCCGATGAACCCCGCCCCTCCAGTGATGAGGATCCGTTCCGGCATAACACCTCCGATCTGGCACCGGCGCCTCCTCCTGGCAGGAGCGCCTTCTTCTTCAACCGCTTTCCGATCGCGGAGGCGGCCCAACATGAGGGGTGCCGATCTGACCGTTGCGGAGGAGTTGACGCGCCGCGGCGCGCCTCAGCCCGCGCAGGGCGCGGGCGCGGGCGCGCTAGCGACGGAACCGTGGGGTCTCGGCTCGGGACGAGCCGAGGCGCCGAAGCCATTCAGCGACGAGCTGCTCGCGGGCGCTAGGTCGGTGACGGCGAAGACGCCCGCGAAGGCTGCGACCGGCGGATTCGATACCGGCGTGACAACGGCGCCGCGCACCAGAAGATCACGCACGCGAGCGCGGCAAGCCCCGTCGTGGCGACGACCATCCCGCTGCCCCGGAAGAGCAGATCCGTCACCAGGAGCAGCGCGCCGACGATCGCGAGTGCGACAGCCGTCAAGCCGGCGAGCGTGAACCGATTCGCCACGACCACGAGGTGCTCCTTGTCGCCGAGGCGGAACAGGATCCGGTGGTATGCGGTCGGTGCGATCAGCAGGATCGTGGCGGTGCCGGTCGCGATCAACGTCGCGAAGTAGGTCAACCGCTGGAAGTCCGAAAGCTCTGGGAACCGCGCCGCCAACGGAGCGGTCAGGAGAAACGCGAACAAGACCTGCACGCCCGTCTGCACGACCCGAACCTCTTGCAAGAGCTCTACGAGGTTGCGATCGCAGCGTTCGAGGTCGGTCTCGTTGCGTTCGGCTCCGTCGCGTCCGACGACGGATTCGGCAAGCGTGCCCATCCCTGGGTCCTTCCCGGCTGGAGCCTCCCTACGAACATCTACGGCACTGGGCTCAACGCTTCAGAGGATCATGGCCCAAGTTCATGAGCGAGTAGCGCCACTTGGTGTTACGCGTGCTCGGCCACTCGAACGCGGAACACCTATGCGCCACGAGAGGCGGACGTGCGATCCCTCAGCGGTCGGCGAGCGCCTCAAGCACTCGGCCCGCTCCAGCACGAACCCGGCATTCGCGCGCAGCTATAGCGCCGTCATGCCGGCAGGGCGGCGGCCGCCACCCTGCGCGGAGCGGCGCGCGGCGGTGCGGCGCCGCGCCGTGGAGGAGAGCCGGCGCGACGCCGTCCCGCGGGGGAAGAAGCGGTCACGTGTCGACCCGCGCCCGCCGCGAAAGCTCTGCCCCGGCGCCGAGGCATGCGAACGACTCCTGTCACGGCAGTGACGGTTCACGAGGTTCTGCCCCGGCCGCGAGGCTCAGACCCGGTTCGGATCGGCAGCGATCATGTCGCTTCTCGTCGCAGGCTGATCCGGCGCGGGAGAGCGGGCGGCTCGCATTCGCATAGTGTGCCGGACGAGGTCCATACGGCGCTCGTGGTCCTCGCGCTCGGTGACCCGGCGCTGCACCACAGACGCGCGGGAGGTGACGTCGATGAACGAATCGGGCTCGATCGGGGCCATCGCGATCGGGATCTCTGTGACGCGCGGCGTGGTCATGATGCCCGTCTGTCCCGGAATCTCCGCCGACGTTACGCGTAACGTCACGTCCCGAGCCGGGACGGTGGTGCATGACCATCGACCTCTCCCCCGGTCGGCCGTTCCCGGACATCGAGCTCGACGACCACGCGGGCAACCGCCGCCGCCTCGCGGTGCTCGTCGGCGGCGACCCGGTCGTGTTGCAGTTCTTCCGCGGCTGGTGGTGCCCGAAGGAACAGGCGTTCTTCCGCCGTCTGATCGCGCTGCAGGACGAGGCGGAGGTCGCCTACTCGCGCATCGTGTCCGTAAGCGTCGACACGCCCGCGGTCTCGGCCGCGTTCCGCGCCGGACTCGGCGCACGATGGACGTTCCTGTCCGACACCGACCGCACCGCCCAGGCCGAGCTCGGCCTGCGCGAGACGACCGACACGCTCAACGACCCGTACCTCCCCGCGGTGTTCACCCTCTTCCCCGACCTCACCATCCACCGCGCGTACGACGGGTACTGGTTTTGGGGCCGCCCGACCACCGAGGAGCTGCGGCGCGACATGCGGGAGATCTCCACCGCGGTCCGCGCCGACTGGGCGGCGCCCGCCGCATGACCCGCTGCTGGCTGGCACTGCTCGAGTCGCCGGCAACCGACGCGACCGCACAGGCCCGGGCGTACGAGGCCGACGGCAGTCCGGCGGGCTGGCTCGCGGCATGGCGCCAGCACGTGAAGCCGGCCCGCGCGGCGCGCCGGGTCGACGACCGGCTCGTCGACGTCGACGGCGGGCCCGGCTGGGTCTCGCTCGTCCTACCGCCGGACGGCGCGCGGCTCCCCTTCGACGACCTCGCCGTCCAGCAGGCGCGGCGGCGCGTGCTCGCCGAGCCACCCCAGGACGCACTGTCCACGCTGATGCGCGACGCATCGCACTTCGAAGGTGCCATCACGGTCGCGCGCGGCATGGGCGTGGCACGGCTCAACGACGACCCGTTCGCACGGATCTTCCCGGCGAGGATCCTGCGTATCGGCGCCGGCGTCCTCGGCGCGGCGGCTGCACCTGCCGGACCCGTGATCGAGCGCTACGGCAGCGCGAACCCGTGGCCGTGGGATCGCTTCGACACCCGCGCGCCGTAACGGATCGCGCCGACCGGAGACCGGACGGCGTGGACTCGCGTGAGCTGGAGAGCATCGACACCGTGACGTTGTCGGCGGGCACGCTGCAGGCGCAGTTCGCGCCGGCGCTCGGCATGGCCGGCGTGTCGCTCCGGCATGAAGGCGAGGAGCTGCTCGACCGTCAGGCGGGCCTGCTTGCCTACGCTCGCACCGGAGCCGTGATGGGGGTGCCGCTCCTGTACCCATGGGCCAACCGCCTGGCGGGACACGACTACATGCTCGACGGGCGCGACGTCAGGTTGCCCTTCGGGCCGCCGCTCGTTCATTGCGAGGAGCACGGACTTCCGATCCACGGCCTGTTGCATGCATCGCCGCATTGGCGGACGACATCTCAGGACGAGACCCGGATCCGCGCCATGCTCGACTTCGGCGCCCACCCCGAGCTGCTGGCCGCCTTCCCGTTCCCGCACACGCTCGAGATCGAGGCGTCGCTGTCGGTCGCCCGGTTGCGCATCGTGACGACGGTCCGGCCGACGAGCGCTGCAGCGGTGCCGATCGCGTTCGGCTTTCATCCTTACCTCCGCCTGCCCGACGTCCCGCGTGCTGGATGGCAGGTGACGCTGCCGCCGCGGCGCCGGCTGATCCTCGATCCGTGCGGGATCCCGACCGGCGCGGGTGAGCGGCAACCCGCCACACGGTTCGGGCTCGATGACCGCGACTTCGACGACGGCTACGACGGCCTGGGATCCCGCTCGGCCTTCTCGGTCTCCGGCGGGGGCCGGACGATCACCGTCGAGCTCGAGTCCGGGTACCCCGCCGCGCAGGTGTTCTCGCCACGCGGCGAGGATTTCATCTGCTTCGAGCCCATGACCGCTCCGACGAACGCGCTGCGCAGCGGCGCCGGTCTTCGCCGGGCCGCCGATGAGTTCACCGCGAGCTTCTCGATCGCGGTCGGCCAGCTGCCGCCTGAACGATCGGCAAGTTTGTAACGGCTACGGGAGTCCTTGGACTGCAGCGGCATGAGCTCCGTGATGCCGCACCCCACCCTCCCGACGGCGGGCGCCTCGACGCCGATCGCCGACTACGGCCTGCTGGCCGACTGCAACGGCTCCGCGCTGGTGGATCGCGCGGGCTCGATCGACTGGCTGTGCATGCCGCGCTACGACAGCGCGGCGATCTTCGCCCGGCTGCTCGACCCCGACGCCGGCCACTGGTCGATCCGGCCGGCGGAGGAGTTCGACGTCAAGCGCCGCTACGTCCCCGGGTCGCTGGCGATCGAGACGACCTTCAGCACCGGCAGCGGGACGGTCCGGCTGATCGACGTGATGGCGGCCGCCGAGGGGCAGCGCGGCCATGACCTCGGGTTCGACGCGCCGCACGAGCTGCTGCGCGCGGTCGAGGGCGTCGAGGGCGACGTCGAGCTGGTCATGGAGCTCGCCCCGCGGCCCGAGTACGGGCTGATCCGGCCGCTGGTCCGGCTCGAGGACGGCGGCGCGCGCACGTTCGGCGCCGGCCGCGTGTCCGTGCGCTCCTCGGTGCCGCTGGAGGTCGAGGACGCCACGATGCGCGCGGCCTTCCGCGTGCGCGCCGGCGATGCGCACGGCTTCGCGCTGCGGTGGGCGTCGGCTGAGGACCGCATGGCGCCCGACGCCACCGCGGCCGAAGCGGTTCGTGGCCGCATCGATGACACCGTCGCGGCGTGGCGCTCCTGGGAGGCCGAGCACGACGTATACAGCGGCCCCCACCGCGAGCTGGTCCGCCACAGCGCCCGCGTGCTGAAGGGCCTCACCTACCGTCCGACGGGCGCGATCGTCGCCGCCCCTACAACGTCGCTCCCGGAGACCGTCGGCGGCGAGCGCAACTGGGACTACCGATTCTCCTGGATCCGCGACTCGAGCCTGACGCTGGAGGCGCTGTTCATCGGCGCCTGCCCGGACGAGGCCGAGGAGTTCGTCTCGTTCATGAC
>DATFQI010000248.1:0-10422 GCA_035264365.1 Solirubrobacteraceae bacterium
GAGCCGGACGGTCGACGTCTTCGCCGCGATCACCGACAGCAGCGTCCACGTATCCAGGAACCGGGGCTGGTACGGGTGGTCCTGGAAGGTCACGAGATCCAGGCCGGAGACCTCGGCCAGCTCGGCCAGCTCGACGACCGCGTCGGCCTGCTCGGCCAGCGGCGGGATGAACACCCCGAACTGCAGATCGTGGAGGTAGTCCGCCAAGCCCCGAAGGCTATTGCGCCGCGCAGCCCGGCCTGAAACGGTGGGCCCCATGACCCCTCGCTTCACGACGCTCGATCTCGCCGAGATCGCCTTCAGCCCGACGGCCGCGCTCTGGGAGGGCGGCAAGCGTGCGGGCACGGACACGTCGATGTTCGTCGTCAAGACGCCCCCCGGCGGGTTCGTGCACTTGCACACCCATCCGTACACCGAGACCTTCGTGCTCCTGCGTGGGAAGGGCCGCTGGACGGCCGGCGATCAGGTCGTCGAAGCGGAGCCCGACACCGTGATCGTGGTGCCGCCGGAGACGCCGCACGGCTTCCGCAATATCGGCGACGAGCCGCTGCTGGTGGTCTCCGTGCACGAGTCCGGCACGCTGGACCAGACGTTCACGGAGCAGGAGCCGGCCTGATCACCAGGCCGAGCTGCCGAACCCGGTCGGGACGGGCCGGGGCTGCTCGTGGACGATCGGGGTCGCGAAGGTGTGCGACGGGCGGTTGGTGCGCTGGGTGTTGAGCTGGGGGTTCATCACGTCTCCTCGTTGTGATGAACCCTTTCAAGCCGGACTTATTCCCGGGTGGGGGCAGACAGGCCAGTCGGCAGCGGTGTACCGGCGAGCGCGGGTACGGTCCTCCTCGCCGGAGGTGCGGCTCGCCACCCGCGCCGGTTCGGTTCAGAATCGCTGACATGTCAGAGCCCGCCACAACCGAGTTCGAGGCCGCCGAGCGTGCGCTGCTGGCGGAGTACGGCGTCACGGCGGAGAGCCGGTACGTGCGGCTCGCCGACCCCGCCCTCACGGCCCGCGTACTGGGCTCGGGCAGCGGCGAGCCGGTGCTGCTCGTGCACGGCAGCGGCATGTCCGCACCGACCTGGACGCCGATGCTCGCCCACCTCGGCGACCGCGGTGTGCACGCGGTCGACCTGCCGGGATTCGGCCTCAGCGATCGCCACGAGTACTCGTGGCGCCCGCTGCGCCGGCATGCCGTGGCGCAGCTCGTCTCGTTCATGGACGCGCTCGGGCTCGACCGGGCAACGGTCGCCGGCACGTCGCTCGGGGCGATGTGGGCGCTCAACCTCGCGCTGGAGCACCCGGAGCGAGTCCGCGGCGTGGTCGCGCTCGGAATCCCGGCCGTGTCGCTGCCCGGCATGAAGGCCGATTCGTACTTCCGCGCGATGACGACGCCGGGCATCCGGGCGCTCGCGCGCCGCGTGCCGGCGCCCCGCTCGGCTGCCGCGGCCCGGCGCGCGATGCGCGGGGCTATGGGCAAGGAGCTCGTCCGGCGGCTGCCGGACTCGTACTTCGACGTCGTGCGCACGGGGATGAGCAAGCCTGGCTGGGACGAGGCGATGTACTCCCACCTCAACCTGGGCCTGCGGAAGGGCCGGGCCGCTCCCGAGAACCTGTTCTCGGACGACGAGCTCCGAGCGATCGCGGCGCCGGTGCTGTTCGTGATGGGCGACACCGACGTCTACGGCCCGCCGTCGGTGGTCGAGCGGGCCGCCGCGGTCATGCCCGACGCCGCCGTCGAGGTGCTCCCCGGCGGCCACGCGCCCTTCCTCGACGACCCGGAGCGCTGCGCGGGGCTCATCCGGGCGCGCTGAGGGTACGCGGGAGGCATGGGCCACGACGTCGCCGAGTCCGTGCTCACCCCGCTGCGGTTCCTGGAGCGCAGCGCGCAGGTGTGGGCGCAGCGGCCGGCGGTGGTCTCCGGCGAGCGCGCGTTCACCTACGCCGAGCACCACGAGCGGATCCGGCGGCTGGCCGGCGCCCTGCGGGAGCTGGGCGTGGAGCCCGGCGACCGCGTCGCGGCGCTGCTGCCGAACGTGCACGCGCTGCTCGAGCTGCACTACGCCGTGCCGGGGATCGGCGCGGTGCTGGTGCCGCTCAACACGCGGCTCACCGCCGACGACTACGCCTACATCCTCGAGCACTCCGGCGCGCGGCTGGTGTTCGCGGATCCGGAGCTGGCGGAGCTGGTCGACGGGCCGGAGACGATCACCGACCACGAGCCGCTGATCGAGGCCGCCGAAGCGGTCGACCTGGGGCGACCCGAGGACGAGCGCGCCCTGCTCTCGATCAACTACACGTCGGGCACCACGGGCCGGCCGAAGGGCGTGATGACCACGCACCGCGGCGCCTACCTGCACTCGCTCGGCGTGATCCCCGAGGCCGGGCTGACCCCGCGCAGCTCGTACCTGTGGACGCTGCCGATGTTCCACTGCAACGGCTGGGCGTACACGTGGGCGGTGACCGCGGCCGGCGCCAAGCACGTCTGCCTGCCGAAGGTGGAGGCGGCGCCGATCTGGCGCGCGCTCAGCTCCGAAGGCGTCACCCACCTGTGCGCCGCCCCGACCGTCCTCACGACGATCGTCTCCGCGCAGGAGGCGGCGCCGCTGGACGAGCCCGCGCACGTGTTCGTCGGCGGCGCCCCGCCGGCCCCCGCGCTGCTCGAGAAGGCCGCCACGCTGAACCTCCACGTCACCCACCTCTACGGCCTGACCGAGACCTACGGGCCGATCGCCGTGTGCGCCTGGAATCCCGACTGGGACGAGCTCCCGGACGACGAGCAGGCCGCGTTGCGCGCCCGCCAGGGCGTCGGCACGATCGTCTCCGAGCGGATGCGCGTGGTCGACTCCGACCTCAACGACGTGCCGGCCGACGGCGAGACCCTCGGCGAGGTCTGCATGCGCGGCGACAACGTGATGACGGGCTACTACCGCGACGAGGAGGCGACGGCGGAGGCCTTCAAGGGCGGCTGGTTCCACTCCGGCGACCTCGGCGTCGTGCACCCGGACGGCTACGTCGAGCTGCGCGACCGCCTCAAGGACGTGATCATCTCCGGCGGCGAGAACATCGCCACGATCGAGGTCGAGCAGGCGCTGGCGGCGCACCCGTCGGTGTCCGAGGTCGCGGTCGTGGCGGCACCGGACGAGCGCTGGGGCGAGGTGCCGGTCGCCTTCGTCACGGCGGCCGGCGGCGAGTCGCCCGAGCAGGAGGAGCTGCAGGAGTTCGCCCGCGGCCGGCTCGCGCGCTTCAAGGTCCCGAAGCGGATCGAGGTCGTCGACGAGCTGCCCAAGACGGGCACCGGCAAGATCCAGAAGTTCGTCCTGCGCGAGCGGGTCGGCTAGCGCCGGCTGGCCCCGCCGAACAGCGACCCGAGGTCGCACAGCACCGCGACGCCCACGACGATCCACTCGAGCCCGTCCACGCGCAGGCCCGGGCCGGAGTCGTACATCCACGCCCACGCGAGCGTCGTCCAGGGCAGGATGAAGAACCCGATCACGGGCACGAGCCACGCGTCGTAGGTGCGTTCGAGGACGTCCGAGAACAGCCAGGTGGCGATGATCGCCAGGCGCGGCGAGATCAGCGCGAAGAGGAGGACGAAGCAACCCATGGCCTCATCCTCCCCGTCGCGCGACCTCGCCGCAAGCGCTCAGCGCACGCCCGGCAGGTCCAGGTCGGCCCAGACCATCCGGTGGTCGGAGGTCGGGAAGCCGCCGACCGCCCCCCAGGTCGCGCCGTCGAAGACGCCCGTCAGCCGCGACAGCGGATCCGAGCGGACCGGCCAGAAGACCGCCGAGTCGCTGATCTTGATCTGGCGGCTCGGCAGCACGTAGTCGGCGCGCAGGTTGCCCGGCGCGGTGTCCGAGAAGTCCGCCGTGTCGTACTTCGGGTCGCCGAGGTGCGTCGCGTTGGCCCCGCCCTGCAGGGCGGTCGCCTCGGCCGCGCCGGCGCTCGAGGGCGTGGTCTTGTCGTTCACCCGCGGACTGTTGAGCAGCGGCTGGATGGCGATCGGGTTCCCGTTCGCGTCGCGCAGGCTGTCGCCGTCGAGCGGATCGGAGTTCTGGTCACCGGCGACCACGAACAGCGCCGACGGATGCAGGCCGCCGCGCCCGCCCTCGTCGTCGTAGATGTAGCCGCCCCGCCCGGGCGTCACGTAGTCCGCCCAGAAGCGGATCTCGTCCGCGTTGCGCAGCCCGTTGCGGTCCTCCGGGCCGTCGAAGACCGGCGGTGTCGGGTGGCTGACGAGGAAGTGCACGGTGCGCTTGCCGATCTGCACCGGCACGTCCCAGTGGCTCTTCGACGACAGCGGGAACGCCGCGACCTCCTCGGGCGAGTAGAACGGCTGCGGGATCCGCGAACCCGGCATGTCCTTCCAGAGGAAGTCCTGGAACGTGCGCACGCCGGCCGCGTCGATCGGGTGCTTGGAGTAGACGACCATCCCGAACTGGCCGGGGAACAGGCCGAAGCCCCAGGCGTCGTTGCCGGCGTCGTTGGGGTTCGTGTCCCCGCTGTTGTCGAGGTCGAAGCCCGAGGGCACGCCGGTATTGACCGGGGCGACGTAGAAGTACGGGTAGTTCCCGGCCGGCGCGCCGTTCTGCGGCACCGCCAGGAAGTTGTCGCGGAACAGCCGCGCGGCGGTGCCGCCGGCGACGAAGTCGAACTCGTTGATCAGCAGCACGTCCGGCGCGGCGCGCTGGATCACCTCGGCGACGTTCTTCGCCTGGCGCACGCCGACGGTGTCGGCGGACGGGTTCGACAGGTCGGCGACCAGCTGGCCTGGTGCGCCGCGGTTCAGCGACGCGTTGAACGTCGCGAAGCGCGCGTCGGCGTCGGCGTTCGCGGCCGCCGGCAGCGCCGCCGCCAGCACGGCGGCGGCGAGCAGTGTGAGCAGTGCTCGGTGCATCTGCAACTCCCTCCCCGGGGGTCGTGGTGCTCTTGGGAGAGACCCTACGGGCTCAGCTCAGCTGAATGATGGACAAGATATTGCCGGCGGGGTCCCGGAACCACGCGATCGGCGGGCCGTACTCGCGCATGACCCCCTTCTCGTCCTGTGAGGCGCCCTCGTAGATCTCGAACGCGATGCCGCGCTCCATCAGGCCCTCGGCGGCCGCGTCGATGTCGTCCACGGGGAAGTTGAGGATCGTGTAGGTCGCCGGCTGGTGGTCCTGCTTCGGGTAGACCAGCGTCGGCCGGTCGCCCGCCAGCTGGAGCGTCAGCATGCCGTTCTCCTCGGTGACCGTCAGGCCGAGGACGTCGCCGTAGAAGCCGCGCGCCGCCTCGATGTCGTCGACCGCGAACCCGCTGAACGCCTTGCTCTCGCCGAGCATGTCGGTCTCCTCTCGTTCGGTGTCACGGGATTAGACCGCCCCTGGCCGCCGGAGTCATCGGCGGGTACGATCGGCTCGTGCGCGAGGTCGGGCCCGCAGACGCGACGCTGACCGTCAAGACGTACCGCGACGGCGTCGCCGCCAAGGTCGGTCACGACCTGATCATGGTGGTCGGGCGCTGGAGCGCGAAGATCGGCGACGACGGGGCGATCGAGCTCAGCGCGGACCCCCGCTCGCTGGAGATCCGCGAGGGCCTGCGCGGGGCGAAGCCGCTGTCGGACCGTGACCGGCGCGAGATCCTCAAGAACATCGACCAGAAGGTGCTCGGGAGCTCGCCGATCGAGTTCCGCGGCACGGCCGACGGCGGTGAGCTCACCATGGCCGGCGCCACGCGGCCGGTCACGATCGAGCGGACGCCCGACGGCGGCCGCGCCACTCTCGTCCAGAGCGAGTGGGGGATCAAGCCCTACCGCGGGCTGATGGGCGCGCTGAAGGTGCGCGACGACGTCGAGGTGATCGTCAGTGGCCTATGACGAGGTACTCGCGGACCGGGTCCGCGCGCACCTCGATGGCGAATCCGGCCTGACCCAGCGCAAGATGTTCGGCGGAATCGCCTGGATGCTCGACGGCAACATGGCGGTCGGCCTGATGAAGGACGGGCTGATGGTGCGGCTCGGCGAGCAGGCCGAGGCCGCCGCTTCCGAGCCGCACGCGAGCGCGCCGATGATGGGCGAGCGGCCGATGAAGGGCATGGTCGTCGTGGCGCCGGAGGGCGTGGAGACCGACGAGCAGCTCGGCGCCTGGATCGGCCGCGGCGCGGCCGTGGCGCGCAGCCTGCCGCCCAAATAGAAGCGGCGCCCCGGAGGGCGCCGCAGGTTGCGGGCTTGCCCCGCGGTGGTCAGCGGACCTCGAACGCGAGCTTCTGGCCAGCCGCGTAGTGGCCGGGGAGGAAGCAGGCCAGCTCGTAGGCGCCGGGCTCGAGGTCAGCGGATCGAGTCGGTCGCGCCCGCCGCGAGCTCCGTGCCCTTGGCCAGGAGGCCGGCGTCCTCGAGCATGCCGCCCGGGGCGGAGACCGGCGTCAGCGCCATCGCCATCCCGTGCACCCGGCGCGCGCTCGTTCTTGACGGTGAAGGTGACCTTGCCGGCGTCGACGGTCGACGTGTCGGCCTTGACGTACATGTCGCCGAGCGTGACGTTGACGTCCGCGGCACCGCTCGCCGGCGCCGGGGCCGTCGCGGGCGCAGCGCCCGTGGCGTGGCCGCCCATGCCGACGTGCCCGCCGCCGTCTCCGAGGAGCGCGGCCCCGCGATCGAGCTGGTCGCGGCCAACAGCCAGGTCGTGCGCGGGCTGATCGGCGACGGGCGCGCCGACCTCGGCGTCGCCGCGAGCCGCCCCGGCGCGACTCCGAATCCCGCCGTTCGCCAGATCGTGCTCGCCGAGGACGAGATCGTCTGCGGCGTGCCGCCCGGCCACCCGTGGTCGCGCCTCGCGCGGATCCCGCAGGCCGACTTCCTGCGAACGCCGATGATCGTGCGCGACCCGGCCTCCAACGCGCGCTGGACCGTCGAGGCCGTGCTGCGCCGGCGCGGCCTCGCGCTCGCCCGGCCGCTCGCCGAAGTCGCCACGCCCGCGGCGGCCAAGCGCGAGGCGCTCGAGCGCGCGGTGCCCGTGCTGCTCTCCCGGCGCGTGCTCAAGAGCCGCAGTCGGCGATGCCGCCCGTCGACGGCCTCGCCTCCCGCGCTCGTTCGTGCTCGTGCTGCCCGCGGGCGGGACGCCGTCGGAGGACGTCGAGGCCCTTATGGAGCGCCCTTCGCGCGGAGGCGCTCATCTGAGCGCTTGCCTTCGCGCCCGTGGCGGGCGTAGGGTCGGACGGACCGCCACCGGAGGTGAGAGATGGGACCGATTCGGGGCTTCGCCGGCGAGCAGATCGCCGCGGACGACACCCGCTACGACGAGGCTCGGGCCGTCTTCAACGCGATGGTCGACAGGCGGCCCGCGTTGATCGCCATGTGCGAGAGCAGCGATGACGTCGCGCTCGCCCTCGCCTACGCGCGCGACCGCGGGTTGCCGATCGCCGTTCGCGCCGGCGGGCACAGCGTCGCCGGGATGTCGCTCGTCGACGACGGGGTGGTGATCGACGTGCGGTCCATGACCTCGCTCGAGGTCGACGCGCGCCGCCGCACGGTCCGCGTCGGCGCCGGCGCCCTGTGGAGCGAGCTGGACCGCCGCACGCAGCAGTACGGGCTCGCGACGACCGGCGGGCGCGTCTCGACGACAGGCGTCGCCGGCTTCACGCTCGGCGGCGGCTCGGGGTGGATCGAGCGCAAGCACGGGCTCGCCTGCGACAACCTCACCGGCATCGAGCTCGTCGCCGCCGATGGTGAGACGGTCATCGCCACGGAGGACGAGAACCCCGAGCTGCTGTGGGCGCACCGCGGCGGCGGCGGAAACTTCGGCGTCGTGACGAGCCTGGAGCTGCGCTTGCACGAGCTCGGCCCGATGGTCTACGGCGGCCTCGCCGTCTACGACCCCGCGCACGGCCCCACGATCGCCCGCGCGCTGCGCGACTACTACAGCCCAGGCCCGGCAGAGGCGGGACTCGCGCTCGCCTACATCACCGCACCGCCGGAGCCGTTCGTGCCGGAGGAGTGGCACGGGAAGCTGGTCTGCGGGTTCGCCGGGCTCTGGGCCGGGCCGCCCGACGAGGGCGCCCGCGAGCTGCGCGAGGTGCTCGAGGTCGCGCCGCCGATCGTGAACCTGTTCGGCGAGATCCCCTACGCCGAGATGCAGTCGATGATCGACGACCCGCCCGGCAAGCGCAACTGGTGGACCGCGGAGTATCTGACCGGCTTCCCCGACGGCGCGATCGACCGCTACTGCGAGTACTCGCTGCGGATGCCGCGCTCGTTCACGCAGTCGCTCGCGGTCGCCTGGGGTCACGCCGTCGACGCCAACGCCGGCAACACGCCGCTGCAGCGTGGCGCCGCCTGGGTCGTGCACCCGTTCTGCGTCTGGGAGGGCGCCGAGCGCGACGCGGAGCACGTCGGCTGGGGCCACGAGGCGCGCGAGGCGTTCGCCGACTACCGGACGGGCGCCACGTACCTGAACTTCGTGGGCGACGAGGGCCACGACCGGGTGCGGGCGAGCTTCGGTGACAGCTACGACCGGCTCGCCGCGATCAAGACGACGTGGGATCCGGACAACGTCTTCCGCGGCAACCAGAACATCGTTCCGGCCAGAGCGACGGCCTGAGGTAAAATCGGCCGCGGTGGCGACGTTCGAGAGAGCTCGCCTCCGCGGCCCGGAACTGCTCCGGGCGGTCGCGGAGGGCACCGCCGGCGAGGTCGGCGACGCGTTCCTGCGCGGGCTCGTGCGCAGCGTCGCCGAGGCGCTCGCGGCCAAGCTCGTGCTGGTGGGCGAGGCGACCGATCCGACCGGCGTGCACGTGAGGGTCGCTGCGGGCTGGTACGACGGCACGCCGATCGAGGAGCCGTTCGAGTACGACACCGCCGGGCAGCCGTGCGCGCTCGTGCCCGGGCAGACGCTCGTGTCGTTCCCCGAGGGGCTCGTCGAGCACTTCCCCGAGGATCGCGGCGCGGTCGAGATGGGGCTGGAGAGCTACCTCGCGGTCTGCCTGCGCGGGTCCGACAACACGTACCTCGGCCACCTCGCCGTCCTCGACGCCTACCGGATGGAGGCCGAGCCCGAGGACGTCGCGGTGCTGAAGATCTTCGCCGCGCGGGCGGGCGCCGAGCTGGAGCGGCGGATCCAGGCGCGCGCCCTGCAGGCCTCGCGCGCCCGCGTGGTCGAGGCCGCCGACGCCGAGCGCCGGCGCGTCGGCCGCGACCTCCACGACGGCGCGCAGCAGCGGCTGCTGGCCGTCTCCAACCTGCTCAAGGTCGCGCGGCGCAAGCCCGAAGCGGCCGAGAAGCTGCTCGAGACCGCCGAGCAGGAGCTGTCCGCGGCGCATGCCGAGCTGCGCGAGCTCGCGCGGGGCCTGCACCCGGTCGCGCTGGCCGAGCGCGGGCTGCCGGCCGCGATCGAGTCGCTCTCCAGCGCCTCCGCGCTGTGCGTGACGCTCGACATCTGCCCGGACGAGCTGCCGGACGAGATCGCCGCGGCCGCCTACTTCGTCGTCGCCGAGTGCCTGACGAACGCCTCGCGCTACGGGCAGGCCTGCGACGTCACGATCACGGTCTCGCGCGCGGACGGCCACCTGCAGATGGAGGTCGCCGACGACGGGGTCGGCGGCGCCGACCCCGCCAAGGGCACCGGGCTGCTCGGCCTGGCCGACCGCCTCGAGGTGCTCGGCGGCGAGCTCGAGGTGCACAGCCCGCCCGGCGAGGGCACCCGCATCCGCGCGCGCGTCCCGCTCGCCGGCTAGCCCGCGGGCTGGGTGCCGGTCGGTACCGTGGGCGGCCGCATGAAGCTGATCTACACGTACACGGACGAGGCGCCGGCGCTCGCGACGCACTCGTTCCTGCCGATCATCGAGGCGTTCGCAGGCAAGGCCGGGGTCGATGTCGAGCTGCGCGACATCTCCCTCGCCGGGCGCATCCTGGCCCAGTTCGGCCACCAGCCCGACGCGCTGGCCGAGCTCGGCGAGCTCGCCAAGACGCCCGACGCGAACATCATCAAGCTGCCGAACATCAGCGCCTCGATCCCGCAGTTGAAGGCGGCCGTCAAGGAGCTCCAGGACGCGGGCCACGCGATCCCCGACTACGACGACGACCCGCAGTCCTACGACAAGGTGAAGGGCAGCGCGGTCAACCCGGTGCTGCGCGAGGGCAACTCGGACCGCCGCGCGCCCGCCTCGGTCAAGGCGTTCGTGCGCGCGCACCCGCATTCGATGGGCGAGTGGTCGGGCGAGTCGGCGTCGCACGTCGCGACCATGGGCGACGGCGATTTCCGCTCGACCGAGCGGTCGGTCACGTTCGCGCAGGACGACGAGGTCCGGATCGAGCACGTCGCGCCCGACGGCGCCGTGACGGTGCTGCGGGAGTCCGTACCGGTCCTCGCCGGGGAGATCGTCGACGCCGCGGTGATGCGCCGGCGCGCTCTCGACGCGTTCCTGGCCGAGCAGATCGCCGACGCCAGGGCGCGCGG